>CAZTXN010000308.1:0-1508 GCA_964617655.1 uncultured Nitrospiraceae bacterium | reverse complement strand
GTGGGTTAAGATGCCATTAATCCCCGGTCTTCCCGTGAAGACCGGGGATTTTTTTCTGAACGATGCGGCAACGGCCGCAGAGAAAGGAAGAGCGCATGAGCAGACTGAACGAGGTCCTTGCCGGCATCCGGCCGGTGGATGCATCGCGGACGAACGAGGTCCAGGCACAGCTCGACGACCTGACGAAGCCCCAGGGCAGCCTGGGACGCCTCGAGGAACTGGCCAGACGGTACTGCCTCATCACCGGCAAGGACAGGCCCGTCCTCAGGAACAAGATCATCTTCACCTGCGCCGGCGATCACGGCGTGACGCAGGAGGGGGTGAGCGCCTTCCCGGCCGAAGTGACCCCCCAGATGGTCTACAACTTCCTGCGGGGCGGCGCAGGGGTGAACGTGCTGGCGCGCCACGCGGGCGCGAAGGTGATCGTGGTGGACATGGGCGTGGACCATGACTTCGCTCCTGCCGAAGGCCTGGAGATCAGGAAGATCGGCCGGGGCACGGGAAATATCGCCCGGGGGCCGGCCATGACGCGGGACGAGGCGGAACGGTCCGTCCTGGCGGGAATCGAGCTCGTGGAGAAATACCGCGCCGGTCTTGATATCATCGGCACCGGCGACATGGGAATCGGCAACACCACGCCGTCCTCGGCGATCGTCTCGGTCGTTACGAATACGGACCCGGAGCTGGTCACCGGGCGCGGGACCGGGATCGACGACGCGTCGCTCGCGAACAAGGTCGCGACGGTCCGGAAGGCGGTCGCGGTGAACAAGCCGGACCGCAGGGACGCTCTCGACGTGCTGGCAAAGGTCGGCGGGTTCGAGATCGGCGGGATCGCGGGCATCGTGCTGGGCGCTGCCCTGCACCGGATACCGGTGGTCATCGACGGCTTCATCTCCACCGCAGGCGCGCTGATCGCCGCGGAGCTTGCTCCCGCGGTGAAGGACCATCTTATCGCGGCGCATCAGTCCGTGGAGATCGGGCACCGGAAGATGCTGGAGCACCTGGAGCAGCGGCCCCTGCTCGACCTGAACCTTCGGCTCGGCGAGGGCACGGGCGCTGCGCTCGGGATCTCCCTGGTCGAGGCGGGCCTGAAGGTGCTCTCGGAGATGGCGACCTTCTCGTCAGCCGGCGTGTCGGAAAAGAACGCGGAACAGCCGGTGAAGCAGAAAAGGCAGACAACGAGAATGATGTTTCACCGCTAAGACGCGAAGGACGCAAGGGAACCCATGCAAGCTGGAATGCCCGTCTAGGTATGATTTTCCCGCGGCCTTCGCGCCCTGGCGGTTCCCGGTTTGAACCGTTCAGCAGTGATCTGTTTCTCGAAATGGTTATGGGGAGTTGGGTTGCAAAAGCACTGATGATACAGGGCGCGGGTTCCGGAGCGGCAAGGATACTTCTTGCAGCTGTGGTCTTCATCGTCCTGACCGCTTCCGTGGTCTCGTCCGCTGAGGGGCCGCAGCGCATCGTCTCGCTCTCGCCGGCAACGACCGAGATCCTCTTCGCCCTCG
>CAZTXN010000307.1:0-1550 GCA_964617655.1 uncultured Nitrospiraceae bacterium | reverse complement strand
GCGTCGGCCTCTTCGGCGCGGCTGCGCGGCTGGGCCGCATCCAGCACGCGCCTGATCACGGAGAGGAGATGAACTCCTTCGAAGGGTTTTTTCAGGAAGGCCTGGAACTCCTTCCGTTTTCCCGCCGGGGCGGGCGCATCGAGCCCCGACATGGCGATGATCTTCACATCAGGCTTGATCTTCCTGAACTGCCGGACCAGCTCCCGGCCGGTCACGAGGGGCATGACCATGTCGGTCAGCACCACGTCGATGCCCGGGGCGATCTGCCGGAACAGGTCCTGGGCATAGACGGGATTGTCCGTGGCAACGACCTTGTACCCCTGCGCTTCCAGTATCTCTTTCGCATAGCTCAGCACGTCCTTCTCATCGTCCACCACGAGGACGTTCTCCTTCCCTGCCATCGCGCCGTAGGAGATCGGCTCCTCTTCGGCAACGGGCAGGTCCGAGACGGGCAGATATATTTCGAAGGTCGTTCCTTTTCCAACGTCGCTTCGCACGCGGATCTCGCCTTTATGGGCCTTGACAATGCCGTAGACCATGGCGAGCCCCAGGCCGGTGCCCTTGCCGGGACCCTTGGTCGTGAAAAAGGGCTCGAAGATCCGGTCCATGATGCCCGGAGGAATGCCTTCTCCTGAATCTGACACCGTCAGAACGGCATACTCCCCTTCGGTCAGCAGGGGATGGTGCTGCGCGGCCTCGCCGCCGATCTCCGCCAGTGAGGTCCTGACCGTGACCGTGCCTCCGCTTTCCATGGCGTCGGCGGCGTTCACGATCAGGTTCGTGACGACCTGCTCCAGCTGGATGGCGTCGCCCTGCATGGCGGGGAGCGACCGGTCGAGCTCCACAACGGACTTCATGCCCCTGTTCACCAGCGTGCGCTCCAGGAGCTCCAGCGTGTCCCGCACCACATCGTTCAGGTCCGTCGGGACCATCTCAAGGCTGTCCTTGCGGGCAAAGCTCAAGAGCTTCGAGACCATCTGGCCCGCGCGCCGGGCGGCATCCTCAATGGTCTTGATCCTGCGCTGCGCCGCATCGTCCGCAGGACCGCTCAACCGCCGCAGGATCTCGGCATGGCCCAGGATGGCCGTCAGGATGTTGTTGAAATCGTGGGCGATGCCGCCGGCAAGCACGCCGATGGATTCCATTTTCTGGGACTGCAGGAGCTCCTCCTGCATGCGCTTCTTCTCGGTTATATCTCGCAGAAAGAGCTGGATATGCTGCATGCCTCCCAGGTCGATGGCCTTGGCGCTTACTTCGAGAAAGATCCGCTCCCCTGCCCGCGTGAAATGCTCCGCCTCGTATACGCGCGCCTCGCCGTCCAGTATCCGGTCGAGCCGGTCCTCGATCTCTCCCCGGCGGGACTCCACCTCGAGCAGCCGGTAGTGCTCGCCGAGCAGTGCGTTCCATTCGAATCCGTGGAGATCGCAGAAGCGCCGGTTCACGTTTACCATCATGCCTTTGGCGTCCAGAACGGCGATCCCGTCGTTGGCGTTGTCAAAAAGCGCCCGGTACCGCTGTTCGGAGATCGTCAATTCCTTCGTTTTTTCAGC
>CAZTXN010000306.1:0-1560 GCA_964617655.1 uncultured Nitrospiraceae bacterium | reverse complement strand
ATCCATCGCCTGCTGACATAGAGCGGTTCAGGCTGCGATCACCTTCAGTGGTTGCAAGATGCGCGTTTGCCTGATGCCGCAAATACACCGGAGGAGCGCAGCGAGTTTAGATGCTTGATTATCTCGGCATATTCAGGAAGTTCAACGAGGAAGGCATCCGGTATCTCGTGGTGGGCGGAATGGCCGTGAACTTTTACGGTATCCCACGGATGACCTATGACATAGATATCCTGCTGGACCTTGAAGACCGGAATGTCGAAAAATTCGTAAAGCTTCTGCGGCAATGGGAGTTCAAACCCAAAGTGCCCGTGGACATTCTTGATTTTGCGAGAGAAGGGGCGCGGCGGGAGTGGATCGAAACGAAGAACATGAAGGCATTCAACCTGGTGAACCCCTCGTGGGCGATCAGGGAGATCGACGTCATCATTGATTCACCGGTGAAGTATGCTGAAGCGATCCGGCGCGCGGTCACGATTCAGCTGCAGGGAGTCCCCATCCCGACCGTCGGGCTTGATGATCTGATCGCCATGAAGGAGAACACGGGCCGACGGCAGGACGAGGCTGACATAAGATACCTCAAGGGGCTGAAAGATGAGTGAGCAGGAAGAAAAGAAGGGATTTGATTATTATCTGTCCCAGGAGGTGATCGATGACTACCGCAAGACCCCCCTGGATCTCCGTCTCCAGTGGCTGTATATGGGCAATCAGCTCAGGATGGGATATGATCAGAAGACCATCGAGATCCAGGACCGGTTTCGGGAGGGCAAGAGGTAAGGCAGCGATGAAACAGGTCCTGAGAACAGTCATGGCAGCGGCTGTGCTGCTACAGTTCGTTCCGTCCCCGGCGCTGGCGGCCGGGGAGCCGGTCTGGGTCGAGGCTGCCGGCGAGGCGCAGATGGGCGAGCACGACACGCCGAAGCAGGTGAAGGAGCGGGCAAAGCGGGACGCCCGGCAGAAGGCCGTGGAGAAGGCCGTGGGCGCCTTCATCCGGTCCCATACCTTTGTGTCGAACAACCAGATCGCCGACGACCTCGTGTACGCATCGGTGCGCGGGAGGGTCGAGAAGGCCGAGGTCCTGTCCGAAGGGTGGGACCAGAAGGACCGGAACCTGTACCGCGTCTCTCTTAAGGCGCTGGTGACGCCGGTCTATCCGGAGCGGGGCGAGGGCCTTTCGGTCAAGGTATCGCTTTCGAAGACGCTCCTGAAGGAAGGCGACGAGGTCAGGATCTTCTATCAAGCGAACAGCGACTGCTATGTCTATCTCTTTTCCGTGGCCGCCGATGGATCGGTCACGCTCCTGCTTCCCAATGCCAGGGAACGAAACAATTTCCTCAAGGGAGGCGCGGCCCGCGAGTTCCCCGCCGAAGGCAGCCCTCTGCGGCTCGAGGCACGGTTCCTGCCGGGATTCCAGGGGGACTCAGCAGGGGAGAAGGTGAAGGTCATCGCCACGAGGAAGAAAGAGGACATCATCTCACTCGGCTTCCGGGAAGGGATGGTCGAGGTGTATGATGCCGGCTCCACGGGAATGATCAGCGACCTGGTCATGAGGCTCAATCAGCT
>CAZTXN010000305.1:0-1564 GCA_964617655.1 uncultured Nitrospiraceae bacterium | reverse complement strand
GTCAGGACCACGACCTTGTTCAACCGGAAGAGCCAGGCGAAGGCAACGGCGCTCAAGATATGCAGCCCGATCCAGGGGCTGAAGGCGATGAAGGTGCCGACCGCGAAGGCCAGCGCGAGCCGGCGCGGCGGCTCGTCGAACTTCATCAGCTCCCGCAGGCGGTCGCGCAGATATCGCATCCTCACCAGCCGCTCCGCTTCCGGCCGGCCTGGCCGCGAAAATGATCGAACCCCGACGGCAGCAGCGGACCGGCCGTGCCGTCCGGCATGATGAGCCGCAGGCGGCGGCCGGCGGTGATCCTGCCGATCTCGGTCACCGGCAGCCGGAGACCCCGGAGCCTCCGGACGCGGGATTCAGGAACAGTGAAGAGCAGCTCATAGTCCTCGCCGCCGGAGAGCGCATAGTCCAGGACCGGCCGTCGCATGCCCTGCACGGTCCTGAGAGCGCGCGACAGCGGCACCTGGTCCGCATGCACCTCCGCGCCCACCCCGCTCTCCTCGCAGATATGCGCCAGGTCCGAGGAGAGCCCGTCGCTCACGTCGATCATCGCCGAGACGCAGCCCGAATCGGCGAGTTTCCTCCCCCACTCCACCCGCGGCTCAGGCCTCAGGTGCCGTCCGATAAGCTTCCTGCACCACGCCGTTGTTTTCTTTCTTTCTGCCTTTCCATTCCGCACTCCGCACTCGCCACTCCGCAATAGCTCCAGTCCCGCCCCCGAGTCCCCGAGCGTTCCGGTCACGAACACCCGGTCTCCCGGCCGCGCTCCTCCGCGGGTGAGGATCAAACGTCGCCGCGCCTCGCCCAGGAGCGTTACGCTGATGAGGAAGGCGCGGTCCGAACGGCAGGTGTCACCGCCCGCCAGCACGGTCCGGTAGCGTCCCAGCAGGCCGCGGAGCCCCCGGTAGAACTGCGCGATCTGCTCCACCGTCACGCGGGACGGGATGCCGAGCCCCACGAGGCAGAAGCGCGGCGTGCCGCCCATGGCGGCGATATCGCTCAGGTTGACGGCTGCGGCCTTCCAGCCGAGCGCCGCCGGACCGGTCGTGGCCAGATCGAAATGCACCCCCTCGATCAGCAGGTCCGTGCTTGCCAGGAGGGTAGCCGAAGGGGAAAGGGAGAGCGCCGCGGCGTCGTCGCCGATGCCGATCAGCATCCGCCTCGGGGCCTTCCGGGACGCCCGGCGGATCCGCTCTATCAGGCCGAACTCGCCCAGATCGGACACTTTCATAAGACTCCTTGCCACAAAGACACAAAGGCACTAAGGGGACCGAAGCAAAGGATCTCTTCGTGTCTTAGTGCCTTCGTGGCAAACGTTCTCAAAGGATCGTAGGAGTCCTTACCTTCTGACTCCTGAATTCTGTCTCCTGTCTGCTGGTCCCTTAATGTGTCGCCCGCGACCGGCCGGGCGCCTTGCGCTTGAGGGTCCGCTTGGCGCGATGCCTCCCTCCCAGGGCCGTGCGGATCACCTCGTCCATCGTGTCGGCAAAGACGAACTTCATGTCCTTCCGGACCTCCTTCGGCACGTCCTCCAGGTCCTTCTCGTTCTTCTTCGGCAGGATGACCG
>CAZTXN010000304.1:0-1568 GCA_964617655.1 uncultured Nitrospiraceae bacterium | reverse complement strand
GAAATCAAGTGAGATTCCCTGAGTAGCGGCGAGCGAACGGGGAAGAGCCCAAACCCGTGGGGGTCAAACCCTGCGGGGGTTGAGGGGCCCTAGAGGATCTGACCGAAAGCGTAGCAAAAGGCGCCTGGAACGGCGGACCGTAGAGGGTGAGAGTCCCGTATGCGAAACGCGAGTAGGGAGGAGCTAGGGTACCCGAGTAGGGCGGGGCACGAGGAATCCCGTCTGAATCTGGGGGGACCATCCTCCAAGGCTAAATACGAGCTCATGACTGATAGCGCAGAGTACCGTGAGGGAAAGGTGAAAAGAACGCCTGACGGCGAGTGAAAGAGAACCTGAAACCCTGTGCATACAAGCGGTAGGAGCCTGGTGGCCCTTACGGGGGTCACGTGGGTGACTGCGTGCCTTTTGCATTATGATCCGGCGAGTTACTCCTCACGTGCGAGGTTAAGGCCTTCAGGGCCGGAGCCGAAGCGAAAGCGAGTCTGAACAGGGCGCGAAGTACGTGGGGGTAGACCCGAAACTGAAGCGATCTATCCATGGCCAGGATGAAGCCGGGGTAACACCTGGTGGAGGTCCGAACCGATGTGGGCTGAAAACTGCTCGGATGAGCTGTGGATAGGGGTGAAAGGCCAATCAAGCTCAGAGATAGCTGGTTCTCCCCGAAATATATTTTGGTATAGCCTCAGGACATGTCTCCGGGAGGTAGAGCACTGAATGGGTTAGGGGCCTTACCCGGTTACCGACCCCAATCAAACTCCGAATGCCCGATGAGATGGACCCTGGGAGTCAGTGGGCGAGCGATAATGTTCGTCCGCAAGAGGGAAAGAGCCCAGACCGTCAGCTAAGGCCCCGAAGTGCATGCTAAGTGAGAAAGGATGTGGATTTGCAGAGACAACTAGGAGGTTGGCTTAGAAGCAGCCATGCCTTGAAAGAGTGCGTAATAGCTCACTAGTCAAGTGGATCTGCGCCGATAATGGTCGGGACTGAAGCATGCCGCCGAAGCTACGGATGCGACACTCTACGGAGTGAAGCATGGTAGGGGAGCGTTCCCTGGGCGTCGAAGCCCCCTCGCGAGAGCCGGGGTGGAGCGCAGGGAAGTGAGGATGCCGGAATGAGTACGCGATAAACAGAGTGAGAATCTCTGTCACCGAAAGCCTAAGGGTTCCGGAGCCAGGCTTATCCGCTCCGGGTTAGTCGGCCCCTAAGCCGAGGCCGAGAGGCGTAGGCGATGGGAAACAGGTCAACATTCCTGTACCGCAGTGCACGCGTTCGACCCTGAGGAGGGACGCGGGAGTGAAAGAACCGTCGGGTGGTGGATTCCGATGCAAGGTGGTAGGCGTTTCCAGGTAGGCAAATCCGCCTGGATAGCCGAGCGCCGATGCCGAAGGGGTCTTCGGACCCCGCCAAGGGTTCCTAATCAAGCCGCCGAGAAAAGCTTCGCAGGGGAGTTTGTATTGCGACCGTACCGTAAACGGACACACGTAGGCGAGGCGAGAAGCCTAAGGTGCTCGAGTGATCCGCGGAGAAGGAACTCGGCAAAATGTCCCCGTAACTTCGGGAGAAGGGGA
>CAZTXN010000303.1:0-1591 GCA_964617655.1 uncultured Nitrospiraceae bacterium | reverse complement strand
GGACCTTGATGCTGTTCGCGGACAGGCTGAGACCCGCTCCGCTCCCGGACACCGCTTCAGCGGACACTGCACCGTTCATGTCTTGACCCCCGTCTGATCTGATGAATGTATGAAAATGAGGAACCTGGTTGTCGTGTTCTCATGAAACAGAAAGCGACCATGGGAATGGTCGCTCAAAGTACCGTTACCTGCGGCAGAAGCCGAACCGGAAACCGCAGGATTTCTCCGATGCCCGCATGCTGTCCTTTCGGGATCGCTACGCTTTCTCGTGGACTGGGAGCTGAAGAAACCGGTGAACCGGGCCGCGGAACTGCTTGGAACCGTGATGAGTATACCACAAGATATAGTGGAGTCAAGCCGATTTTTACACTATATTTAGTCAAATTTCATGCGGTTTTTCAACGCCGCGGGCCACGGCGACTGCGACTGCCAAGGGGAAAAAATTTTCCCTTCAACCGGCGTTTGAGAACAGCCGCTCCAGACGCGGCTGCAACGAAGGACGGAGAGTCTGACGCTCCCCTTTTCTTCACCCGGGACCCGGTCCTATCCGCCTTTATCAGGCTTTTCATCCGCCGTGATCCGTGCCGAATGTTTTGATTGAGACGCCGCTAGGCGATCTTCCGCTTCAGGAACAGGCCGAGCCCCCGGTCGGCGTACTTGATGTGGTTGATGAGCCAGTCGACGACGAGCTGGCGGGTGTCCTCGATCAGCTGCGGACCGGTCCCCTCCGCGAGCAGCCGCTCCTTCAGGCGGCCGAAGGTCTTAACGAACTGCTCGTGCTGCGCCTTGTGCTGCCGGGCGTCCATATACCCGTACTGGGCCATGGCGCGCTCCTCGTTGCCGAAGTGGAAGACCACGTAGTCCGTCAGGAACTGGATGGTCCTGGTCATCTCCTCGCGTCCGGTCCCCGTGTCGAGCGCCGCCAGCAGGCTGTTCACCCGCACGATCAGCTCCCGATGCTCCCTGTCGATCTGGTCCACCGAGGTGGAAAGCTCTTCCGACCACTGCAATACCATGTTGTCCGCTCCTTGCCGCCTTCCGGCGCCGAAGATAAATAGAGGACCATGCCGGTCTCTTATGGCCACAAGATAACAGAAGAGACGGCCGCTGGCAAGGGAATATTCACCCGGGGGACAGCGCGGTCCGGGTTTACCGGAGCTCGGTGAAGGTGATGGCGTCCGTGAGGGTCCGCCACAGGATCCCCGAGACCTGCAGGGCGACGGGAAGGGTGAGCGCGAAGAGGACGAAGAGGCCCGCCCGGCGCGCGGCCGGGGCGTTCACTGCGGCGGCCTGCACGAGCCGGCCGAGGAGCGCGCGGTTCAGCAGCGCGGCAAGGGGGAGGTAGATCAGTACGGTGGTCCAGAAGCTCGTCCGGACGGCGGCGAACACGGCGATCCCCGTCAGGAGTTCGAGCCAGGTGATGCCGAGAAGGCGGAGCCAGGGCGTGCGGGGGAACTGCGCCAGATGCCTGACGAGCAGGTGCTTCCCGAGCGACGTGAGGCCCAGGCAGACGACGAACATGGCGCCGAGGAACAGGGCGGTGAAGAAGCAGCCCACCTGGACCGCATGGGCGGAGGAAGGCAGCAGCACC
>CAZTXN010000302.1:0-1624 GCA_964617655.1 uncultured Nitrospiraceae bacterium | reverse complement strand
TATGCGGTCATCATCGACGAGGCGCACAGCTCCCAGGGAGGCGAGAGCGCCACGGAACTGAAGGGCACGCTTGCAGCGGCTGCGATCAAGGAGGAAGCGGAAAAGTACGCGGAGGCTCATGGCCTGCCGGATGTCGAGGAAGAGATTCTCAAAACCATGGCAAAGCGGGGCAGGCAGCCGAATATCAGCTTCTTCGCCTTTACAGCCACGCCGAAGTATAAGACCCTCGAAGTCTTCGGCACTCCGGAGTCTGACGGAAAGCCGAAGGAGTTTCACCTCTACAGCATGCGTCAGGCGATAGAGGAGGGCTTCATCCTCGACGTGCTCAAGAACTACACGACCTACAAAACCTATTACCGCCTGCTGAAATCCATCGAAGACGATCCCATTGTGAACAAGCGGAAGGCCGCAAGCGCCCTGGCGCGGTTCATGAGCCTGCACCCGGTGAATATCGCGCAGAAGACCGAGGTGATGGTGGAGCACTTCCGCCATTTCACGATCCACAAGATCGGCGGCAGGGCAAAGGCGATGGTGGTCACCTCCAGCAGGCTGCACGCGGTCCGGTACAAGCAGGCCTTCGACACGTACATCAACGAGAAGGGGTACCGGGGCATCAAGACGCTCGTGGCGTTTTCCGGCACGGTGACCGACCCTGACGCGCCGACCATCGACTACACGGAAGCAGGGATGAACAACGGCATCAGGGAGAAGGAACTGCCCGAGAAGTTCGGAACCGACGAATATCAGGTGCTCCTCGTCGCGGAGAAGTATCAGACCGGGTTCGATCAGCCGCTCCTGCATACGATGTACGTTGATAAGCGACTCTCCGGCATCCAGGCGGTCCAGACGCTTTCACGGCTGAACCGCATCAGTCCGCCGCTCAAGGAAGACACCTTCATCCTCGATTTCGTGAACGAGCCCGGGGAGATACTGGAAGCCTTCAGGCCCTACTACGAGCAGACCCTTATCGGCGAGCGGGCCGAGGCGCGGCATTTGTACGAGCTTCAGGCCAAACTCGACGGCCAGCAGGTCTATTTCAAGTCAGAGGTCGAGGAGTTTGCCAGGATTTTCTACAGGCCGAAGAAATTCCAGACCCCCGATGACCACTCCAGGATGAACGCCTGTATTGATCCGGCTGTTACTCGGTTCAAGGCGCTGACCGGGGAGAAGCAGGAAGAGTTCAGGAAAGTTCTGGTTGCGTACCGGAACCTCTATGCCTTCCTGTCGCAGGTGATCCCGTTCCGCGATTCGGACCTGGAAAAGCTTTATTCCTTTATCCGTTTTCTGCTCAAGAAGCTGCCGAGACGGGAGGGCGGGCCTGCCTATGATTTCGAGGGCGATGTCGCGCTTCAGTATTACCGGCTCCAGAAGATCAGCGACGGCACGATCACGCTCGAACCGGGCAAAGGCGGGGCCGTGGACGGCCCGGTTTCCGTGGGGACCGCGGAGGGTGAAGGCCCTTGGGTGGCGCTGAGCGAACTAGTCGGCATTTTGAACGAACGATTCGGGACTGACTTCAAGCCGGCCGATCAGTTATTCTTCGATTCCATTAAAGAGGATGCGTTGGCGGATTCGGGCCTCCGGCAGGCGGCCATGGCGAATACCATGGAGAATTTCGGCTATG
>CAZTXN010000301.1:0-1640 GCA_964617655.1 uncultured Nitrospiraceae bacterium | reverse complement strand
TCCTATCACAGAAGTGGGCAGAACGAAAAAGGCGTATTTTAATAATCCTCCCCTCAAACCTCCGCAAACAGTGGAATCAGGAACTTCTTGATAAATTCTTCCTTCCAACAGTGATTCTCGAAACACAATCCTTCAATCAGGAAATCAGGAAGGGCAATTTAAACCCCTTTGAGCAGAAAGACATAGTAATATGCTCCTATCACTTCGCAAGGACAAAGAATGCCTATATATATCAGGACAAGAAATACATATACAGCCTTCCTCTTGTGCATTTCCTATGGGCAAATACACACTCAAGCATTAATCTTATGTTCATTCCGTTTGGGGCTGTTTTGACAGGGCTGATAATACAAGGGTTCAAGGGGTCGAGGATTCAAGGGCTCAAGGGTTCAAAGGGCAAGATAAAGACCATTCTCATTGTCCTTGTCCTTTCATTTTGCGCAGCGCTCATAAATCCCAATTTCATAGGACAGTTCACATTTGCCTTTCAATTCATGAAGACAGGGGCGTTTAAGGAAGGCATATTAGAGTTGCAGCCATCCACATGGGTTAACAACCGCGAATTCTATATTTTAGGCATCGTTGCAGCAATTTCCTTTATTCTTAGGATAGGGACAGCAATATTAAAAAATCAGTTTTATCTTCAGGACGTTGTCAATCCTATTTTGGCAATCCCCTTTTTTTATCTTGGGAAAAGCTCAATAAGATTTATTCTCCTTTTTGCAATAGTTTCAGGCCCTGTCATTGTGAAGAACATAACAGGATTTATTGAAGGACTAAATGCGCATGAAAAGTTTAGCATTAGCCGCTTCAGCCATTATGCATTGCGCGCAGCCTCTTTAGCAATAGCTGTATGGATATTTGTCTATTCATATTCTGCCATTACAAGAACGTGGTTGTTTGACAAAAGCAAAAGCTATCAGGAGCTTGGCTTTGGATTCAAGTATGGCTTGGTCCCTGAAAAAGCGCTCACTTTTATGGATAAAAATGGCATATACGGTAGGGTGTTGAATCAATTCGAGTGGGGTCAGTACATAACATGGAGGGACTTTCCAAAGAGGCAGGCATCTATTGATGGAAGGGTGTCAGTTAACGTTGATCTGTTTGAAATACATGTAGCAGGTGTGAGGTATCTTCAGCCTCTTCTCCTGCCTAAACTTTACGAAAAATATGGATTTGAATCAATTCTTATAAAGGTTCCTAATTGGACAGAGGATAGAAACTGGTTTGTTCTAAGTGATGAATGGGCAATTGTTTATTGGGACGAATTGTCAATGCTTTTCTTAAAAAGAGGGGGGGA
The DNA here is from genome assembly GCA_964617655.1 of uncultured Nitrospiraceae bacterium. Lineage (GTDB taxonomy): Bacteria > Nitrospirota > UBA9217 > UBA9217 > UBA9217 > JAKAHZ01. The sequence continues at coordinate 340 of CAZTXN010000301.1, read as the reverse complement.
TTATGACCATGTCATCAAACAACGAGAATATAAATTCCAGGAGGTCAAAACCAGATTAGGGGATTTCGGACATTGAAATACGGTTCTATCAATAAGGGATTTGTGCAACAGCCTCTGCTACTCTATTTATAGAAATATGGGATGTGTCCCAATACTGTTCATATATATGCCGAACAGTATTGGATGTGTCCCCCATTTCACCCAATCGGTAACAGGCATAAATGTTATTTTCATGCTATAATTACAGTGATTTATTGCCGGTCATGTTAAAATGTGCCGGACACCAATGATCCTGATTATAAATAAAGGAGGTTAAGGAGGTTGTAGTGAAGAAATTAAT
>CAZTXN010000300.1:0-1655 GCA_964617655.1 uncultured Nitrospiraceae bacterium | reverse complement strand
TAGGCGATCTCCGCCACCTCGTCGGCGCCGGCGAAGACGACGCGCTTCACGCCCGCCGACTCGAGCTCATGGAAGAGCCTGCGGTAGTTGCTCTTCGCCTCGCGGTAGATGCGGGTGTAGTCCGAAAGCAGGTCGTAGGCCAGCCGGGTCTTCTCGGAAAATCCCTTGGGCGTGAGGTAGTAGGCGTAGCGCTTGGGAGGTATGGCCTTGACCGTGATGAACCCCTTGGCAACGAGGTTCTTGATATAGGAGTTCACCAGCCCCAGGGCGATGCCGAGACGCTGGCTGAGGTCCCGCTGCGTGAGGGCGTCGTTGTTCGATAGCTCGTCCAGGATCTGGAGCGACCGGTACTGACCGGCATCCGATGGGGCAGGGTTCGGGGTTCCTTTGTTCATGGTTTGAACATTAGCATTCCTGGATAGTAATGTCAAGGAATTTATTTGGATTTTTATGTTCAAAAAATGAATCATGATCACGGACCGAGGAGTCCTGCACAGGCTCGCGGCAGGCAAGGGCCGAATTGCGGACCGCACGGTGATCTCAGAAGCTATTGAGAAGAATGCGACAGGAGCAGAAAGGAGCGCTGCCGGGAAAGCGCTTTACTCTTCCGGCGACCGATGCTATCATTGCCCATATTTCATCCTGTTGCAGAGGACCGTTCCATGGAACCGAAGGTATGTCTCGCGCTCGGCGGCGGCGCGGCCCGGGGGCTTGCGCATCTCGGCGTGCTCAAGGTGTTCGAGGATGCCAAGCTGCCGGTCCATATGATCGCAGGCACGAGCCTGGGCGCGCTTGTCGGCGGGCTCTATGCCTCCCGGCCCGAGGCAGGCTACTGGATCGAGCGCGTCGACCAGTACCTCCGGGGCTTCCGCTCGCGCAAGACCCGCCTCGAGCTCCTCCGCCGGATGGAGCAGCCGCATTCCCGCCAGGGCTTCTTCGCCGACATGGCGAACCTGGTGCGGAAGGGCTTCTTCTGGGGCGTGACGGCCACGCAGCCGGCCTTCATCTCCGAGGAGGAATACGCGCGGTTCATCGATCCTGTCATCCCGGACGCGAGGATCGAGGACCTGAAGGTCCCCTATGCCTGCGTGGCCACGGACATCCGGAACGGGAAGCGCGTGGTCTTCAGCAGCGGCTCCCTGCGCACCGCGGTGCGGTCGAGCTGCGCCCTTCCCGGCATCTTCCCGCCGGTCAAGGAGAGCGGCATGCTCCTGGTGGACGGCGGCTGGGTGGAGCGCGTGCCCGTTATCGCCGGCCGGAACATGGGCGCCGACGTGGTGATCGCCGTGGACGTCTCGAGCGAGATGAGCACCTTCGAGACGTCATCGGGCCTGGACATCGTGCTGCGCGCCGACGCGGTCACGCGGGTCTTCCTGAACAGCCTGCTGCTGGACGGGGCGGATGTGACGATCAGGCCGGAGGTGGGGCATATCCACTGGGCGGACTTCAGCGACCCCCGGGGACTGGTCCGGAAGGGCGAGATCGCGGCGCTCGAGCAGATCGTCGAGGTCCGCAAGGCCATCATCCACCTCGAAGTGACGCCGAAGAAGTTCGTGGACCAGATAAAGGTGATCCGGGACCGGATCATGGAGAAGGTGACCGGGAAGCAGCAGTGAGGACAGGAGACAGGAGACAGGAGACAGGAGACAGGAGAC
>CAZTXN010000299.1:0-1664 GCA_964617655.1 uncultured Nitrospiraceae bacterium | reverse complement strand
AACAAGGTCATCTATTCCATGGTGCGGGTGGGCAAGTATTATAATAAGAAGCCCGTCCTGAAGGACATCTCTCTGGGCTACTACTACGGCGCAAAGATCGGCGTGCTGGGGCTGAACGGCTCCGGCAAGTCATCGCTCCTCCGGATCATGGCGGGCGCGGACAGGGAGTTCACCGGCGAGGCGGTGCTCTCCGCCGGGTACTCCGTGGGCTTCCTGGAGCAGGAACCGGTCCTGGACGATGCCAGGACCGTGCGCCAGGTGGTGGAGGAGGGGGTCCAGGAGATCGTGGACCTCGTGAAGGAGTACAACGAGATCTCGGCGAAGTTCAGCGAGCCGATGTCCGACGACGAGATGCAGAAGCTGATCGAGCGGCAGGGGAACGTGCAGGAGAAGATCGACCATGCCGATGCCTGGGACCTGGACTCCCGGCTCGAGATGGCCATGGACGCCCTGCGCTGCCCGCCGGGCGACAGCCCGGTGAAACAGCTCTCGGGCGGCGAGCGGCGGCGCGTGGCGCTCTGCCGGCTCCTGCTCCAGCAGCCGGACATCCTGCTGCTCGACGAGCCCACGAACCACCTGGACGCCGAGACCGTGGCCTGGCTGGAGCGCCACCTGCAGCAGTACGAGGGCACGGTGATCGCCGTGACCCATGACCGCTACTTTCTCGACAACGTGGCCGGCTGGATCCTGGAGCTCGACCGCGGCGAGGGCATCCCCTGGAAGGGGAACTACTCCTCCTGGCTGGAGCAGAAGCAGGAGCGGCTGCGGCAGGAGGAGAAGTCCGAGAGCGAGCGCCAGAAAACGCTCGAACGGGAGCTGGAGTGGATCCGCATGTCGCCCAAGGGCAGGCATGCCAAGTCCAAGGCCCGCATCAGCTCCTACGAGCAGCTCCTCTCCCAGGGCGCGGAGAAACGGGCAAAGGAGCTCGAGATCTACATCCCCCCGGGGCCGCGGCTCGGCAAGAACGTGATCGAGGCGGAGAAGGTCACGAAGGCCTATGGCGACAATATCCTGGTCGAGGACATGAGTTTCCTGCTTCCCGCAGGCGGCATCGTGGGCGTCATCGGGCCGAACGGCGCGGGCAAGACCACCCTCTTTCGCATGATCACTTGCCAGGAGAAGCCGGACAAGGGAGCCATCAGGACCGGGGAGAGCGTGAAGCTCGGGTACATGGACCAGAGCCGCGATGCGCTCGACCCGAACAAGAACATCTGGGAGATGATCAGCGACGGCAAGGACCAGATCGAGCTGGGCAGGCACTCGGTGCCGTCCCGGGCCTACGTGGCGCGGTTCAACTTCTCGGGCGCGGACCAGCAGAAGAAGGTGGGCATGCTCTCGGGCGGGGAGCGGAACCGCGTGCACCTGGCGCGCATGCTGCGCTCCGGGGCGAACGTGCTGCTCCTGGACGAGCCGACGAACGACCTGGATGTGAACACCATGCGGGCACTGGAAGAGGGGCTCGAGAACTTCGCGGGCTGCGCGGTGATCATCTCGCACGACCGCTGGTTCCTGGACCGCATCGCCACCCATATCCTGGCCTTCGAGGGCGACAGCAAGGTGGTCTTCTTCGACGGGAACTATACCGAGTACGAGGAGGACCGGAAGAAGCGGCTCGGCAGCGAGGCCGACCAGCCGCACCGGATCAAGTACCGGCACCTGACGAG
>CAZTXN010000298.1:0-1678 GCA_964617655.1 uncultured Nitrospiraceae bacterium | reverse complement strand
AAGCATCCGCGGCTGCTGATCGAGGAGGGCGGCGAACAGTTGATGGTGGACACCTTTGCCCGGGACATCGGGACCGTGGCCGAGGCCTTCTTTCCCCGGCCCGTGGTCTACCGATTCCTTGACTTCAAGCCCGATGAGTTCCTGGCGCTGCCGGGCGGGGAAAAGTACGAGCGCGAGCACCTGGGGCCGAACCCCATGATCGGCTTCCGCGGCGAATACCGCTATGCCAAGGAGGATGACCTCTTCCGGCTCGAGCTCCGGGCGATCACGAAAGCGCGCAAGACCATGGGATTCACGAACGTCTGGGTGATGGTCCCCTTTGTCCGGACCCTTGAGGTCTTCCGCGAGACCGTCCGGATCATGCGCGAAGAGGGGCTGGACAACCGCAAGGACCCCGAATTCCAGCTCTGGATCATGGTGGAGGTCCCGAGCGCCTGCCTGATGATCGACGAGTTCTGCAGGGAAGGCATCGACGGCGTGAGCTTCGGCACGAATGACCTGACCATGCTCGTCCTCGGCGTCGACCGGAACGATACATCGGTCCAGGACATCTACGACGAACGGAACCTGGCTGTCCTGCGGGCCATCGCCTACACCATCGCCGTCTGCCGCAAGCACGGCGTCACCACCTCGATCTGCGGCCAGGCGCCGAGCGTCTATCCGGACTATCTGGAATTCATGATCCGCTGCGGCTCCACGTCCATCTCCGTCAACCCCGACACGGTCCTGTCGGCGCGCAAGATGGTGGCCACCGTGGAGCAGCGGATAATGCTCGAACAGGCCGCCGGCATCACGCCCCGTCCGCGGATCGCGAAGATCCCGATGGAAGAGGTCTATTTCTGGAGGAAGCTCGAATGAGCGGGAAGGCCGCAGACCCGCCGAAGCGGCGGACCCGGAAAAAGACCCTGTACCTCGTGGGCGACAGCACGGGCGAGACGATCAGCAGGATCGCGCGGGCGTCCCTTGCCCAGTTCGACCGCGAGCACGTTGCGGTGCAGACCTTCTTCATGGTCACGGACCAGCGGCATCTGGACGAGGTCATCGTCCGGGCGGAAGAAGAGCATGCGCTGATCGCCTTCACCATCGTGCAGCCCGGGCTCCGGGACTTCCTTATCCGCGAGTCCGAGCGCAAAGGCATCAAGGCCATCGACGTGATCGGCGACTTCATCCTCCAGCTGTCCCTGCACCTGGAGGAAGCGCCTGCGCAGGTCCCCGGCAGGCAGTACCTGCTCGACGAGGACTACTTCCGCAGGATCGAGGCGATCAACTTCACTGTCAAGCATGACGACGGCAAGCTGCCGCAGGGCCTGAAGCATGCCGACCTGGTGCTGGTGGGCCTGTCCCGTACCGGCAAGACGCCCCTTTCCGCCTATCTGGCGAACCAGGGCTGGAAGACCGCGAACGTGCCGGTCCACCCCGACATGGACCCGCCGGAAGAACTGCTTACCGACGTCGATCCCCACCGCGTCTTCGGCCTGCTGATCAACGTGGAAAGCCTGGTCAGGCTGCGCGAAGCGCGGCTGGAGCACCTGGGCCTCGAACCCTACGCCAAGTATGCGGACCCGGTGAAAGTGACCGACGAGATAGACTGGTGCCGCTCCTTCTACGAGCAGCATCCGCGCTGGCGGGTCATGGACATCTCGAACAGGGCCATCGAGGAAACAGCGGCCAGCATCAT
>CAZTXN010000297.1:0-1681 GCA_964617655.1 uncultured Nitrospiraceae bacterium | reverse complement strand
GTATAATTGAACAGTTTTTCCCGTCCAGCGAGGCGGCCCGGATGCCCATCGGCCCTGAAGACATAGCGCGAGAGCGGATCGACCGCATGCTGGAACAGGCTGGCTGGGCTGTTCAGGATGTGAAGAAGGCCAATCTTTTTGCCAAGAAGGGCGTTGCGCTCCGCGAGTTCGAATTGAAATCCGGATACGGCACAGCAGACTATATGCTCTATGTGGACGGCCAGGCAGCAGGGGTGATCGAGGCAAAGAAAGAAGGCACCACGCTCACGGGCGTGGAGGTCCAGTCGGACCGGTACAAGCAGGGCCTTCCGGACAGCCTTCCCGCCTGGTTCCGGCCCCTGCCGTTCTGCTACCAGTCCACCGGCAAGGAAACGCGCTTCACCAACGGCTTTGATCCCGAGCCCCGCTCCCGCAACGTCTTTGGCTTTCACCGGCCCGAATTACTCACTGCCTGGCTTACGGACTCCGTTCCGGCAGATAAGATAGCCGCCATGCCGGAGCAGCAGCAGTACGGCAAACGCGAAACCTTCCTCTCCCGCGTCCGCCAGATGCCGCAGCTCGAGAAAGCCGGTCTCTGGCCTGCCCAGGTCCAGGCCGTCAAAAACCTCGAAACGTCGCTCCGGGACGGCCGTCCCCGGGCCGTCATCCAGATGGCCACGGGCAGCGGCAAGACCTTCACTGCCATCACCTTCATCTACCGCCTGATCAAGTTCGCCGGCGCGCGCAGGGTGCTCTTCCTCGTGGACCGGGCGAACCTGGGCCGCCAGACGCTCCGGGAGTTCCAGCAGTACGTCTCGCCCTACAACAACTTCAAGTTCACCGAGGAGTTCATTGTCCAGCGCCTGGCCTCGAACACCATCGACACCACCGCCCGGGTCTGCATCTGCACGATCCAGCGGCTCTACTCCATGCTCCGGGGCGAGGAGATGCCCGAGGACCTGGAAGAGACCTCGGCCCAGGGCCTGGAGAGCGTGTACCGGGAGATCCCTCCCATCGAGTACAACCCGGCGATCCCCATCGAGACCTTCGACATCATCGTGACCGACGAGTGCCACCGCTCCATCTACAACCACTGGCGCCAGGTGCTCGAATACTTCGATGCCTCGATCATCGGGCTGACCGCCACGCCGAACAAGCAGACCTTCGGGTTCTTCAACCAGAACCTCGTGATGGAGTACAACCACGACCAGGCCGTTGCCGACGGCGTGAACGTGAACTACGACGTCTACCGCATCAGGACCGAGATCACCCGGAAGGGCTCCACCGTCGACGCGGGCTTCTTCGTGGACCGCCGGGACCGCGAGACCCGCGAGGTGCGCTGGGAGCGGCTGGACGAGGACCTGGCCTACGCGCCGAACCAGCTCGATCGTGATGTCGTTGCCATGGACCAGATCCGCACGGTCATCCAGACCTTCCGGGACCGGCTCTTTACGGAGATATTCCCGGGCCGCACCGAGGTGCCCAAGACCCTCATCTTCGCCAAGGACGACTCCCATGCCGAGGACATCGTCAGGACCGTGCGCGAGGAGTTCGGCAAGGGCAATGACTTCTGCCAGAAGATCACCTACAAGACCACGGGCGACACGCCCGAGAACCTGATCGCCGCCTTCCGGAACTCCTACAATCCCCGGATCGCCGTGACCGTGGACATGATCGCCACAGGCACGGACATCAAGCCCCT
>CAZTXN010000296.1:0-1687 GCA_964617655.1 uncultured Nitrospiraceae bacterium | reverse complement strand
CAAGATGATGTTGTTCATGACTGCTGCGAAGGAATCGGCTTCCAGTGCGCTCAGGAGCGCCAGGTTGTTCAGGGACTGGTAGTTCTTCCCGCCGTTGCCCGCCCGGTCTGCGGAAACCACTTGCCTCATCTCATAACCCAGCTGTAGCAAATCCCACAACAGGGCAACATACGGAGGGGAAGAGACGGTCTAACCAGTTGTTTTCTTGAGGTTTGTTGATTGGCAGCGTCCTTGCTAGAAAGAGAAGGGATGCCGTTGTAAGGAGGATTCAGATGCTCTGCAGCAAATGCCAGAAGCATAATGATAGTGATGCGGTATTCTGCGAGAACTGCGGCGCCGCGCTGGCGGCTACGCCGGCTCACGGGGTCGTTGGGAAGGGCCAACGGGCCCTGTTTGCGACCGCTCTTGCAGCCGTGATACTGGCGATCATTGCGATCGGATATTATAAGTTCTTTCTCCCCGGCGGCATCGCCGCTGTGGTGAATGGCGAGGAGATATCCCTGGCCGAGGTGAACTCTCTCATGCGTGGAGCGGAGGGCATTGAAAACCTGCCGCCGGAGCTCGTAAGCCGCGCACGGTACCGGGTCCTGAACGACCTGATCACCGAGCGCATCGCGTGGCAGGAGGCGAGGAAGGGGGGAGTCCGGGCAGAGCCCGCGGAGGTGGAGGCCGCCTATGGGCAGCTGGCCGCATCCGCCGCCGGCGGGCCCGGAGCCTTCGAAGCGCAGGTCCGGTCGCAGTACGGCAGCGTCCGCGCCTTCCAGCAGTCCCTGGAGCGCCGCATCGCCATCCGGAAGTACATCAATGCGCAGGTGACCGCGGGCATCACCGATCCGACCATCGCGGGCGCGCGGTTGAACCAGTGGCTGCAGGCCGTCTCCGCCCGCTCATCGGTGCGGGTGGCGCTGGCGGAGCAGCTGCCGGGAGCGGCCGGCGGCGGATGCGGCAGCGGCGGCGGATGCGGGACCAAGGCCGGCGGCGGATGCGGCAGCGGCGGCGGATGCAGCTCGGCCCCGCGGACCGGGGCCGAAGCCTCGCCCCAGGCCAGGGAGGCGGAGAAGGCCGCGCTTGCCTGGTGGCGTGACCGGTACGGGAGCGAAGCGGTGGCGGCAAAGGTGCTCGACTTCGGATGCCACATCCAGGTGGACATGATGAAGGGCGAGCAGATCGCCCGGTCGCTGCGGTACCAGAACGGCAGCATCTCTGAGCTGTAGGAGAGAACGTTCCTCAGGAGGACGATCATGGAGCTGTGCAGCAAATGCGGAGTGGAGCTGAAGAGCGGAGCGAAGTTCTGCAAGGCCTGCGGAAGCGGCCGGCAGGAAGCGTCGCAGCATGACGATAAGCGCGCGCGGGTCCTTGCCGCGGAGAAACGGCCGGGAAGGAACTTCGCGGTCATCGGCATCGTGATCGCGGCGGCGGCGGCGATCGGGGTCTTCTTTGCCGTCCGGAGCGGAGGCATCGGCGGCGGGACGGACCAGATGCCGACGTCGGGGCGCGGCGCGGTGCGGACCGTTTCTGCGGTCGTGACGGCCGAGAACGGCGTGGTCAGGATCCCGCTGAGTTCGCTGAACGGCTCGACGGCAAGCCATTTCGCCTTCCGGGCGGAGAGCGGCAAGGATATCCGGTTCTTCGCGCTCCGCGCTTCGGACGGATCGGTCCGCGTGGCCCTGGACACCTGCGACGCCTG
>CAZTXN010000295.1:0-1701 GCA_964617655.1 uncultured Nitrospiraceae bacterium | reverse complement strand
TTAGGTTCATCAGTGGTTCCCATTGCCGTTCTTCGGTTCATCGTTTTCTCCGTGATCACGGTGCAGGGGTTCGCGGTGCTGCGGCGCAGCAGGAGGGGAGGCCGGCATGCAGGACATCCGGGAGATGATCGGAAAGGAAGTGGAGGTCTTCGCCCAGGGGATCTCCTACCGGGGGACGCTCATCGAGGTGTCCGATACGGAGGTGCATCTCAGGACCCTGCTGCAATGGCTCACGCTCCCTGCCTCGGCGGTGGGTGATATCAGGACCGTCGAGCGGTCCGCTCCCGCTACGGCCGACCGCATCATCGTCGAACCGGAACCCGCTGAAGGGGAGTGACCAGGGTACCTGACGCACGATCAACGGGCATCCGCTTCGATCCTGAGCTTCTTGATCTTCCGGTAGAGCGTGGCGAGATCGATGCCGAGCCGTTCGGCCGTGGCTTCCTTGTTCCCCTTGCTCTCCGCAAGGCTCCGCTGGATGTAGTCACGCTCGAAATCGTCCATGGCCTGGCGCAGCGACGAGGTCGAGACCCCTTCCAGGTCCAGGGCGCGGAACTTCTCCGGCAGATCGTCCAGCGCGACCACCTCTCCCTCGGCAAGCACCACAGCCCGCTCCAGCGTGTTCCTGAGCTCCCGGATGTTCCCCGGCCAGTCATAGGCGAGCAGGGCCTTCATGGCCTCGTAATCGATCTCCCGGATCTTCTTTCCCGACTCCTGTACGAAGAGCTCCAGGTAGTGCTTGATCAGGAGCGGGATATCGTCCCTGCGGTCCCGGAGGGGCGGCAGGGCGATCTCGATGACGTTCAGGCGGTAGAAGAGGTCCTCCCGGAAGCGTCCCTCGCGCACCCGCTGCATGAGGTCCGCGTTCGTGGCGGCGATGATCCGCACGTCCACGGAGACCACCCGCGTATCCCCCACCGGCGTCAGCTCCTTGGTCTGGATCACATGCAGCATCTTGACCTGCAGGGCCGGCGGGAGCTCCCCGATCTCGTCGAGGAAGAGCGTGCCTTCGTGCGCCATGGGGATGAGGCCCTTCTTGTCGTCCACGGCCGAGGTGAAGGCGCCCTTCTTGTGGCCGAAGAGCTCGCTCTCGAGCAGGTTCTCGGGGATCGCCCCGCAGTTGATCGAGATGAAGGGCTTGTCCCCGCGCGGGCCTGACTCGTGGATCGCCTGGGCCACCAGACCCTTGCCGGTGCCGCTCTCGCCGGTGATCAGGATGTTCGCCTTGCTGGGCACCACCTTCTCCATGACCGTGAAGACCCGCTGCATGGCCTCGGACGAGCCGATGATGTTCCGGAAGGTGGTGCGACGCTGGCTCAGTTCCCGCCGCAGGATCTGGTTCTCCATGCGCAGGTCGCGGTCCTCGATGATGCGGCGGACCGTGAGCCGGATCTCGTCGTTGATGAAGGGTTTGGTGATGTAGTCCGCGGCGCCGGCCCGCATGGCCTCCACGGCGGACCCCACGGAGGCGAAGGCCGTCATCATGACCACGCTGGTCCCCGGGCTGATCTGCTGGGCCTGGCGAAGGACCTCGAAGCCGTCCATCTTCTCCATCTTGATGTCCGTCATGACGACGTCGAAGGTCTGTTTACGCAGCAGCTCGACGGCCTGTTCGCCGTTGTAGGCCTCGGTCACGGCGTACCCTTCCTTGGTCAGGATGATGTTCAGGGCCCTGCAGATGTCCTTCTCGTCGTCCACCAC
>CAZTXN010000294.1:0-1726 GCA_964617655.1 uncultured Nitrospiraceae bacterium | reverse complement strand
CTCATGCCCAAATGCATATCGGCCCGGTCATGCTCTCGGGATCCATTTCCGTTCTCGTCGTCCTCATCGCCATCATCGGGGGATTGGGGAGCATCGTGGGCCCTCTGTTAGGAGGAATCCTGCTCTCGATCCTCAACGAAGCCCTTCGTGTCGTGGAGGCCTACCGAATTGTCCTCTATACAGGCATCCTTATTGTCTTCATCTACCTGGCGCCGGAAGGTTTCCTCAACCTGACTTTCATCAAGCGAAGACCATCTTTGAAACGATTTTTCTTTGGGAAAGAGGAATTTCATGAGCCTTCTGGAAGTTAAAAATATCTCCAAGTCCTTCGGAGGCCTCCAGGCTCTGCGGGACATTCATTTCACCATCCGCCAAGGCGAGCGAGTGGGCATCATCGGCCCCAACGGCGCCGGCAAGACCACCCTGTTCAACATACTCTCCGGCTTCTACCAGCCCGATTCAGGAGCGGTCCTCCTGGACAGGCATGACCTCCGGGGTCGAAAACCATACCAGATTGTGAACCTCGGCCTTACTCGGACTTGGCAGCTGGTAAAACCCTTTTTCGGAATGACCGTCATGGAGGCCATGACCGTCCCTTCTTTCAGTCACCGGGCGAGATCCCAGCCAATTCCCAAGGCCAAGGAGGAAATCGTCCAGGTCATCAAACAGGTCGGACTTGGGAGCAAGCTGTGGGAAGAGGTCGATAATCTTACCCACAACGAGTTGCGCCTTCTGGATATATCCCGGGCCATGGTCACTCATCCCAAAATTCTTCTTCTCGATGAACCCTTTTCCGGGTTGAGCCACAAGGAAACCGAGAACATATCCCAGATGATCTTGGCCTTGAATCAACAGGGCCTTACCGTAGTTATGATCGAGCACCGGTTACGCGAGCTGATGAAGCTGGTGCAGAGGGTGATGGTCATCCACTTTGGGGAAAAGATTTCAGAAGGAACTCCGGCCGAAATGGTCCAAGACCCAAAAGTCATCCAGGCCTACCTCGGGGAAAGGAGACAGAGTCTTGGCTTGGCTTGAGATCGAAGATCTCGAATCCTTCTACCACCGGGTCCGCGTCCTCCACGGGGTAGGGATGAAGGCCGAGAGGGGAGACTTCCTTTCGGTCATCGGAAGCAACGGAGCGGGGAAAACAACGTTCTTGCGAACTCTCTCCCGGCTGATCCACGGAAAAGGGAAAATAAGCCTGGAGGAAAAAGACCTGATCGGACTCTCTCCCCGGGAAGTGATCGAGAGAGGGGTGATTCATTGCCCTGAGGGAAGGATGCTTTTTCCTAGTATGAACGTGAGGCAAAACCTTTTAATGGGGGCTTTTTTACGGAAAGGAAAAGAAGAAGTTCATAGGGATCTAAGCCGGGTCTTCGCTTACCTCCCCGTGCTTGGCCAACGGCAGAAACAATTGGCAGGCACCCTTTCTGGCGGGGAGCAGCAGATGCTGGCCATTGGTCGCTCGATAATGGCCAGGCCAAAGCTTTTGACCCTCGACGAGCCTTCCTTTGGTCTTGCTCCTCTGGTCATCGGTTCTATTTTTGAAGTCCTCCACTCCCTGAACCGAGAAGGGGTCACCCTGGTGCTGGTCGAACAGAACGCCTGGCTGGCCTTGGAACAAACCGGCTTTACCTACGTGCTGGAAGAAGGGCGGGTCATCCAAAAGGGGCCCGCAAAGGATCTCCTCGACGATCCATCGATCCGCGCATCCTACCTGGGCATG
>CAZTXN010000293.1:0-1761 GCA_964617655.1 uncultured Nitrospiraceae bacterium | reverse complement strand
GCAGGTCTTGTGTCCGGGAGGTTCCATGTCGGCGTTTTCCTCAGCGCGCCGAACTTGATATTCAGGGAGGGAGCTCTGATGCGTAGGATCATGCTCATGGCGACGTTCATGCTGGTCATTGCCGGCGCCGCGTCGGCGCAGGAGAAGATGGAGCAGCAGGAGTCCGGGCTGGCCTCCTGGCTCCGGAACATGCAGAAGAAGCTCGATATCGTGAACCCGCGCAAGACCCCGCCGGTCACGACCGGCGTCGCGGGCGTCCGCGGGTCGAAGGAGGAAGGAAAAACGAAGCTCTACTGGAAGGGCAAGAAGGGCGAGGAGCAGGTGAGCGAGGAGGAACTGGCCGAGTTCAAGGCCGCCCTGGAGCTCGCCGGGAACGGCGAGAGCGCCGCGGCGGCCAGGGGGCTCGAGCGCTTCCTGCAGCAGTATCCCGACAGCGCGCTGGTGCCTGACGCCAAGCGGACGCTGGACCTGGTGAAGGCCCAAGGGAAATGACGAATATCGCGGGCGGAACGGCCGAGCGGCCGTTCCGTGCCCGTCCTGCATCCTGCCCTCCGCTCCTGCCCCCGGTATTTTCTGCTGGACGCTTCCCGCCGTATCTGCTACCCTTGCCGCCATGACGACCCTGCCCGGCCGCAGTCCCTGGGCCTTCGTGCCGACGCTCTATTTCGCCGAGGGCCTGCCCTACATCCTGATCAACACCGTCTCGGTCATCATCTATAAGAAGATGGGCGTGGACAACGCCTCCATCGCCTTCTGGACCAGCTGGCTCTACCTGCCCTGGGTGGTCAAGATGTTCTGGGGCCCCCTGGTGGACCGCTACGCCACGAAGCGCGCCTGGCTGCTCTCGACCCAGCTCGCCATGGGCCTGGCGATGTTCTTCATCGCCGCGGTCCTGCAGCGCGAGGGGTATTTCTTCCCCTCTCTCGCGGCCTTCATCGCCGGGGCGTTCGTCTCCGCGACCTACGACATCGCCTGCGACGGCTACTATATGCTGGCCCTGGACGAGAAGCAGCAGGCCGCTTTCGTCGGGGTCCGCGCGGCCTTCTACCGGCTTGCCATGATCTTCGGCTCCGGCCTGCTCGTCTACCTCGCCGGGAGGATCGAGACCGCTTCCGGGAACATCCCCCTGAGCTGGGGCATCGTGCTCGCTGCGAGCGGGGTGGTCTTCCTCGCGGCCTTTGCCCGGCATTCCTACATTCTGCCGCGGCCGGCGCGGGACGAGCGGCGGCAGGGCGGTGCGCAGGCCGTTACGTTCGCCGAGGTCTTCGCCGCCTATTTCCGGCAGGAGAAGGTCGGGGTGCTGATCGCCTTCATCCTGCTCTACCGCCTGGGCGAGGCCATGCTGCTGAAGCTCGTGGCGCCGTTCCTGCTGGACGGCCGCGCCGCGGGCGGCATGGGGCTGACCACCACGGAGGTCGGCCTGGTCTACGGGACCGTGGGCATCCTCTGCCTCGTGCTGGGCGGCATCGCCGGCGGCTGGCTCATCGCCCGGTACGGGCTGCGGCGGTGCTTCTGGCCCCTTGCCCTGGTGCTGAACCTGCCTGACCTCTTCTATGTCTACCTGGCCTTCGCGCAGCCGGCGGTCGGCATGGCCTATCCGCTCGTGGCGCTGGAGCAGTTCGGGTACGGCATGGGATTCACGGTCTTCACCGTCTATCTCATGTATTCCGCCGAGGGACCCTACGCCGCGTCGCACTATGCCATCTCCACGGGCATCATGGCGCTCGGCATGATGCTGCCGGGGTTCCTGTCCGGCTGGCT
>CAZTXN010000292.1:0-1769 GCA_964617655.1 uncultured Nitrospiraceae bacterium | reverse complement strand
AGCAGGGGCGCAGGAAAGCAGAGGAGAATAAGACGAAATGATCTGGATATTCACATCGATCCTGGGAACAGCCGCTGCGGCGGTCCTCATCCTCTGGACCATCGGTGAGCGGGGGGTGCTCCCGCGGCGGTCGACCATGGCGTTCCTGAAGGAGCAGGGGCTGCGGAACCTCCTGAACGGGAAGGCCCTGCACGGGTATGTCTATGTGCGCTGGACGCAGCAGTACATCAGCTATGCGCTGAACCGGCTTCTGCCTCGCAGCGGGGACCAGATGGTGCGCTCCTGGGGCGACAGGTATCACGGCAAGGTGCTGACGCCGGAGCAGGCGCGGAGCATCGTCCGGCTCGACCGGCCCATCCAGATCCGGGATCTGGAGCAGATCATACCCTATCCCACGGCGCGGAAGCTCGTGCTCGACGGCCCGCCCGACATCGTTGCCTACGACTGCGTCTGCCGCGGCTCCCGCGTTTCCCCCTGCGGGCCCTCCCAGGTCTGCATGGTCATCGGCAGGCCCTTCACGGAGCTCATCCTGGAGCACCACCCCCGGACCTCCCGCCGCATCACCCAGGCCGAGGCGCTCGACCTGCTGCGGCAGGAGCACGGCCGCGGCCATGTCCATGCCGCCTGGTTCAAGGACGTGATGCTCGACCGGTTCTACGCCGTCTGCAACTGCTGCTCCTGCTGCTGCGGCGGCCTGGAGGTGATGGTGAAGCGCGGGGGGAGGAACATCGCTCCGTCCGGCTACGTTGCCGTGGTGGACGAGAAGCGGTGCGACGGCTGCGGCAGATGCAGATCGTCATGCCCCTTCCAGGCCATGGGTCTCGAAGGGAATGCGGTGGTGGACTGGGAGGCCTGCATGGGCTGCGGGGTCTGCGAGGGACAGTGCCCATCCGGGGCGGTCACCCTGGCGCGTGACGGACGCAAGGGAATGCCGCTGGACGTGCGCATGATGGTCTGAAAGGAGGAAGGATGGAAGTCGCGCTCTGGATACTGGCAGTGCTCCTGGTCCTGATCGGGCTTGCGGGCATCGTGCTTCCCGCCCTGCCCGGCACGGCGCTCGTCTTCGCCGGACTGCTCCTTGCAGCGGGGATCGACGGGTTCGAGAAGGTCGGCTGGCTGCCGCTCCTGGCGCTGGGCGTCCTGACCGGCCTGTCCTACGTGGCGGAACTCGCGGCGACCGGCGCCGGCGCGAAGAAGGCGGGCGCGAGCAGGCAGGCGGTGATCGGCGCGATGATCGGCATCGTGGTGGGCATATTCTTCGGGATCGCGGGGATCTTTCTCGGCCCCTTTCTCGGCGCTGCGGCGGGCGAGTACCTGGCGAACCGCGACCTCCTCCGGGCGGGCCGGGCGGGGTACGGCACGCTCCTCGGCCTGGTGCTCGGCGCGGCCATGAAGATCGCCCTCGCCCTGACCATGATCGGGGTCTTCGTCACCGCATATTTCGTGGAGTGAACGGGCGCCTTTCCCGCGCTGCTCCGCGGCGCATCAGAGCGGACCTCCGACGCCCGCGGCCTTGAGCGAGGCCTCGGTCGGGCCTGAGCGGCCGCAGCAGTCCAGGATCTTTCCGTCCACCGCGACCGAGGGCGCCGCGGTGACACCGTACTTCCGTGCCAGGTCCATTCCTTCCCTGCGCAGGTCATGGACGGTCACCCGGCAGCTCGGGCAGGCCAGCCGCTGCACCAGCGCTACGGTTTCTTCGCAGAGCGGGCATCCTGCGGTGAATATCTCGATCCTTCTCCGGGTCTTCATCATGACCACCTCCTCTCTAG
>CAZTXN010000291.1:0-1794 GCA_964617655.1 uncultured Nitrospiraceae bacterium | reverse complement strand
CAAAGCGTTAGTACGGCGGACGGTCCTGTTGCGGCCGGTCGGTCGGCATTCCGCAGCCGTGACGGGAGCGTCTGCTCTTCTTTTTTTTCCCGTGACATCCCCGTAGACCTGTTCTACAATCGGTCTGTATGAAGCCGCGTGAACAGGTCGAGCCCGAGTATGACTACATCGTCATCGGCTCCGGGTTCGGGGGCTCTGTTGCCGCGCTCCGGCTCAGCGAGAAGGGCTACCGCGTGCTGGTGCTCGAGAAGGGCAGGCGCTGGCGCGCTCCGGACTTCCCGAAGCGGAACTGGAGCCTCCGCCGCTGGCTCTGGCTCCCATTCCTCCGCTTCTTCGGCTTCTTCAAGATCACCTGGTTCCGCCATGTCACCGTGCTCTCCGGCGTGGGCGTGGGCGGCGGCTCGCTCGTCTATGCCAATACCCTTCCTCTTCCCCGGCCGGAGTTCTTCCAGGCCCCTTCATGGTCCCATCTCGCTGACTGGGAGCAGGAGCTGGAGGAGTTCTACTCCCTGGCCCGGAAGATGCTCGGCGCCGTGACCTGCCCCCGGCTCGAGACCGGCGACGAGGCGCTCCGGACGCTGGCGGCAGAGATCGGAAAGGAGAAGGACTTCGAGCCCACGCAGGTTGGGGTCTTCTTCGGCGAGCCCGAGCGAACCGTCCCTGACCCCTACTTCGACGGCGCAGGTCCGGAGCGGGCAGGATGCACCTTCTGCGGCGGCTGCATGGTGGGCTGCAGGTACAATGCGAAGAACACCCTGGACAAGAACTACCTCTATCTCGCGGAGAAAGCTGGTGCGGTCATCCGGCCGGAGAGCGAGGTCATCGATGTCCGGCCGCTCTGCGATCCCGACGGCGCGGAGGGCTACCAGGTGCAATGGCGCAGCCCCACCTCGCTCTTCCGGCGCACCGGCGAGCTGACGTCGCGAGGCGTGGTCTTCGCCGGCGGCGTGCTCGGCACCGTGCCGCTGCTGCTCAGGCTGAAGCAGCGCTCCCTTCCCCGCCTCTCGGACCTGGTCGGCTGCTGCGTCCGGACCAACTCCGAGAGCCTCATCGGCATCACCACCTTCGACCGGACGAAGGTCTTCTCGGACGGCGTTGCCATCAGCTCCATCCTGCATTTCGATGAGCACAGCCACCTGGAGCCGGTGCGGTATCCCGCGGGCTCCGGCTTCTGGCGCCTCCAGGGGGCGCCGCTCGCCCTTGGCGGCGGCGTCCTCTCCAGGGTCGGACGGATGCTCCTGGACCTGCTGCGCCACCCGGTGCAGAACCTGCGGGTGCTCCTGGTGGACGACTGGGCCAGGCGCACCCAGATCCTGCTCTTCATGCGCACCCTGGAGAGCACGCTCCGCTTCACCCGGGGCGGGATGGGGATACGCTCGCGGACCGAGACCGGCCCGCCGCCCACGGCCTTCGTTCCCGAGGCACGGGAGCTTGCGGAGCGGTACGCGCGGCTCGTGAACGGCAAGCCCATGACGCTCATGACCGAGACCCTCCTCGGCATCCCGACCACGGCCCATATCCTGGGCGGAGCGGTGATGGGCAGGGACCGGGAGGAAGGCGTGATCGACCGGGAGAACCGGGTCTTCGGCTACGAGAACCTCTATGTCTGCGACGGGTCCATGGTCTCGGCGAATCCCGGCGTGAACCCCTCGCTCACCATCACCGCGCTTGCCGAACGGGCCATGTGCAGGATATCCGAGAAGACCCGGCAAGAGCACCGAAGATGATACCTGAGGGAGACCCCCCGAAATAGTCCTTAACCGACTCCCCTTGCTGGTCGTAGTATGTACCTAG
>CAZTXN010000290.1:0-1795 GCA_964617655.1 uncultured Nitrospiraceae bacterium | reverse complement strand
GCTTTAATGATAAGGCGGACCAGGTGGTGGCGCACAACATCGTTTTCATTGAAATAGCAGAAAGTGAGCCCCTCGACGTCGCCCAGGATAGATTTGGCTTCAACGAGCCCCGAAGCGCGGCCGAATGGAAGGTCGATCTGGGTGATGTCCCCTGTTATAACGGCCTTGGACCGCATCCCGATGCGCGTCAGAAACATTTTCATCTGTTCCGAGGTGGTGTTCTGGGCTTCGTCCAATATTATGAAAGCGTCGCTCAACGTGCGCCCGCGCATGAAGGCGAGCGGTGCGATCTCCAGTGTCCGGTCTTCCAGGTACCTCTGAATTTTTTCGCTGTCGAGAAGCGTATAAAGCGCGTCATAAAGAGGACGAAGGTAAGGATTGATCTTTTCCTCGATATCTCCCGGGAGAAATCCCAGCCGCTCTCCGGCTTCGACGGCCGGGCGGGTCAGCACAATTCGGGACACGCTTTTTTCCAGCAGACAGGTAAGTGCCATGGCGACCGCCAGAAAAGTCTTTCCCGTTCCTCCGGGTCCGATACCGAAAACAATGTCGTTTTTGCGGATCGCTTCGATATAGCGTCGTTGATTCAGGCTCTTGGGCGTAACCTGGCGTTTGCCTGCGGCCAGCAACTGCATCTTGGGAAAGAAATCGTGCAGCGAAAGTGCGGCGTTTTCCGCAATCTGCTTGAACGCGGATTTCAGGTCGCCATTGGTAATCGCGTGTCCCTTGTCGGCGAGCGATGAAAAGTCCAGAAGAATCTTTTCCAGCGCCGCAACGTCCTCCTCTTCCCCTTCGATGGTCAGTGAGGAATCCCGCGCCTGAATCTTTACTCCAAAAAGATTTTCGAGAAACCTGACATTTTCGTCGAGTGGTCCAAACAGGAGCTGCAGACTGCGATCAGATAACAGGACTTTTCTCATCTATGGGCTTGGTTTGACCTCAGACAAAGGAAGGATCGCAGAGTAGGCAACAACTTTATATCAACGGCATGCGTCCACTTCATAATAAATCGCAATTGCATATTAAATATGCACTATAGGTCTGCATCAATACTGAAGTCAATGGCAAAATATAATTTGACTTAATAGTTAACTGATTGTATCGTAAGGAGTTTTAGGAGACTGAAGTTAACGGGAGTCCGCTCCCAGTTTGTGTATTTTATAGGAGTTATTGAGGATGGCCAATCATGCGTCGGCCTTGAAGGCACACCGGCAAAATCTAAAACACAGAGCCAACAATCGAAGTAACCGAAGCGCCCTGCGAAAATCGTTGAAGCAGTTTAACGACCGGCTGGAATCCGAAAAGCTGGAGGAATCGAAGGAAACCCTGGCGGCGCTGTATTCAGCCATCGATAAGTCCAGGCAGAACAAAGCGATCAGCCGGAATGCAGCCGCAAGGCAGAAGTCCCGTCTTACCAAGAGGCTGAATGCCGCTCAATCGAAGGCCGAATAGCCTACACGAGCGTGCAAATCAAGCCTTCCAGCAGAGATCTTCCATCCAGCGAGGATGATTTCAGCTGTTTGTCAATGGCGGCAAGTCGAATATACATTTCCTGAATTGCCGCCGTTTCCACCTCACGAGCCTGCCTTAGAAACTGATCCAGAAGAAATTGAGGGATTTGCGCCACTGCGGCGATTTCCTGCGGCGGTTTGCCCTGTTGCAGGCATTCCCTTGAAATCAGGACCTGACGGCAATACCGGGCGAGCATGGTAACAACGCCGAGCGGATGCTCTCCCATGCCCAGAAGGTTTCCCAGCGCCACGAGGGATCTGTTCCGGTTTCGCTGAGCAACGGC
>CAZTXN010000289.1:0-1817 GCA_964617655.1 uncultured Nitrospiraceae bacterium | reverse complement strand
TGGTTATACTAGCTGAGCATATTGTATAACCATCCTTTTCGAATGTCAACCGCCCGCACCATCTGCTTCCCCGTCGTGACATTCACCGTCTCCTCGACAAACTCCGCAGCCGGCTGAGCTTCACAGGTTGGGCACAGGGTTCATCGTGTCCAATACACCGCCGTGGTCGAACATGTCGGGCATACACACCATGCCCAACCAACCGACTATTTACTCCTGGCAAGCCGGAGCCCATAGGCTCTCTTGGCGCGGGGATAGTCCCTGCCCCGGATCGTAGCTCGGTTGCCGCCAGCGCTATCGAGAAAACCGCCGCCGCGAAGCACGCGGTCGCTGCCGGTCGATGGGCCTTGGGGATTACGACGAAGGCTGTTCTTATAGTACCCATCATACCAGTCACTGCACCACTCCCATACATTCCCGCTCATATCGTGGATGCCAAGCCCGTTCGGCTGCTTCTGGCCGACAGGATGCGTTTTTCTTCCTGAATTGCCATCATACCATCCGACGCTGTTCAGATCATTCCCGCCCGAGTATTTCTCGCTCCTGCCCCCGCTCCGGGCGGCATATTCCCATTCCGTCTCTGTGGGTAAACGATAGTTCTTCCCCGTTCGCTGGTTCAAGAGGCGGATGAAGTCCTGTATGTCGCCCCATGAAACGCTATCCACTGGGCAGGTGTCTCCACAGCTGCTGAAAACGGACGGGTTGTCCCCCGCGATGGTTCGCCACTGCGCCTGGGTCACCTCGAACTTGCCGATATAGAAATCATCCACACAAACCTCGTGCACCGGTTTCTCGTCGCTGTCGCCGTCGCCGAAGGTGTCGCCCATCTGAAAGCAGCCGCCATTGACAAAGACCATCTTTACTGGTTCCATCAAAAGCATTCTCAACAACCCGGTGTTTCCGACCTTGATATTCTCTATCCCCTCCGCTGACGCGTACTTCTGCGTCAGGCTCTTCCACGCCGTCGGCACCATGTCTTTACCGTAGGGCGAGTTGGCAATAGCCTCGTACTTGGCGATGTCCGCCTCTATGCCCGCCTCTATCTCCGCCTCTATCTCCGCCTGGCGCTTACGCTCCTCCTCCTCCCGCTGCTTCCGGAGCGCCTCCAGCCTTCGCGCGTCTGCCTCCTTCTTCTCCACCATGGCCACCATCTTCTCGAGGCTGTCGCTTGCGCTCGCAGAGCCGGAACCAAGCCGGCCCTTCATCGCCGCGATCTGAGCGTCGAGCGCGGCAAGTTCCTTTTCCCTCTTGTCAATCTCCGCCTGTTCCTTCTGTTTCTGCGCCGCCGCCTCTGCTTCCAACTTCTGAAGCCTTGCTAGCTCCGCCTGCCGCTCCTTCGAGCCCTCGGCAAGACCTTCGAGCCTCGACCGGTCGACCCCGCCCGAGCCGGAGAAGTAGAAGTCCCCGACGAGGGACGAGGACTCCCAGGGAACCTGCTTGCCCTGGGTCTTTGATTGGACGCCGGAGCGAACCTGTTTGAACACATCCTCGATACGCAGTCCGGGCTTCTTCATATTCCCTGCAAGTTGTTCGGTATAGAGCCCGTTCGCGCCGGTCCCGTCCGAGGCGACCGAGCCGGGCGCGGTGGCATAGGCGATCAGCGTGCCGGAGGGCGCGTTCATGGAGGCGAGACCGGGATTGGCAGCGCGGAAGCTGCGGGCAAAGGGATTGTTCCTGCAGGCGTCCAGGATCACGATGTTCATGCCGTTCTGAGCGATCTCCATCTTGGCCAGGACCGCAGCAGCGTCCACGGCCTTGATCTCCACCTCGGCCTCGCCCTGGATGTCCGCGTCTACGGGCACGAGGTAGTTCCTGCC
>CAZTXN010000288.1:0-1877 GCA_964617655.1 uncultured Nitrospiraceae bacterium | reverse complement strand
AGCATGAAGGACCTGCTCCCGATCCTGGAGCAGACCGCCAAGATGGGCGCGCCCATGGTGATCATCGCCGAGGACGTAGAGGGCGAGGCCCTGGCCACCCTGGTGGTGAACAAGCTCCGCGGCACGCTCCATATCTGCGCGGTCAAGGCGCCGGGCTTCGGCGACCGCCGGAAGGCCATGCTCGAGGACATCGCGATCCTCACGGGCGGTCAGGTGATCTCCGAGGACATCGGCGTGAAGCTCGAGAACGTGAAGCTCTCGGACCTCGGCCGGGCCAAGAAGATCTCGGTGGACAAGGACAACACCACCATCGTCGAGGGTGCAGGCAAGGCCGAGGCCATCCAGGGCCGGGTGAAGCAGATCAAGGCCCAGATCGCCGAGACCACCTCGGACTATGACCGCGAGAAGCTGCAGGAGCGGCTGGCCAAGATCGTGGGCGGCGTGGCGGTCATCAACGTGGGCGCGGCGACCGAGACCGAGATGAAGGAGAAGAAGGCCCGCGTCGAGGACGCGCTCCATGCGACCCGCGCGGCCATGGAGGAGGGCATCGTGGCCGGCGGCGGCGTGGCGCTCATCCGCTGCATCCCGCTGCTCGACAAGCTGAAGCTCACGAACGACGAGGCCGTGGGCGTGGCCATCGTGAAGAAGGCCCTGGAGGAGCCGATCCGCCAGATCGTGAACAACGCGGGGCTCGAGTCCTCGGTCGTCCTGGACAAGGTGAAGTCCTCGGACAAGGCGAACTACGGCTTTGACGCGCAGAAGGAGGAGTACGTGGACATGGTCGGCGCGGGCATCATCGACCCGACCAAGGTGACGCGGTCCGCGCTCCAGAACGCGGCCTCCGTGGCCGGCCTGATGCTCACCACCGAGGTCATGATCACCGATCTGCCGGAGGAGAAGGGCGCGGGGATGCCCGGCATGCCCGGCGGCATGGGCGGCATGGGCGGCGGCATGGGCGGGATGTACTAAGATCCCGCCATCCTCGCCCCCTGCGGGAGAGGACAGAGAGCCTGCCCTCGAATGATCCAGTCGGGGGTGAGGGGAAAAAGCAGATCGAAGGCCGGAGGAGGAATCTTCTCCGGCCTTATTTTGTCGTTGACGCATAGTAACATTTTTGTTACTCTCAGTTAATCGGATGGCTGGAAGGAGAGAATGAGGAAGGACATGCCTACGACACGTGCATTTCGAACATCAATACTTGCCCGCGCCGAATCAGATCCGGCGTTCCGGCGCCAGATGCTGACCGAAGCGGTGAATGAGCTGCTGGCCGGCGATCTTGAGACCGGAAAGGCCCTGCTGCGTGATTACATCAACGCGACGATCACCTTTCAGCAGCTTGCCAAGAAGATCAAGAAATCGGACAAGAGCGTGCATCGTATGCTGGGGCCGCGAGGCAATCCCCGGGCGGATAACATCATCGAGATCATCAAGGTGCTCCAGGCGCATGAGCGAGTGAAACTGCGTGTCGAGGCCAAGCGGGCGGCGTAGAGGCGAATGTCAAGCCGCAGGACCTGACCCTCGGGGTCCCAAACCGGCAGCCGCTATCCGTTACTGGAAACCAGTACATCCGGGTCGGACCATGCTAAGTTACTGTTCTGCAGCCGAAATCGTCATGACATGGTCCTCAGAATTGCCTTAGCGCCCCCTTTTCAGTGCCAAAAAGATGCCTTTAAGGATTCACCGTCCTGCTCCTTCCAACCTCCTCCCCTTAACACGCTCGTTTTCCAAGTTGACCTGACCCTCCGGCCGCTGTATAACAATTGCAAGCGATGATGAGGCGCATGAGATGACATCAGAAAGAAAGCGTCCCAAGGACAGCGCGAGCTGGGACAAGCGCTACGTTGACAACGAACTGCCCTGGGACAGCGGCAGACCGG
>CAZTXN010000287.1:0-1879 GCA_964617655.1 uncultured Nitrospiraceae bacterium | reverse complement strand
AAAGGCCGGTCATTTCATGACCAGCCTTTATTTATTTTGGTGGAGCTGAGGGGGAATCTCACGCGCTTCGCTTCACGAAAGGGCCAGCCCTCTCGTGGGCTCTCCCAAAGCATGGGGGAGGTGCTTCCCCCATACCCCCTACGTTCGATCCCCACTATACCAAAATAAAAAAGGCCGGTCATTTCATGACCAGCCTTTATTTATTTTGGTGGAGCTGAGGGGGATCGAACCCCTGACCCCAAGACTGCCAGCCTTGTGCTCTCCCAGCTGAGCTACAGCCCCAATGGTACCACAAATGCGAGCAAATGCGAGTGCTAATGTAACATCAGCCATGGGGATTGTCAAGAAGAAAGGCCTTTTTCCCGGTCCTGGCGTACCCCGGCGGCGGCCGGCGTGCCTGCGCCGACCGGGCCGCACCCGGCTGTTGTCACGTGCCGGAAAAGCGTTTATAGTATACTTACGCCTATGGAACAACCGCCGGACAAGAACCCCGAGGCGCCGCCGCCCGATCCTCCTGCGCAGGAGCGGGAGCTTCCTCTTGACACCCGCATCCTGTCCGACGCGGTGATCGAGCTGAACATCTCCCGCAAGAACGTGGGCATCTACCCCCCCGGCCATGTCCAGATCACCAGGAGCATCGACCGCGCGTACGATGTGCTGCTGAAGCTCTTCGCGATTCGCGAGGAGATGACCCTCGGCGTAGCCAAGGACACGCTCTTCGTCGGCCAGAACTATCTCGACCGGAAGAACCCCGTCTACCGGGACTTCGCCCTTTCGCTCAACAGCCAGGGGGTCGCGGCGGTGACCTTCCGCAAGGGGCTCGACCTGGGCGAGCTGGAGCGGTTCCACCGCATCATCACCACCAAGCCTGAAGATATCCTCGCCGCCGGCGGCATCGCCAGGGTCGTCGCGACAATGGATATCCCCCATATCACCGTCATTCCCATCGACTACGGCAGCTTTCACCTCACCGAGGAGCAGGAGATCTTCCGGACCGAGGAGCGGCCGTCCGAGCGCCGGTCCGCGGAGCGGCCGGGCGAAGACAGGGGCAGCGGCCTCTGGATGGACTTCGTCTCGCACCTGTCATCGGGCACCCTGGCGAAGGGCGGGGAGGGCGTCTCGATCAGGGACGCGGAGAAGATCGATCCCGCCGAGCTCGCAAGGCTCCTGAACGAGCGGAAGCTGGACGCGCGGGCCGCGGTGGAGACCTATGACCACATCATCTCGAGCCATGTCAGGCGGAAGGCGGAGCGGAAGCTCACGAAGGAGCAGTCCGAGACGCTCAAGAGCCTGAATTCCATGCTGCGGGACCTCCATCCGGACCTGCGGAAGCAGTTCCTCTCCTCGTCCTTCAAGAACCTGTCGGAGTCCTCCGGCGAGGCGGCCGAGGAGGTCCTGGGCGGCATGAACGATGATATGATCATCGAGATGCTCCGCCAGGCAAGCGCAGAAGGGCGGCAGATCTCTCCGACCCTGACCGGCCTGTTGAGCAAACTGGCCGACGTGCGGGACCGTTCCCGGCGCCCAGTCAGCACCCGGGAGCATTTCTCAACCCCACCGCATCCTGCACCCCCACCGCCGCGGCAGGCGCAGCCGGTGCCCCCGTCCGATGCCGGGTCGCCGGACATCATTCCCGGCCAGATGGAGACGCTCTTTCAACGCGAACAGTACGAGAAGTATGTTGAGACGGACTATGACCGGATGCTGAAGGACTTCACGGACCGCGCGGCGACCATGGCCGCGGTCGACAAACAGTCCTTCCCGGTCGGCGATTTCCTCACGACCCTCGAGGACGAGCACCTCGACTTCCAGATCGGCAGGGCGCTGATCGCCTTCATGGAGGAGCAGATCGACGCCGAGGACTACCGGGAGTTCGCGA
>CAZTXN010000286.1:0-1894 GCA_964617655.1 uncultured Nitrospiraceae bacterium | reverse complement strand
CCCGGAACCCCGAGAACATCCTGGGCTACCGGCCCTGCGTGGGCATGGTGGGCGGCGCCATCTATTTCCGCGGCCCGATCAGGGACGAGTATTCCAGGGCGGACGTGAAGGTCGTGGACCTGACGCCCCAGGACTGGGAATGGCTCACGACGAACATGCGACCCTTCCTGGAGGCCATTGACCGGACGTCCCATTATCCGGAGCTGACCAAGGACCGGAGCGCCTGGCGGAAGATCATCTCCTACACGCCCGCGGAGAAGGCAAAGGCCAAGGGCAGCCTCACGATGGGCCTCACGGACTTCCGGCTGAATATCTGGGAGAAGGGCGTGGGGAAGGGCGGCATGTTCGGCGCCTATCTTCAGCATGACCGCTCCGTGCTGCCCTACATCACCACCGGCGCGGACCGGCGCTGGAAGCCGGCCTGGAAGAACGACAAGTACCTCCCGCCCTGCGCCTATGCCTGCCCCTCGCGCATACCGTCGCACAAGCGGGCCACGCTCATCCGGCAGGGAAGGGTGGAGGAGGCGCTCAGCCTGGTGCTGCAGTACAGCCCGCTGCCGGCCACGGTCTGCGGCACGGTCTGCCCGAACCTCTGCATGACCGACTGCACCCGCGGCCGCGTGGACCAGCCGCTGGACATCAGGAAGTACGGCCAGCAGGCCCTGAACCTCAAAGCCCCGAAGCGGGCCAAGCCGACCGGCAGGAAGGTCGCGGTCATCGGCGGCGGCCCGGGCGGGCTCTCCGTTGCCTGGCAGCTCGGGCTGAAGGGCCATGCGGTGGACCTCTACGAGGCGGGAAAGAAGATCGGCGGCAAGCTCGAGATGTGCATTCCCCGGGAGCGCCTGCCGAAGCGGATCCTGGACAAGGAGCTGTCGCGCTTCGCCGAGATCGGCGTCCGGGTCTCGCTGAACACCGAGGTGGACCGGAAGCGGTTCGACCGGATCTCCAGGGACCATGACATGGTGGTGATCGCCGTGGGCGCCCACGAGGCGAGGACCATCGAGTTCCCGGGCTCCGCGGACGTCGTACCGGGCATCGAGTTCCTGAAGGAGATCAATTTCGGCAGGCCCCGGAACCTCAAGGGGAAGAAGGTCGTGGTCATCGGCGCGGGCAACGTGGGCATGGACATCGCCTGCCAGGCATGGGACCACGGAGCGGTCGAGGTGACCGCCGTGGACATCCAGAAGCCGGCGTCCTTCAGCAAGGAGCTGGAGCTCGCGACCGCGAAGGGCACCAAGGTCCTCTATCCCAAGGTCACGGAGCGGTATGACGCCAGGGCGAAGAGGATATTCTTCCAGGACGGAACCTCCCTGGACACGGACCTGGTGGTCGTCTCGATAGGCGAACGGCCGGAGCTCGGCTTCCTGCCGCCGGAGATCCACACCGAGCGCGGCTACATCTTGGTGAACGAGCTGGGCCAGACCTCGGACGTGAAGGTCTTCGCCATCGGCGACGCGACCAGGCCGGGGCTGGTGACCCACGCCATCGGCCAGGGCCGCATCGCCGCGGACCGCATCCATGCCCAGCTCATGAACTTCGATTACGCGCCGGAGGAGCGGCAGGTCATCCCCTACGAGAAACTGAAGCCGCAGTACTACGAGGTCTGCCGCACGGACGTCAAGTTCACGCCCCGGAAGGAGGCCGACCGCTGCATGAGCTGCGGCTCCTGCCGCGACTGCGGCATGTGCGCGGAGTCCTGCTATTACGGCGCCATCACCCGGAAGACCCTCCCGAACAAGTCCTTCGAGTACTCGGTGGACGAGGCGAGGTGCATCGGCTGCGGTTTCTGCGCAGGCGTCTGTCCCTGCGGGGTCTGGGACATGGTGGAGAACCTGTAGCGCTTTTTCTGGGAGCTTAAGCAACGATCAAGGGCCCGCTGCCTGACGGCAGGGGC
>CAZTXN010000285.1:0-1896 GCA_964617655.1 uncultured Nitrospiraceae bacterium | reverse complement strand
ATCAGGACCGCCGGCTCAGGTCCGGACCGTCACCTGGCCGTCGCGGATCTCGATGGTCCGGCCCGCGCGCTTCGCGTTCTCCGCGTTATGGGTCACCATCATGATGGTATGTCCCTCCTGCCGCAGCTCCTGCAGCATGTCCAGCACATGGTTGCCGGTCCTCGTGTCCAGGTTCCCCGTCGGTTCGTCCGCCAGGATCACGGGCGGACGGTTCACGATCGCCCGGGCGATGGCCACGCGCTCCTGCTCGCCGCCGGAGAGCTGCGACGGCAGACGCCGCGCCTTGGCGTCAAGGCTCACCTTCCGGAGCGCATCCAGGGCCGCGTCGGATGCCGTGCCGTTCAGGCCCGGCTGGACCGTGAGCGGCAGCATGACGTTCTCCAGGGCGGTCAGGTAGGGCACCAGGTAGAAGGACTGGAACACGAACCCCACGTACTCCCGTCGGAAATCGGAGAGCTGGTTCGGCCCCAGCCGCCCGATCTCGATGCCGTCCACCGAGACGGTCCCTTCCGTGGGCCGGCTCAGGCCGCCCACGAGCGACAGCAGCGTGCTCTTGCCGGACCCGGACGGGCCCATGACGGCGACGAACTCGCCCTGTTCGATGGCGAGCGAGACGCCGCGCACGGCCGGGTAGTCCTCCTCGCCCGCATGGAAGGTCTTGGTCACGTTCGTAAGCTGGATGAGAGCCATATCGTCTACCTCAAACATGAGATCCGAATATCGAAATAATCCCCCTGCCGGAACGGGATCCTGTTTCGGCGGTTCCTCCGAAATTTCGAATTTCGATATTCGAAATTCGAACTTGCCGCATCAGAGCGTCCGCAGCGCTTCGATCGGGTCGAGCCGGCCTGCACGGACCGCCGGCAGGATGCTCGCCGCAACGCCCACCAGGACCGACGCGGCGATGGACCCCGCGGCGATCACCGGGTCGAGCGTGAAGTCCAGGTTATAGGCGCTCATGAGATAGGGCGCGATGAAACGCGGACTGATGATCCCGGCAAGATAGCCGGCGACGCCCGCCAGCAGGCTCACCACGAAAGCCTCGATCAGCAGGACCCGGATGATATGCCCGGTCCGGAACCCGACGGCCCGGAAGAGCCCGATCTCCTGCACCCGCTCCTTGACCGACGCGGTCATGGCGAAGAAGATGATCATGCCCGCCACGATCAGCAGCAGCAGCGAGATGCCGATGGAGAACCGGTGGAAGTAGTGCATGGCCTGGAGCTTCAGCTCCACGGTCTCCTTCACCGCCACGGCCCGGGCGCCCGGCAGCACGCCGTTCACCTGGCTCACGATCTCCTCGATGGGGCATCCGTTGCAGAGGGCCGCCACCTCGATGAGGCTCAGCGCGTCCCCCTTCCGGAAATGGCGCTGCACGCGTGTCAGGTCTGCGAAGACCAGGTTGTCGTCCTGCGATCCGGTCTCGGCCAGCACGCCGGCCACCCGGAAGCGGGCGCCGGACAGCTCGATCTCGTCCCCCGGCGCGACGGCGAGCTTCGCCGCCGCGTCCCTGCCGATGACCGCCTCGTCCGGCTCCGCGGGCTTCATGCCGGCGGCCACGCGCCACCATTTCTTCAACCGGAACTCTGACGGGAAGTCCACGCCCGCGACCATGATCTTCCTCCCCTTCAGTTCCGAGACGACGAGCAGCTTGGGCGCCACGGTGCTGATGTTCTCCTTGTTCTCGATCGTCCTGATGCGGCGCGCATCCTCGAGGGTCAGTGAGCGGCCGCCGGTGTTGATCGCCGAGACGGTCATGCCGCCGTAGGAGAGCGGCAGGTCCTCGGTTTCCGGCAGCACGAGCATGTTCGCGCCGAACTCGTCGAGCGTATGCATCACCTCGCGGTTCATGGCCTCGCCCACCGAGGTGAGCGCCACGGCCGCGCCGATGCCGAG
>CAZTXN010000284.1:0-1903 GCA_964617655.1 uncultured Nitrospiraceae bacterium | reverse complement strand
TTAGCTTCCCGAGCCGCGCATATCGCCTTCCAGGGACTGCCGCATCAGCGCCCGGATGCCGTTCTGCAGGTCCTCCGCCGGGCCCTGCTCCCCCAGGTCCAGGACCGAACGGCGGTCTGCCGCAGCGCGGGTATAGACCGCGCGCCGGACCTCGTCGAGCGCCTGCCAGTCCCGCTCCTGCCGGAAACGCCGGAAGGCGGTGATGAGATCGGCAAGGAGCAGCCGCTGAAAGCCTTCCACGAGCCCCAGCGCGAGGCCGAGCGCGGCCTCGTCCTGGTCCGCGATGAGCGACCGGAGGGGCCGTGATCAGCACGGAAAATGCGGATAAAACCTGAAAAGGAAATACTTTGGTTCTGAAAAGCTTTTCACTTTGCAGGTGAGTTCTTTTTCAAGTATTGACCGTAGGTTTCTCCTGACTTTATCAGATGTTATCAGATTTTATCCGCGTCCAAATGCTTTTTTCAGGATTATTCATCAGCCGGGGGGAAAAGTAAATGACCATCTCCGGCGCAGTACTTTCGCCTTTACAGCTAAACCCGGCATGTGGTATAAATTATGCATCAGTAATCCATTCCAGGGAGCTTTATTACAACTTTCAGGCCATGATCCGGCTTCGCTGGACACTTTTTCTCCTCCTTACCCTGCTCCTGGTCGCGGCGGTGCTTATCAGCAGCTACCGGGTCCTGCGTGAGACCGATCTCTCGGTGCGCGCCATATTCCGGCCGCCCCCTGCCGACCGAATCCTGATCACGATGGAAGGCTTCCGGCTGGTGCAGTCCGAGAACGGACGGCCCGCCTGGGTCGTGAAGGCGGGGACCGCGGACTTTTATGAGAACAAGGAGGCGCGGCTCCGGAACATCGAGATGGTCTTCAACGACCCGGACGGCAGAACGGCCGCGCTGATCGGCGAACAGGGCAGCCTCGACACCGCATCGGGGAACGCCGCGATCCGCCGCGGCACTCGCGAGGTACGCATCGTGACGAGCGACGGCTATCTCATGACGACCAGCTCGCTGGCCTGGAACGCGGCGGACCGCTCCGTCCGGACCAGGGACCCCTTCAAGGTCCTGGGCAAGGAGATCTATTTCGAGGGAAAGGGCATGTCCGCCCATGTGGACATGCGGCAGGTGGCCGTGGAGAGCGATGTCAAGGCGGTCCTTCAGGAATAGCCTGCTCCTGCTGCTGGCGCCGGCGCTGATGGCCGCCGCTGCGCCCCCGCCGGCAACGGAGAAGGGCGTGCGCGAACCCATCGTGGTCACGGCGAAGCGCATGGAGGCGGACAAGCTCGGCGATGTCATCACCTTCTTCGGGGACGTGGTGCTGAAGAAGGAGGCCATGACCCTGAACTCCGACACCCTGGTGGTCCACTATGACCCGCCGGCCCGGGGGGTCCGGGAGATCGAGGCACTGGGGAACGTGGTGGTCATGCAGGAAGGCCGGGTCGCGCTGGCCGAGAAGGCGGTCTACTACAGCAGCGAGGAGAAGATCGTCCTGACCGGCGATGCGCGGGTCATCGAGAACGAGAACCAGGTGGGCGGCGAGCGCATCACGCTTTTCATCCGGGACGACCGGAGCATCATCGAGGGCGGACGGGTCCTCTTCTACCAGGACAGGGTGGAGGATTCCCGGCCGAAGGCAAAACAGCCGGCGCGCAAGGCGCGGTAGCTGCGCGGGAGGTCCGGTCGTTCCATGGAAGCATTGGAGGCCAAGAAGCTCGAGAAGACCTACCGCGGCCGGAAGGTGGTGCGCGGTGTCAGCTTCCAGGTCCGGTACGGCGAGGTCGTAGGGCTCCTGGGGCCCAACGGCGCGGGCAAGACCACCTCGTTCTACATGGTCGTGGGACTGGTGAAGCCGGACCACGGCCGGGTCGTCCTGGACGGCAGGGACGTGACCCGGATGCCCA
>CAZTXN010000283.1:0-1931 GCA_964617655.1 uncultured Nitrospiraceae bacterium | reverse complement strand
GATTAATCCCTTGATTAATCAGGTTTTTGATTTTTGAACTGCGGAACTTGGGCTAAGACGGGGAAAGGCTTTATGACGGGATAAGAAGAGACAGATAAGAACGAGGCGGAGACCCTATTCTGCTCTCGCAGAGGACTTCGGCGAGCTCAGTCGAGCCGCGCAGAGGACGCAGAGAGGAACAGGATAAAGACCGAAGTTTCTGGTTGCCTTTCTATTTGATCCAGCATTAACTTCCATGCCCGCCGGTCAGGGCCGCTCCGCGTCGGTCACGAGCTGGTGGAAGAGGCTGGACTCGCGCTTGTAGAAGCCCTCGGTATGGAAGGAGTCGGGCAGGGCGTAGAGCTCGTAGTCCAGGTGGTGGCAGAGCTCATGGAGCAGGGTCCGGAGGAAGGCCTTGAAGGCCACGACGCGCCGCTGCTTCGCCGTGCGCATCCAGAGCGTGATCGCCGCCAGCGCCCGCCCTTCGGCAGGCTCGTAGAGGCCGTGCAGCTCGCCCCAGTCCGCGGAGGGCCGGACCGCCAGCACCCGGACCCGCGCCGCGGGCAGGCGGAGGCGACGCAGGATCCCGGCGGCCAGGTCCCGGCAGAGCTCCTCGACCCGTTCGCGGTCCTCCCGCGCGAGGGCCGCGGCAAGCCGGGGGACGAGGGGGCGGAGGGCCTCCACGTCCGGGACCGTGATGACATGGATCCCGTCGCTCCGGCGGTAGACGCGCTTGTTCGCCAGGGAGAGCTTCTTGAAGTAGGAGAAGACCATGAGTGTGCGGTCGATGATGGCTCGTCAAGGACCTGCGTCGCATTCTACCGCCTACTATCCGTCGTTGTCACCGGTATTATACCAGAGGGGGAACTCCCGGCCTGGCCCGCGGCGTGCGTCAAGAGGGAGGGAAAGACCGGCAGGAGGCGGCACTCGGAATACGGCTGAGAATGCCCTGTTCCTCTGGCGCGGATGGTTGACAGGGGGTCTGTAATTACATTATAATTACCGTGGAGGTGCGGCATGAAAACAACGATCATTCCTATCGGCAACTCGCGGGGCATCAGGATCCCGAAGACCGTACTGGAGCAGTGCCATATCGAGAAGGAGGCGACCCTGGAGGTGGAAAAGGGCGCCATTGTCATCAGGCCCGCCCGAAAGCAGCCCCGGGAGAGCTGGGACGCAGCCTTCCAGGAGATGCGGAGGCTGAAGGAGGACAACCTTCTCATTTCTGATAATATAGATGCCGATCTGAAGGATTGGGAATGGTAGCGCGACAGTACGACATCGTCCTCATCAATCTCGACCCGACGATAGGTCATGAGATTAAGAAGGTCCGTCCCTGTCTGGTCATCTCACCTGATGAAATGAACAGAAATATCGAGACCGTGATCATCGCTCCCATGACGACGAAAGGCCACCCTTATCCGTCGCGTGTCGCGGTCCGGTTCAAGGGCAAGGACGGATGGATCGTCCTGGACCAGATCAGGACGGTCGATAAAAGGCGGCTCATCAAGCGGCTCGGGAGGCTCGGCCCGGATACCGTGCGGGATGTCAAGGCGGTGCTCCAGGAGATGCTGGTGGAGTAAAAGACTTCCTAAAGACGTGAGTCACTTGTTATAACGCATTGTCCAGCAAAAGAATGGACTCTACAATTAGACTAATTTGGTGTCAAATGCAAGCTACTCCCGGCATGCTGCACCGCTGCTGACTTTTTGTCCTGTGCGGCAAAGCAGGTGTTTCTTAGCGGTAGGTCGGGTAGAGCGGAGCGAAACCCGACGAAGCGTGGTTCCCCGTTCTTCGGACAGAGGCCTGCTGGGACAAGATTCACGGTGATGGCGGAACTCTCTCCACGAATTCATTCATGAAAAAGAAAATGACAAAAAAGAGCGCCTACCCCCACCCTCTCCTCCTCGTTGCGGACCGGAAGGGCCGGATCTACGACGACCCGCGGTATC
>CAZTXN010000282.1:0-1950 GCA_964617655.1 uncultured Nitrospiraceae bacterium | reverse complement strand
CCTCTCCTCCTCGTTGCGGACCGGAAGGGCCGGATCTACGACGACCCGCGGTATCTCGCCGGGGGCATGGCGGGCGGGGAGTTCGTGCCGCTGAAGCCTGCGGACCTGGTGCCGCTGCCGGAGGGAAGCCAGTTCTTCTTCATCGAGAAGGGCCTGCCGGTCGGGTTCTCGAAAGACGGCCGACCCACGGTCATCGATGGAGTGTTTCCCGTATCAGCCTTCCTGCCGCCGGGCTACACGCGCACCTATTTCCCCGCCTACGAAGAGATCGAACCCAAGCCCATCCTGCCGCTCTGGTCCTACACCGCGGTCGCCTGGTACAAGGACAAATTTCATGCTGCCGCGGTCCGGGTGGCCTGGATGAAGAAGGCGGACCCGAAACTGCACGATGACGCCGTGATCGGGCCGATCGTGACCGAGAAGCTCCGGCAGTTCCCCAAGAACCGGCTGCTCGCGCACCTCTCGAAGTGCGCCATGTTCTACCACTGCTTCGCGGCCAAGAACATCTTCGTGGGCCGCTGGGAGGCGCCGCTCCCCACCTC
This sequence comes from uncultured Nitrospiraceae bacterium, assembly GCA_964617655.1. GTDB lineage: Bacteria > Nitrospirota > UBA9217 > UBA9217 > UBA9217 > JAKAHZ01. The sequence continues at coordinate 1,408 of CAZTXN010000282.1, read as the reverse complement.
GCCCTCCTGCAACGCGCGCTGCATCGGCTGCCTCTCGCTCCAGGAGGGCGAGTGCTGCGCCTCCCAGGACCGCATCGCCTTCGTGCCCTCTCCGGGGGAGATCGCCGAGGCAGCGGCGCCCCATCTCCGGAAGGCCGAGGACCCCATCGTGAGCTTCGGCCAGGGCTGCGAGGGCGAGCCGCTGGTCCAGGCGAAGACCCTGGCAAAGGCCGTTGCGATGATGCGCGACGCCACCTCGCGCGGAGTGGTCAATCTCAATACCAACGGCTATTCGCCGGACCGCATCCGCTCCCTGCGCGACGCGGGGTTGGACAGCATCAGGATCAGCCTGAACTCCTGCGACAAGGGACGGTACGATCAATATTATCGTCCCCGGGGCTACCGGTTCGAGGATGTGCTGGAGTCGGTGAGGGTCTCGAAGAGAATCGGGCTCTTCACGAGCCTGAACTACATCGTCTTCCCGGGGTATACGGACCGGCAGAGCGAGGTGGACGGGCTCTTCCGGCTCATCGCGAGGACCGGGGTGGACCTCATCCAGATGCGGAACTTCTCGATCGACCCGCTGCTCTATATGCGGTCCGTGACCCGGCCGGAGGGAAAGGCCATCGGCGTGCGGGGGCTGATCCGGAAGCTGAAGCGGGAGTTCCCGAAGCTCAAGATCGGGTATTTCAACCTGCCGCGGAAAGAGATGCGGCAGGAGAGGAGGCCGTAGGTCCCGCAGAGAGGCAGAGGACCGACGGAGGAACGGCATAAAGGAATTGCGATGAACATTTTCGGCATGGAGCATCACTTCGCTTCCTTCGCGGCTTGGCGAAAGACGAAAGGTTCTTTTCTTTGTTCCTGTCTTCCCGCGAAAGGAGCGTTCCTCCTGCTGGCGGCCGCGTTGCTTTTTGCCTCCTCCTGCGCCCGGCCGCCGGTGACCGCGCCGGAACTGGCCCTGGAGCAGGTCTCCTGGTGGCGGGCGGGGCTGAAGGCCGATGACCTGGACTTCAGCGGCCTGGCCGACGCCGCGCGCCAGAGCATGGAGTACTACCGCAAGCTGCCCCCGGAGACGCCCTTCCTCTTCGGCCGGCGGCAGGTCCCGTCGTCCGAGATGCTGGCGGCGCTCCAGAACCTGCTGCTGATCGTGGAGAACGGGACGCTCACGCCGCAGCAGAAGATCGGCCAGATCAAGGAGCGCTTCGACCTCTACCGGTCCGTGGGCTCGAACGGCTGGGGCAGGGTGCTCTTCACGGGCTACTACGAGCCGGTCATCTCCTGCCGCACCGCGGCGGACGAGGCCTTCCCCTATCCGCTCTACCGCCGGCCGGAGGACATCATCGAGATCGACCTGAAGCAGTTCGGGAACAACTTCGGCGGCAGGGACCGCCTCTTCGGCCGGCTGGAAGGCAGGAAGGTCGTTCCCTAT
>CAZTXN010000281.1:0-1962 GCA_964617655.1 uncultured Nitrospiraceae bacterium | reverse complement strand
GGCTGTTCAGCCTGCCGCCATAGTGCCGGCGCATGTACTCCTGGGCAAAATCCTGATCCGCCGTGTAGGGCGGCACTGCCGTCGCAACAGAAGCAATATGCACGGATGTTGACCTATCGCTCATAACGCAATCACCGGATCGCAATCCTTTCTCGTTCATCCTAACCTGGATAAACCGGAAAAGCTTTTAGCCACAGAGATCACCGAGAGCACAGAGAGAAGCTAAAAATGGTTTATTTCAAAATCGCTTTTAAGCCTTTCTCTGAGCCCTCTGAGCGCTCTGTGGCGAGAGACGCTTTTATATTTTGCTTTTAGGTTCCGGCTTGTCCGGGTTAGGCCTGTCGCATTTTGCTTCGCACTCCCAACTCCGCACTCGTCAAACGTCCATCCCCATCATCCTCAGCCCCCTCCGGATAAGGCGCGTATGCCGCCAGAGCGGCGGCCGCGCGCCCAGGCCGTAGGCGATCCGGTGGATCATCGGAAGATGGGAAAACCCGATGCTGTCGCCATTGATGAAGTGCAGGTTCCTCGCCATGGCGGCTTTGACCTGCTGCCCGATCCATTCCGCATCCAGGCCGGGCGCCACGTAAAACACAGGCGCCAACATCTTGTCCGTCGCTGCAGGGAGGACCCCCTCACGGCGGGCTATGACTTCCAGTTCCGTGCCGGGATAGATACGGACGCCGATGTTGAAGAAAACGGCGTCCGACGGCCGCACCGCCGTCTTGGCGAAGCGGATGGTCTCCTGCACGGTCTGCTGCGTCTCGCCCGGCCCCCCAAGCATGAATATCCAGAGGCAGGGGATAGAATGGCGGCGCACCATTTCGGCAGCTCGATGCACCTGATCGCTCGTGAAGCCCTTGCGCAGCGCAGTCAGGACCCGGTCCGAGGCGCTCTCCGCGGTCAGCCCCATGGCGACAAAACCCGCGCTCTTCATGGCCCTGAGCAATTCGTCATCAAAGTGTGCAGGATTCAGCTCAAGGCTCTGCAGCCTCGCCCCGTGCGGGCGGCGGGCAAGAGCGCCGCAGACCTTCATAGCATGGTCATAAGGCGCATTGAACACGCTGTCAACAAACTCGATGTCACGGAAGCCCGATCGAACAAGCGACGCAACGGCCTCGCTGACTTGCTCGGGGTCCGAGAAGCGGTAGGACCCTCCCTCGATTTTCCGGTACGTGCAGTAGACGCACTGGAAGGCGCAGCCAAGCTTTGTCTGCACCGGCACCGTGGCCATCTGCGAAAGATAGGATGCCGCGTGCACCCAGCGCCGGTAGTCTGGGGCGAGGAAGTCATTGGAGAAGCCGGCCCGGACGCAGTCGGTCCTGGTGATACTGCCGTTAATGCGCACCGCAACGCCGGGCAGATCGTCCGCCCGTTGGCCTGACGAGATCCTTGCAAGCAGGCCCGGGAAGACGACCTCGCCGTCTCCCAGCACGGCAATGTCAACGCCGGCCGCCTCCATGATCTCCCGCGGCATGACCGTGAGCGCAGCACCGCCCAGCACAACAGGCGCACTCGTTCTCCGCCTGATCTCCGCCATGAGCGGCGGGAGGTCCTCTATATAGAATGCTGTCCGGCGCATATCGTTGTTGTCGATATTGCGCAGGGAGATGCCGATCACCTCCGGCGGCCGGCGGAGGATCTCTTCACGGACGGCAGCGAGCGGGTCCTTCTTGAACATGAGATCAAGAACCCGCACATCATGCCCGGCCCGCTCCGCAGCCTCCGCAACCATGCACGCGCCAATGGGCATGACCGGCATGGGAAGAGCATTGCGGTTCATCGCGATGATCAGGACATCCATGCATCTTCCTCACAGATGAAGAAGGAGTGACAAGAAAGCGAACAGGGCGGGAGCAACGAGACCACCATATACCATGAGACGCATCGAAGTCAAGGGGTGCGCTTCCTGCCGGAACGACTCGGGAGCGGGATATCATCCATGCTCACCCCGCTCCCGCT
>CAZTXN010000280.1:0-1975 GCA_964617655.1 uncultured Nitrospiraceae bacterium | reverse complement strand
ATATTTGGAGCTTATGAGTTCCAGCATGTCCCGCACCGCGCGGTCCATGCCGACGAGCGACGCGCGGGAGACGACGCTGTGGCCGATGTTCAGCTCCTCGACCTCGGGCAGGGCCGCGACCGGCCCTGAGTTCACATAGTTCAGGCCGTGGCCCGCGCCCACGCGGAGCCCGAGGCTCGCCGCGAGCCGCGCCGCCTCGGCGATCTTGGCAAGCTCGCCGGCCCGGTCCCGGTCGGACGCGGCATTGGCATAGGCGCCGGTATGGACCTCGACCCAGACCGCGCCGGACCGCTTCGCCGCCCCGATCTGGCGGCCGTCGGGATCGATGAAGAGGCTGACGGGGATGCCGCGCTCCTGGAGCGGCGCGATATACGCCCGCAGATCCTCGAGCCGCCCGGCGACCTCCAGCCCGCCCTCGGTGGTGAGCTCCTCGCGCTTCTCCGGCACCAGGGTCACGATGTCCGGACGCACCTCCAGGGCGATGCGCTGCATCTCCCCGGTGGCCGCCATCTCGAGATTGAGCTTCGTCCGGACGGTCTGGCGCAGCAGCCGCAGGTCCCGGTCCTGCACATGCCGCCGGTCCTCGCGCAGGTGGGCGATGATGCCCGCCGCGCCCGCCAGCTCGGCCAGCACCGCTGCGGCGACCGGGTCAGGCTCAGCGCCCCGCCGCGCCTGGCGGATGGTGGCGATGTGGTCGATGTTCACCGAAAGACGCGGCACGCTGAGGTTCCCTCCTGCTCGTAGTGTGCTGGATTCTAGCATCTCTCCCCGGAAATATCCAGAAATTTATGTGAATATTCACCTGGTTGCCGCGCCATGCCCCTATGCTTCACCTTGACCGGCCCCTGCGTCTTCTGGTATAGTCACACTGTTCCCCGTCGTCATTCCCCTTCTGAGGAGGGCCTTATGAAGCGCCTGCATTTCCTGACGATACTGTTCCTTTCTCTCTGTGTCCTGATCCCCGCGGCCCAGGGCCAGGAGGAGTCCCGCACCGTCTCGGCCGAGGGCGTTGCGGTCATCCGCGACGGCGCCCGGGACATCGCCCGCGACGCGGCCATCCAGGACGCGCAGCAGCGCGCCGTGGAGCAGGCCATCGGCATCCTGATCGACTCCCAGACCCAGGTCGAGAACTTCCAGGTGATCAGCGACCGCATCCTCTCCCAGACCAAGGGGTATATCAAGCGTTACACTATCACCGGCGAGTTCCCCGAAGGTAACCTCCTGCGCGTCACCATCACCGCAGAGGTGTCGCTCGGCCGGCTCTCGGACGACCTCTCGGCCATCGGCATCCTGCTGGGCCAGGTTCACAAGCCCAGGACCATGATCCTGATCGCCGAGCAGAACATCGGCCAGCAGATCACGGCCTGGTGGCTCTCGGGCGTGCAGGGCGCGAGCACCGAGATGGGCATCGTCGAGAACGTCTTCCTGGACGCGTTCACCGGGAAGGGGTTCGAGATGATCGACCATGAGGTGGCGGCGCGAAACATCAAGGTCACCGGCGCCTACAAGGTCCAGAACCTCTCGATCGAGCAGGCGCGGACCCTGGGCAACCAGGCGGACGCCGAGGTGGTGATCGTCGGCAAGGCCCTGGCCAAGCTCCAGGGCACGGTCGGGAGCCTCACTTCCGCCGGCGCGAACCTCTCGCTCCGCGCCGTGCGCACCGACACCGGCCAGGTGCTCGCCTCGGCAACGACGAACGCTGCCGCGGTCCATCTGAGCGAAGAGACCGCGGGGCTCGAGGCCCTGAAGAAGGCCGCCGCCGAGGCGGCGGAGCAGATGTCCGCCAAGATCCTGGCGCAGTACTCCAAAGAGGTCGGCGGCACGCGCTCCATCGCCATCACGGTCCGCGGCTTCCAGACCAAGACCCAGTTCGTGCGCTTCAAGGACGTGCTCAAGAACCAGGTCCGGGGGATCAAGGACCTGCATGAGCGGAGCTTCGGGAACGGCGTGGCGCGCATCTCGGTCGATTCCAAGA
>CAZTXN010000279.1:0-2002 GCA_964617655.1 uncultured Nitrospiraceae bacterium | reverse complement strand
TCGCCCGAGGAATCGCTTGATTTTCCCGCGACATGTGGTATGATACGCTCCGTTCATTACCTGAAGGGGAGACACCCATGCTGCTTGAGGACATCACCCGGGACATCGAGTCCCTCAAGAACCGCATCACCGCCCTCCGGAGGCATCTTTGACACGCCCGCAAAGGAGGCGCGCCTCAAAGAGCTCTTCCGCCTGATCGAAGCCCCTGATTTCTGGAACAACCAGGCCAAGGCCAACGCGGTCCTGAAGGAGAAGGCCGCCATCGACCGGTCCCTGAAGGACCTCCTGTCCCTCGCCGGCCGCATGGAGGACGTGGACGCCATGATCGAGCTGGCCTCTGAGGCAGGCGGCGAGGCCATGCATGCCGAGCTCGCTGCCGAGCTGGCCGCGGTCCAGGCCTCGCTGACAAAGACCGAGATCGCCGCGCTGCTCTCGGGCGAGCATGACAACACCAATGCCATCGTCTCGCTCCAGCCGGGCGCCGGCGGCGTGGAGGCCCAGGACTGGGCGGAGATGCTGATGCGCATGTACCTGCGCTGGGCGGAGCGCGCCGGGTACACAAGCGAGATTCTGGACTACCAGGCAGGCGAGGAGGCCGGCGTCAAGGGCGTCACCTTCACCGTGAACGGCGACTATGCCTACGGCAAGATGAAGGCCGAGGCGGGCGTGCATCGTCTGGTGCGCATCTCCCCCTTCGACGCCAACAAGCGGCGCCACACCTCCTTCGTCTCGCTCCATGTCTACCCCGAGATCGCCGAGGACATCGACGTCCAGATCGAGGACAAGGACCTCCGGGTCGATACCTACCGCGCGTCGAGCGCCGGCGGCCAGCATGTGAACAAGACCGACTCGGCCGTTCGGATCACCCACCTGCCCACGGGCATCGTGGTCCAGTGCCAGAACGAGCGCTCCCAGATCAAGAACCGCGCGGTTGCCATGAAGGTGCTGAAGTCGAGGCTCTTCGAGATGCGGCAGAAGGAGCAGGAGGACAGGCTCGAGAAGATCGCCGGCGAGAAGAAGGACATCGCCTGGGGCAGCCAGATCCGGTCCTACGTCTTCCAGCCCTACCAGATGGTGAAGGACCACCGTACGGGCCATGAGGTGGGAAACATCAATGCCGTGATGGACGGCGAGATCGACGGGTTCATCAAGGCTTATCTGATGGGGAAGAAGTCCACCGGCGATGCGAAGGATACTGAGCTTTAGGGATTGCTGCCAATTGTTCTGGTAGGGAGGTTCTCGTCTCTCGTCTCACAGCTCCGCCATCCTTGGCGTCCGGGACTCCACGTAGTTCTTCACTCCCTGAAAGAGCGCTTCGGCGATCGCCTGCCGGTAGGAATCCTTCCGCAGCAGCTTCTCATCCTCGGGATTGCTGATGAACCCCACCTCCGCCAGGATGCTCGGCATCTCGGTGTTGATCAGCACGTAAAAGAAGGCCCGCTTCACGCCCAGGTTCACCACGTGCCCCTTCACCGGCCGCATGGTGTCCACCATGGCGTTCTGGACATAGTGGGCGAGCTGGAGCGACTCCTCCTGCTTGTCGTCGGTCCGGAGGTCCTTCAGGATGCGGTCGAGCTCGCTCCCGAGCTGGCTCAGGGTCCGCGACGAAGTGGCGTTCTCGAAGGCCGCCGTGGCCATGGCATCCCGGTCCGACGCCCGGAGGCTCTGGATATAGGTCTCGATGCCCCGGGCCGAGCGCCGCCTGCTCGCATTGACATGGATCGAGACGAAGAGGTCAGCGCCCTTGGACCGGGCGATGGCGGGACGGTCCTCCAGGGCTATATACTCGTCGCTGTCCCGCGTCATGACGACCTTGCAATCCAGCCTTTCCTTCACCAGCGCCGCGAGCTTCCTGGCGATGTCCAGGGTGACCTCCTTCTCCTGGAGCCCGGACCTGCCGATCGCGCCGGGGTCCTTCCCGCCGTGGCCCGCGTCGATGGCGATGGTCCTGATCTTGAGCCCCAGCTGGCGGGAGAGGGAGAGCTTGGGGTCCGCGCCGCCC
>CAZTXN010000278.1:0-2058 GCA_964617655.1 uncultured Nitrospiraceae bacterium | reverse complement strand
ATGGCGGCATTGTCCGCTTCCGCCGCTGACCGCGGGGTCGCGGTCAAGCCGAAGCCCGGCGACGGGAAGGAACGCCGCACCGCGCTGGTGATCGGGAACAGCACGTACCTCGTATCTCCCCTCAGGAACCCCGCGAACGATGCGAAGCTCATGGCCAAGACCCTGCGGGACCTCGGCTTCACGGTGGACGAGCGCACGAACCTCTCCCAGGGCCAGATGAAGCAGGCTATCGAGGACTTCGGCAGGTCCATCAAGCAGGGCGGGGTGGGGCTCTTCTACTACGCCGGCCACGGCATGCAGGTGAACGGCAGGAACTACCTCATCCCCGTTGACGCGGACATCCAGGGAGAGGCTGAAGTGGACATCAAGGCGGTGGATGCAGGAGCGGTGATGGCCAAGATGGAAATGGCGCAGAACAACATGAACATCGTGATCCTGGACGCCTGCCGGAATAATCCGTTCAGCCGGAGCTTCCGCGCGGCCAATCCCGGCCTTGCGTCCATGAACGCCCCGAGCGGCACGCTCATCGCCTACGCCACTGCGCCCGGCTCGGTGGCATCCGATGGCACGGGAGCGAACGGGCTCTATACCGAACAGCTCGCGACAAGCATGAAAAAGCCCGGGGTCAAGATCGAGGACATGTTCAAGCAGGTGCGGTCCGGCGTTCAGGGCCGGACGCAGGGAAAGCAGATACCCTGGGAATCGTCGTCGCTGACCGGTGATTTCTATTTTTCGGGAGCCGGGGGTGCTTCCCGGTTGCCGGAGCTTGAAAAAGGCTCAAAGGAGCGGCAGGCGGAACTTGGGCGGCTGAAGAAGCTCGAGGCCGAGGCAGCGGCGCAAAAGGCAAAGGAGCAGGCGGAGATTGCGAAGAAGGAGCAGGAGCTTGCCAAGCTCGATGCGCAGATAGACGCCATGAAGTCACGGCTCGGCTCCGGCGCGGCAGGCGCGGACGACAGCCTTGACAAGATGCTGGCAATGGTGAAACAAAAGGAAGACGATGCACGGAAGATCGAGACGCTGCGCAAGCAGCGGGAGGCGGAAGAGGCGAAGCGGCAGGCGGAGATCCAGCGGCTCAAGAAAGAGGCGGAAACGAAGCGCAAGGCCGAGATAGAGGCGGACATTGCGAAATTCGAGGCCATCGCCAATTCGCCCTACGGCAAGGACATGGCGCCGACGGCGTGGAAGAGCCTGACGAGGAAGTACGCCTCGCTCGAAGGTGTGGAAGCGGTCGCAGAAGGCGATTCTGCGTCGCTGCGTGAAGTGCTCCTGGAAACGGGCTATACCGAACCTGAACTCGGCATGAAGTTCGTCGAGGTCAAAGGCGGCTGCTTCCAGATGGGCAGCAGCGAGGGCCGTGCTGATGAACAGCCCCTCCATGAGGTCTGCGTTGATGATTACTACATCGGCAGGTTCGAGGTGACGCAGGACCAGTGGCAGAAGGTGATGGGGAGCAACCCATCGGAATTCAAACAATGCGGCGGCAACTGCCCGGTCGAAAGTGTATCATGGAACGACATCAAGACGTTTCTCCGGAAGTTGAACGACCAGAACGGAAAGAAGTATCGCCTGCCGACCGAGGCCGAATGGGAATATGCGGCCCGAAGCGGCGGGAAGGACGAGAAGTTCGCTGGCGTCTCGGATGACGACGATCTGCATCTGTATGCGAACTTCTGCGATGCAAGCTGCACCTACGACCATAAAGACAAAAACCAGAGCGACGGTGTTGCGACAACGGCGCCCGTGGGTCGGTTCAGGCCGAACGGGCTCGGCATCTACGACATGAGCGGCAATGTGTGGGAGTGGTGCAGCGACTGGTATGATGAGAACTACTACAAGAACAGCCCGCGAAACAATCCGCAGGGTCCGGCGAGTGGAAAGTCCCGCTTGCTTCGCGGCGGCTCCTGGAGCAGGTTTGCGTATTTTACGCGGGCCGCGACCCGGGTCAACTACTTTCCCGGCAACAGGGACAACAACGTCGGGTTCCGGTTGGCCAGGACGAAGTAGTTTTACCCTTTTACGGTGTTCACCCTCCCCTTTGCAAGGGGAGGGCAGGGGTGG
>CAZTXN010000277.1:0-2069 GCA_964617655.1 uncultured Nitrospiraceae bacterium | reverse complement strand
ACCATGTCGGTGATGCTGTTGAAGGTGTACTCCCAGTCCTGCTTCGCCCGGAAGAGCGCCTCCTCGTAGAGCTTGCGGGTGGTGACATCGGCCATGATCAGCACCGCGCCGATGAAGCCCCCCGCGTTGTCGAAGAGCGGGTCGATGGAGACCTCGAAATACCGTTCTCCCCAGGCGACCTCGCGGGTGGCCCGTCTGCCGGTGCGCTTTGCATCGAGATAGGGACACTCCCGGGGCATGCTCGAGGATTGTGTAAAGATCTCTCCGCAGGGTAAGCCGATGATCTCGCTGAAGGTCATGCCGCTCAGCCGGGCCATGGCGGCATTGCAGCGCAGCACCCTGCCCTCGCGGTCGAGCAGGGCCACGGCCTCGGTCATGGCGTCCAGGGTGTCGCGCCATTCCTCGGACGACCGGAGGATCACGGCCTCGAGCCGCCGCTGCTCGGTCACGTCCCGGGCGAGCACCAGGCGGGCGTTCCTTCCCTCGAAGGGGATCGGACTGCTGGCGATGTCCACATCGATCACCGTGCCGTCCTTCTTCCGGTGGCGCCAGATGCCCCTTCGCTCCCCTTCGGCCGAGCCCTTCCGGAGGCTCCGCACCAGCGCCGGCACGTCCTCCGGCGGCCTGATGTCCCGGATGGTCATGGCCAGGAACTCGTCGCGGGAATACCCGTAGTACCGCAGGGCCGCGTTGTTGACCGCCAGGAACGCGAGCGTAGCCGTATCATGGACCCAGATGGGCTGGGGATGGTTCTCGAAGAGCAGGCGGTACCCGCCGTCCCCGCCGCCGGGCGGGATCGCCGAGGCGATGCGCGGGCCCTGCCGCTTCACCGTTCTCCGTCCGCTCATTTTCCGTTCCCGCATGGTCTTCGCCATCTTCGTACGTATCCTGCCGGGCGCCAGCCGGCGGTCACGCCGCCGGCCTGTTCAATGACTGCCGGATCTTCCGGAGCAGCTCCCGCGGACCCACGGGCTTCATGATGAAGTCCTCATCCGGCCCGATGGCCGTCCGGGTTCCCATGATGTCCACGGCATAGCCGCTCGTGAAGAGGATGCGCATGTGCGGCCGGGCCCTCCGGATCTCGTCCGCGACCTCCTTGCCGTTCATGCCGGGCATGATGATGTCCAGGAGCGTCAACCCGATCTCCTCCCGGTGCTCCTCGAACATCCGGACCGCCTCCCGGCCGTTCTCGGCCATGATGATCCGGTATCCCGCGGAACCGAGCACCTCGAGGAAGAGCTTCCGCAGCGTGGGATCGTCCTCGGCCACCAGGATGGTCTCCGTCCCTCCGGCATGCTCCTCGCTCGAGACCGAGCATCCCGGACCGCTCACTGCTCCCTCTTCCTTCCCGAAGAGCGCACGGATGGCGGGCACCAGCCGTGCCGAGAGCTGGCTCTTGGCCACATAGGCGTCAGCGCCCGCCTCCCGCGCCTCGGCCTGGTAGCGCTCCTCCTCATATATCGATAGCATCACGATCCGGGCATCCGGGTGGCGCGCCCGGATCCTCCGGGCGGTCTCGATGCCGTTCATGCCCGGCAGCCCGATGTCCAGCACCGCAAGCATGGGCGGAGCGCTCTCAGCCGCAGCAAGGGCCTCCTCGCCGGAAGCGGCGGCAACAACGGGATTTCGGGGGAAGACAAGGGAGAGCAGGTCGCTCAGCAGCCTGCGCAGACCCTCATGGTCCTCGACGATCAATATGGAATGCATGGCCCCTTTCCTGTCCAGCGTCCGGCATCGTGGAATGGCGCTCAGCGCAGTCCCGGACAGGTCCATGATGACGCATTCGGTCGGCAAAGTCTGTCAGGAGACTTTGACTTCTTGGGCGGGAAGCGGGGAAGCAACGTGCTGATAAACAAAAACTTTAGAGAAAGGACCTTGAGAAAGTCCGGCAGGTTGGGTTGAACGAAGTGAAACCCAACAGAAGCCGTTGGGGTCGCGCTGCGCTTGACCCGACCTGCGAATCTGCAGGCGGTCCCGGGCGGAAGCGGTCCGGTCACCCCGAGGTCAGTCAGGTAGGTTGGGTTGAACGAAGTGAAACCCAACAGAAGCCGTTGGGGTCGCGCTGCGCT
>CAZTXN010000276.1:0-2077 GCA_964617655.1 uncultured Nitrospiraceae bacterium | reverse complement strand
ATCAGTTTCGCCCAGAAAAAAAATATTGATATAATACTGGAAACTGAACACCTGGGAGTGAAAAAGGATATTGAGCTAATGAAATCATTAAGGGACAAATGATTCGCATATTTGTAGGGGATTTTTAGATTAGCGGAATTATGAAAATTGCAATTATTTCCGATGTTCATAACAATACCGTCAACCTTAAAAAGGTCTTGGATTATTGCGCCAATGATCAGATTGAAAAAATCATCTGCTGCGGAGATTTGGCGTCTATGGAAACGCTGGATTTTCTTAACGGCAATTTTTCCAGGGAAATTTTCTATTGCTTCGGAAATATGGATGATGACTACCTGCAAAATTACAAAAAATTACAAAACCGCAAAAATACGAAAATTTATAATGAATTTGGTGAAATAGAAATTGAAGGAAAGCGAATTGTTTTCGTCCATTATCCCAACGTTGCACGCGAATTGGCCGCTACCGGAAAATATGATTTTGTTTTTTACGGGCATACGCACAAACCATGGACTGAAAAAATAAACAATTGCACGATGCTAAATCCGGGAAATGCGGCTGGGGAAATATATCCGCCGACATTTGCTGTTTGGGAAACTGCTTCTGATAAATTCAACCTGATAAAAATCAGCGGCTTGAAAAATGTCGTTTCGAGCGGAGCCGAGAAATCTGATTAATTATTTCAACTTTACTTCACTCCATTCAAGATGGCAGGCAAAAATGAAAAATTGCAAGAATTAAACAGCCGCGTGCTGAAATGCTCCCGGTGCGTTTTACGCGAAACCTGTCGCACTGTTGTTCCCGGCGAAGGTTTGGCGGCGGCGGAAATCATGTTTATCGGCGAAGGCCCAGGTCAAAAAGAAGATGAACTGGGACGGCCGTTTGTAGGCGCCGCCGGAAAATTCTTGGATGAAATGCTGGCCGACATAGGCATTAAAAGGGAAGAAGTTTATATTGCCAACATTGTGAAGTGCCGTCCGCCGGGAAACCGCGACCCGTTTCCCGAAGAAGCGGAAGCCTGCTGGCCATGGCTTCTGGAACAGATTAAAATCATTGATCCCAAACTTATTGTAACTCTTGGCAGGCATTCACTGGAAAGATTCTTTCCTGGGCAAAAAATTTCCAAGATCCACGGCAAAGCTCTTCGGCGCGAAATTCCCGGACTGGGAAAGAGAGTTTTTTACGCCTTATATCACCCCGCCGCGGCTCTTTATAACGGAGGAATGCGCAAAGTGCTAACCTCCGATTTCAGAAGAATTCCCCAGGTGTTGAAAGCGGCGGTTAAATCTGATACAATTCAAACTGCTACCCTGGCGATCGCGCCGGAGGAGGACAGACAAGAAACTTTATTTTGAAAACAATGACAAAAGACCAAAAAATAATACGTGAATATCGCAGGAAAGAGGCTTGGGGAATAAGCGCCTGTGTTGATCTTTACGAATGCAATCCGAAAACCATAAGAAGCGCCGCGAAAATAAAACTGTTCGTGCGCAAGCTATGCGAACTTATCAAGATGCGCCGCTTCGGAAAAACGGTCACGGTTGATTTCGGAGAAGATCCGCGCGTTTCCGGTTTCTCCATGACTCAATTGATCGAAACATCTTTAATTTCCGGACATTTTGCCAATCAGTCAAACGCCGCCTACATTGATATTTTCAGCTGCAAGGCTTATCCGCCTTATAAAATTGCCGAGTTCGCCAAGAAGTTTTTTGAAGCGAAAAAGTGCGAAGTGAAAATAAATTTTAGACATTAACTTTACATTAGAAACAAGCGTATTTTAAAATTCCCGCCGGGCGGGAATTTATTTGTTGACGCTCTAATTTTACTTTGATACGATAACTTTACGGTCGCGTGGTGAAGTAGCTAACACGGCGGTCTGCAAAACCGCTATTCGTGGGTGCAAATCCCACCGCGACCTCGCTTTTAAGCCCGGGTGCTGGAACGGTAGACAGTGCAGACTTAAAATCTGCTGAGCGCAAGCTCGTGTGGGTTCGAGTCCCACCCCGGGCACCAAATATCAACGGCTCCGACGTTATGTCGGAGCCGTTGATATTTGGTGCCCTTTGTTTGAAAATGC
>CAZTXN010000275.1:0-2097 GCA_964617655.1 uncultured Nitrospiraceae bacterium | reverse complement strand
TCTGGACTACACTTTGCCTATGCTCGCCTCGCTCTTTCATCCCCGGTCCATCGCCGTTGTCGGAGCATCGCGGGACCCCCGCAAGGTCGGCCATGCGGTCCTGAACAACCTGCTGCGCTTCGGCTACCAGGGCCGCATCATACCCGTAAATCCCTCGGGCACCGAAATCCTCGGCCTGCCTTCTGTGGCGAGATTGTCCGACGCGGGCTCTGACGTGGACCTTGCCGTGATCGCCGTGCCTGCCAGGGCCGTGCCCGCGGCCATCACCGACTGCGCAGCAGCGGGAGTAACATCCGTCGTGGTCGTGAGCGCGGGATTCAAGGAAACGGGCGCCGATGGCACGCTGCTCGAAGAGGAGCTGAAGAACACGGCCCGGCAGCACGGCATCCGCGTCCTGGGGCCCAACTGTCTCGGTGTGATCAACACGGCCAATGACCTGAACGCCACCTTCGCGGCAGGCATGCTGCCGAAGGGCCGCATCGCCTTCTTCTCCCAGTCCGGCGCCCTGGGCATCGCCATCCTCGACTGGGCCATCGGCAACAACATCGGCTTTTCCAAGTTCATCAGCCTGGGCAACAAGGCGGACCTGAGCGAGATCGACTTCATCGAGTATTTCGTTGATGATCCCGACACGGACATCATCCTGGGCTACATCGAGGACGTGGTGGACGGCCGGCGCTTTCTCGAGGCCGCCGGCCGGGCCACCAAGAAGAAGCCCGTCGTTCTGCTCAAGTCCGGCGGCACCGCCGCGGGCGCCCGGGCCGCATCGTCCCATACGGGCGCCCTGGCCGGATCGGACACGGCCTTTGACGCGGCCTTCCGGCAGGCCGGCGTGATCCGCGCCCAAGGCATCGAGGAGCTCTTTGACACGGCGCTGACCTTCTCCGGCGGCAAGCTCCCGGCAGGCGACCGCCTGCTGATCATCACGAACGCCGGCGGCCCCGGCATCCTTGCCGCGGACAGGGCCGAGCGGGCCGGCGTGCGATTGCCGCAGATGACGCGCGAGACGATCACCGCGCTCACCGAAAAGCTCCCGGCCAATGCGTCGCTCTATAATCCCGTGGACCTCATCGGCGACGCAACCTCGGAGCGCTACGCAACAGCGCTTGAGGCCGCCGTCGCCGACCCGAACGTGGACGGCCTGCTCGTGATCCTCACGCCCCAGGCCATGACCGATGTGGATGCCACGGCGGAGCTGGTGATCAAGACCGCCAGGAGCACGGACAAACCGGTCCTCTCCTCCTTCATGGGAGCGCAGCGCGTGCGCAGCGCCGTGGAGCGGCTGAAGCAGGAATCGGTGCCGAACTTTCCCTATCCCGAAACAGCGGTCACCGCCTTCCGGAAGCTCGCGGACCAGAGCGCCTGGCGCAGGGTCAGGGACGAGGAACTGACCGTGGGCTGGTTCAATTTCGACGCGGCCCAGGAGAAGGTCGCGTCGGTCCTGCGGAGCGGTGCCACGCAGGTGGGAGAAGAGGACGCCATGGCCATCCTGAGCTACTACGGCTTCACCTTCCCCCGCCGCGGCCTGGCGCGGACGTCGGAGGAGGCCGCCGAGGTCTCGGCCTCCCTCGGCTTCCCGGTGGTCATGAAGATCTCGTCGCCCGACATCCTGCACAAGACCGATGTGGGCGGCGTGAAGCTGAACGTCCGCACGCCGAAGGAGGCGCAGGACGCCTTCAGCGAGATCACGGCCAATGCCCGGCGCTTCATGCCCAGTGCCTTCCTGAAGGGCGTGCTGATCTCCGAGATGGTCCGCGGCGGCAAGGAAGTGATCCTGGGCGTGACCCATGACCGCACCTTCGGCCACATGATCATGTTCGGCCTGGGCGGCATCTACGTGGAGGTGCTGAAGGACGTGGCCTTCCGCATCGCGCCGCTCACGCGGCGAGACGCCCTGGCCATGGTGCAGGAGATCCGGACCGTGGGCCTGCTGCG
Organism: uncultured Nitrospiraceae bacterium; assembly: GCA_964617655.1. Lineage (GTDB taxonomy): Bacteria > Nitrospirota > UBA9217 > UBA9217 > UBA9217 > JAKAHZ01. The sequence goes on along the minus strand of CAZTXN010000275.1, from coordinate 162 downwards.
CGGCGCCCGGGGCGAACGGCCCGCGGACCTCGACGCCATTGCCGACAACATCGTCCGCCTCTCAACGCTCGTATCGGACTTCCCGGAGATACAGGAACTCGACATCAATCCCCTCGTGGTCATGGAGAAGGGCGCCGTGGCGCTCGACGCGAGGATCATTTT
>CAZTXN010000274.1:0-2132 GCA_964617655.1 uncultured Nitrospiraceae bacterium | reverse complement strand
GACCATCTCAGGAAGCACCGGGATGTTCCGGAGATCCCGCGGAGCCAGCGGTACTCAGCGCGGCCGGATCTTTCGAAGCTGCTGCCGGAGTCTGTGATGGCTGATGATCGAAGGCTGAAGAAGAAGCTCCTGGACGCGGTGGAGAAATACGGCTACCATCAAAGCCAGCTGGCGCGTCATCTTGCTGTCCATCGTTCTACGATCAGCCGATGGCTGCAGGAACATGAGAATGCAGCAAAAGAGACCTGTGGGTTTTGACCCTATGGGTTTTGAACTTCCCCGGCAGCCAGATCAACATCATCCTTCCCGAGGCGCGGATCCCTGAGTCCTGAGCCGACGGCAACGACATGAGAAGGCGGCTTTGCCGAAGCGCGGCGCTCGAGCAGCGGCGGCGCGAGAAGCTTTCTGCCGAGCACAGCATCATGAGTAAGCATATACGCAACAATGATCTGTCAGGCGCAAGGAATAATCCGGCCAGAGAACAAGAAATCGGCTATAATAAAAATCTGCGTGCAGAACGATTCAGAAGCGGATCGTAATTCTTTCGTCGGGGAAGGGGGTGATTTCGGAGAGCGGAGCAGCGTTCCGTCAGGCCGGAAACACCGCAGGTCCAGCGGCTGTCGCGAGGGAAGCAGTGAGAGGATTTTCCCGGGATCGCTGATAGATCATCAGGCGAAGGATCCTTCCGGCATGCAGATCCCCGCTGCAACGAAGGCGGCCGAGTCGCATCATCAGCATGACGGAGAAACGTTCCGCGATAGACAGAAAACGCATCGGAGGACTGCAGGGGGCCAAGCGCGCTCCGCAGCATACTTTCTGCGAGCTAAAGGAGGCTGTCGATGAATCTGCTCACGTTGATCACGGTCCTGACTCTCCTTGCCCTGCCGCTCACCGCGGGAGCCGAGAAGGCCAAGACCATCGATGAGCTCGCAAAGATGTACGACTCATCGGGCTGCAAAGGATGTCATTCCGACATATACCAGCAATGGGAAAAATCCCACCACGCACGGCCGCTCATGGGAGTGAAAGGCGGACTGATGCTGACGCCGCTCGCCATGAAGGGCGCCACGGCGTTCTCGCCGGACGACCCCAAGAAAGCGACGATCAAGAATTTCCCCTGCTTCAAGTGCCATCTCCCCCAGGCGCTGATTTCGGCCGAGGACTCGGTCGCGGCGGAGCTGGCTGAGGCGCTGGTAGCGGGGGGCGACGTCGCAAAGGCGAAAGTATCCAAGCTCCAGATCACCTGCATCGTCTGCCACAATACCAAGGCGATCATTCACCAGCGCGAACTCGGCGGGCCCGAGAAGGGCGTTCTCTACGGCAAGAAGGGAGTCGCCGCGCATCCGGACAAGACCTTCAAGACCGTGAAGAAGAGCGAGATCATGTCGGACGCGGTCTTCTGCGGGCAGTGCCACGGCCTCGGCCCGAACTTCGAGTTCGACCAGGCGTTCCAGTGCGCCAATCTCTACGGCAGCTACCTGCATGCCTATATTCCCTCCGGAGGGACCCGGACCTGCCAGGACTGCCACATGGCCAAGGGCGACCACCTGATCGCCCCGAACTTCAACGACGACAAGCAGACCTCCGAGCGGCTGGCCAAGGCGATCGAACTGGATGTCCAGACGCTCGGCTACGAGTGGCTGCGAAAGGCGAAGGATCTGGTTTCCCGCGTCGTCGTGAACACGAGCATCCGGACGAATGCGGGTCACCGCATTCCCGACGGCTGACCGTCCCACAACCGAGTGGTCCTGGTAGTGACCGCAAAAACGTCGGACGGCAAGGAAGTAGGGAAGATCGAGAAGCACTATCATCCCCAGGCAACGAACTGCCGTGATACGAAGATGAAATACGGAGCGCAGTGGAAGATCGCGAACGTCCGCGACACCAGTCTGCAGCCCGGCCAGGTAACGAAGGAGTCCATCGAGTTCGAAATACCGAAAGAGGTGAGGACGGTTGACGTGACCGTTGACCTGTCGTACCAGGGGGTCAATCCCGATAACAGCTATCCCATCCACTCCGTCACGAGGAAAGTCTCCCTCGACCGGTAGCGCTGTCCGCAGTGTTCGCTCCCTGCCCGGTGTTGAGGGCAGGGAGCTTTTTTATGCTAGAAGTATGCTAGGTGCTAGAAGGGG
>CAZTXN010000273.1:0-2143 GCA_964617655.1 uncultured Nitrospiraceae bacterium | reverse complement strand
CCGCTGCATTGACTCCTTCTGCAGGGTGGGGTACTATCCTGCATGCCGAAGTTCGCCATCAGCTCGGAGTACCGGCCCACGGGCGACCAGCCGCAGGCCATCGAGAAGCTCTCGGAGGGCGTTCAGAGAGGCCTGCAGCACCAGGTGCTGCTCGGCGTGACCGGATCGGGAAAGACCTTCACCATGGCGAACGTGATCGAGCGGGTCCAGAGGCCCGCGCTCGTAATCGCCCACAACAAGACCCTGGCCGCCCAGCTCTACAACGAGTTCAAGGAGCTCTTCCCGCAGAACGCGGTGGAGTACTTCGTCTCCTACTACGATTACTACCAGCCCGAGGCCTACCTTCCGGTCACGGACACCTTCATCGAGAAGGACTCGGCCATCAACGAACAGATCGACCGGATGCGCCATGCGGCCACCTCGGCGCTCTTCGAGCGGAACGACGTGATCATCGTCGCCTCGGTCTCCTGCATCTACGGCCTCGGCTCGCCCGAGGCCTACCACGGCATGCTGCTCTTCCTCGAGAAGGGGCAGCGCATCGAACGGAACGAGATGCTCCGGAAGCTCGTGGACATCCAGTACGCGCGGAACGACTTCGATTTCCAGCGCGGCGCCTTCCGCGTGCGCGGCGATGTCTGCGAGATATTCCCGGCGTCGTACGAGAGCACGGCGGTCCGGGTCGAGCTCTTCGGCGACGAGATCGACGCCATCTCGGTCTTCGACCCGCTGCTCGGCACGCCGCTCCAGAAGCTCGAGAAGGTGGCGATCTACCCCAATTCCCACTACGTGATCCCCGACAGCCGCATGAAGGCCGCCATGGACGCGATCCATGACGAGCTGCGGGAGCGCATCCGGTTCTTCCGGCGGGAGAACAAGCTGATCGAGGCGCAGCGGATCGAGCAGAGGACCATGTTCGACCTCGAGATGATCCAGGAGATGGGCTTCTGCCACGGGATCGAGAACTACTCGCGCCACCTCTCGGGACGGGCGGAAGGGGAGCCGCCGCCCACGCTTCTCGACTACTTCCCCAGGGACTACCTCCTCTTCGTCGACGAGTCCCATGCCACCATCCCGCAGATCGGCGGCATGTTCAACGGCGACCGGGCGCGGAAGCGGACCCTCGTGGAGTACGGGTTCCGCCTGCCCTCGGCGCTGGACAACCGGCCGCTGAACTTCGACGAGTTCCGGGAGCGTACGAACCAGGTCGTGTACGTCTCTGCCACGCCCGCGGACTACGAGATCGGGAAGAGCGGCGGCAGGATCATCGAGCAGGTGATCCGGCCAACGGGGCTGACGGACCCCAGGATCAGCGTGCGGCCGGTGAAGGGCCAGGTGGACGACCTGCTGCACGAGGTGCGGAAGCGGGCCGAGGCGCAGGAGCGGGTCCTTGTCACCACGCTGACGAAACGCATGGCCGAGGACCTGACGGAGCACTACAAGGAGCTGAACGTCAAGGTCGCCTATCTCCATTCGGACATCGACACGCTCGAGCGGGTGGACATCATCCGGGACCTGCGGCTGGGCAAGTACGACGTGCTGATCGGCATCAACCTGCTGCGGGAGGGGCTGGACATCCCCGAGGTCTCGCTCGTGGCGGTGCTGGACGCGGACAAGGAGGGGTTCCTGCGCTCCGGCCGGTCGCTCATCCAGACCATGGGACGGGCGGCGCGGAACGTGAACGGCGAGGTCATCCTCTACGCGGACGTGATGACCGACTCCATGCGGCGGGCGATCGGGGAGACGGACCGGCGGCGGGCGATCCAGGAGGAGTATAACCGGAAGCACGGGATCACGCCGCAGTCGGTCAAGAAGAACATCATGGCCGCGCTCCGGACGGTCTATGAGCAGGACTACTTCACCGTGCCCATTGCCGCCGAGGAGGCGGGAGAGTACGTGCCGACCGTGAACATCCCGCAGCTCGTCGGCCGGCTTGAGAAGGAGATGCGCGCCGCGGCGAAGGAGATGGACTTCGAGACCGCGGCCGAGCTGCGCGACAAGATCCGGTCGCTGCGCCAGAAGGAAATGGCCATGGGTGTGCGGGTGGAGTAGCTGAAGCCCGTTTCCTCCTTGCCTTTTCCAGCCGGGTATAGTACTTTCTCTTGCGGGCAGCCCGGTGTGGCCGCCCTTTGTCTCGCAGAGAAGG
>CAZTXN010000272.1:0-2159 GCA_964617655.1 uncultured Nitrospiraceae bacterium | reverse complement strand
CTGGCGGGGATGTCAAGCTTCCCGGCGAACCACAGGACCGTCTCCTCGGAGACATGTCCGAAGGTCTCCTGGATCCGCTGGAGCAGCAGGATGAGGTTGCTGCCCTCCCGCCGGTGGTCGGCGAGCAGGCGGTTCAGCACCCGTTCAGCAGATGCGTCCATGCTCCTCCCTGAAACAGCACGAGCCGCCGGGGGTTGCGCCGGCGGCTCGTCCGATACACCTGGGGTCGCGGGAGCCGGCAGTGAATCGCAAGCGTTCAAGCGGCGTTCACGCCGGCGCCCTCCGGAGCGATCAGAACATCGGGTCCATCGTGAGCGCCGGATGTCCTTTTTCCGACAGGAACGCCATGAGCTTCTCCGAGTCCTCGGCAACGGTCTCGTCGGCGATCTTGTCCAGCAGGTCCGGGGCGCCCTCTTCCGCCGCCCGCTTCTTGAACTCATCGGCGAAGGACTCCTTCAGGTTCTTGGTCATCCAGACGATGCGCTTGAACCCGCCGTCGGCCGAAAGGAACTTCCTGCTGGTGAGGAAGAACCGGCCCACGCCCATGAAGCCCGGCGTCTGGGCGCCGCCGCCCACCGTGCCGGCGAGCGTCGAGAACTTCATGCCGATGGGGGTCATGCCGGTGAAGCCGCGGTTCACGACCATCACGCCGTTCGCCTCCGGCACGATGGCCACGATGCATTCGAAGCATCCGCAGGATGTCATGGGGTTGTCCATGATGGTGTAGGCGTTGAAATACTCCAGGGCCTGGTGGGAGTTCTTGTAGACGTATTCGTCCACGCCCTTCCAGCGGCCCTTTTTCCCGTCGATCGTCTCGCCCTTGGCGATGGGCTGGTTCGCGCCGTTCGGGTCGATCTCGTAGGCCGCCTTGGCATCGAGCCAGTTGTAAGCGCCGCAGAGGCCGAGCCGCTCGGGCGAGACCACGCAGACATGGTTCGGCGCGAAGCTCTGGCAGAGTATGCAGGAGTAGAAAGTGTCCACGGACTCGTCGGTCATCGACGCGAGCCGCACGTCGCGCTCATGGTAGGACTTCTGCGCCTCGGCAAGCTCCCGCTTCACGTCCGCCTCGTCCACGTAGAGCTTCACCTGGACCTTGTCCACGATGTTGGCGAACTTGTGCTTGAGCTGCGTGGACAGGATGTCGCCGAAGTGCCGGAGCTGGTAGCCTTCTCCCAGCGCCTGCTTGCTCACGCGGAACCAGTTCTGGTCGCGCTGGCCCATGTGCCAGATGCCCTGCGCCTCGTTCACGAAGTGGTGGATCTTGCGCTCCAGCACCGGTTCGAAGTCCTTCTGCATCTTGCGGCCGCCCACCTCGATCACCATGCCGAGCGGCATCATGCCGCCCTTCTGGTAGCGCGCCTCGGCGTCGGCGCCGATGATCTCGACCTTGCCGTCCTCCACCTGGTCGAGGTCCACGGTCTTGAGCCACTCGAAGGCCGGCGTCCGTTGGCCGCCCATCTCGATGTGCATGTCCTCCTTGCGGATGCGCTCGCCCTCGAAGGCCGGACCGAAGGCCACCGGGATCGGCGGCTTGGAGACCGTGATCTTGAGGCCGCGCACCTCGATGCACTTCTCCACGAGCTTGGCGGGGTCGAGCTCCTTCGCCACCTCCTCGTAGATGGTGACGCCCGTGGGATGGATCACCGGGATGTCGGTGTTCGCGATGGCCGGGAAGCCCATGTTGATCGCGCCGGCGCCGGTGGTCCAGATGCGGTCGTTCAGGGGACCGAGCACCATGGCGAAGGCGAAGACCTTGTCCTTGGAGTACTTCAGGATCCTCCGGAAGTCGCCGCCCTTCATGCCGCCGAAGGTGATGCCCGCGCGGGCCGCCCAGTTCAGGGCGTAGATGGCGTGCTCCACCTCGGGGCCGAGCGGCACCAGCCGCGTGTCCCAGCCGAGCTGGACGCCCTTGCGCAGGAGCTGCTTGGTCATGCTCTCGCCGTTCACGTTGCCGCACATGAGCGTGAGGATGTTCTTCTGCTGCAGGTCGCGGGCGATCTCGAAGGCCTGCTCGTCGCTGTCCGCCGCGCCGATGATGCAGACATAGCCGGGCATGGAGCCGTCCACGAGCTGCACGCCCAGGTTCCGGAGGATCGTGTCGGAGATGAAGCCGTTGTAGGTCAGGCCGATCGAGTCGTCCTTCACCGGCTCCTGGCCGT
>CAZTXN010000271.1:0-2172 GCA_964617655.1 uncultured Nitrospiraceae bacterium | reverse complement strand
CTAATTGACAACGCAGCAATGCGAGCATATAGTTGACCAAAACCGCGGAGAGCGGCGGGGCACTGGACTGGGACGTCTTCCTCCAGCAGGGCCGCCCCATGCTCCTGGCCCGCCAGATCACGAAGCAGACGCTCTTTACGGTCCAGGACAGCGGGCTCGCGGACCCGGTCCCGATGGCCGGGCATCTCGATTTCAGGAAGATGCTGCCCTGGTTCGCGGCCTGGACCCTGGCCCCCTACGGCATCACCATTCTCATGGTGCTCGGGTTCTCGGCACTCATCAACCGGTTCAAGCTCCGCGTCCGGATGATCGGCACTGCCCGGATCGAATATGCCAGCCTCTTCCGCCGCTTCCTCGCCCACTTCATCGACACGGTCCTGACGCTTCTCCCCTTCGCGGTCGCCGGCGGCCTCTTCTATCACTACTACGCGTCCGCGGCGGAGAACCCCTTCCTGATCGTGCTGATCGTCATGATCACCGTGCTCTTCTATCTCATCGCCGGGTATCTCTACCACTCCCTTTTCGAGGGGCTCTACGGCGCCACGCCGGGCAAGCGGCTCTGCGGCATCCAGGTGCTGAAGGCGGACCTCTCAGCCTGCGGCCTCGGCCCTGCCTTCCTGCGCAACCTGCTCAGGATCGTGGACGGTTTTTTCTACTACCTCGTGGCCGTCATCGCCCTGGCAGGCGCCCTGCACTGGCAGCGGCTCGGCGACCTGGTGGCAGAAACCATCGTTGTCCGCAGGCCCCGTTCCGGAGCGCCGGCCGGACCGCCTGCTGCATCGTGAACCGGACAGCCGGGACAATCAGCATGCAAACCACAGGCGGCTTCGCATATCTATCCTCTCCCCTCGCCACTCCTCCTGCAGGCCGCCTCTTTCTGCTATCCTTTTACTATCCCTTTCCCGGGAGGCGCCCCATGCGCCGGCTGCTCCTGTTCCTCTGCTTCCTGATGCTCCTGCTCCTCGCCTTCGCGGCCCTGGCGGTTGCTCAAGCCTTGGTCCTCGGGGAGCCGGTCGCGACCGTGGAGAAACCCACCCATATCACTCATGCCGGGGACGGCAGCGGACGGCTCTTCATCGTCGAGCAGGAGGGCCGGGTCCTGGTCGTGAAGAGCGGCAGACTCCGCGAGGAGCCCTTCCTCGACATCCGCGACCGCGTGGGTTGCTGCGGCGAGCGCGGCCTGCTGAGCATCGCATTCCCGCCGAACCATCGGAAGACCGGCAGGTTCTATGTCCATTACACCGACCGCAAGGGCGACACGGTCGTGGCCCGGTACCGCGTCTCGAAGGACCCGGAGCGCGCGGACCGGGCGGGCGAAGAGGTCCTGCTCCGGGTGGAGCAGCCATTCGCGAACCACAACGGCGGCCAGCTGGCCTTCGGGCCTGACGGACACCTCTATATCGGCCTGGGCGACGGCGGCGCGGCGAACGACCCCTTCGGGAACGGCCAGAAGCTCACCACCCTCCTGGGCAAGATCCTGCGAATCGATGTCGAGGCAGGGAAGACGCCCTACACGGTGCCGCAGACGAACCCCTTTGTCGGACGAACGGGCGCCCTGCCCGAGATCTGGGCCTACGGCCTCCGGAACCCCTGGCGCTTCTCCTTTGACCGGAAGACCGGCGATCTCTTCATCGCTGATGTGGGCCAGAACAAGTACGAAGAAATCAACGTCCAGCCTGCGGGAAGCAGAGGCGGCGAGAACTACGGCTGGAACATCATGGAGGCAGCGCACTGCTTCCGCGGCCGCAGCTGCGACCGGGCCGGCCTGGCGCTTCCCGCGGCGGAGTACGATCATGACCAGGGCTGCTCGGTCACCGGCGGCATGGTCTACCGGGGCGCGGCCTTCCCCGCGCTCGCGGGGACCTATCTCTACGGGGACTACTGCTCAGGCAGGATCTGGGGCATGCGCAGGAGCGGCGACCGCCGGCCCTCAACCCTCCTGGCGGACACGGACCTCTCGATCTCGACCTTCGGCGAGGACGAAGCGGGCGAGCTCTACGTGGCTGACCATGGGAGCGGAAGGGTCCATCCCCTCAGGGCCGCCGGACCAGGGTCGCCGTGACCAATGACCGCTGATCGGTGTATGGTGTATAGAGTTGCGCTCCTCCGCATTGCCGGAACAGCGTTTCCTGCATCAATTCCTACAGCCTGCAGCATGACCAGCAACAGCTC
>CAZTXN010000270.1:0-2184 GCA_964617655.1 uncultured Nitrospiraceae bacterium | reverse complement strand
CGTCGCGCTGAAGCGACGAACACGGCGAATCCAGACAGGTACGACTCCACCGACGTCCGAATCGAAATACTACGAGGATGGCGTGATCCCATGGTACGGACCGGGAAGCTTCTCTGACGATCTACCACTCCAGGCCCCAAGTAGACTCATTGCCGAAATTGCCCTCCGGGACGGCGTCGCACGTTTGTTCGAAGCGCGCAGCATCGTCATCGTGACGATCGGAGCGACGATCGGGAAGGTCGGTTACATGGAAGAGGCAGGTTCCTGCAATCAGCAGATTACCAGCATCACATTCGATCTCGCCCGCGTGTATTCGAAGTACGCTGCGTATCAACTCAAGTGCCTTGAGCCCGTTCTTCGTGGCATCGCTCCAAACACAACGCTGCCGATCCTTGACCAACAAGAAGTCGGGTACCTGCCGTTTGCAGTGCCAGCAAGTGAAGAGCAACGTGCTATCACCGCCTTCCTTGACCGCGAAACCGCGAAGCTCGATGCGCTCGTCACTAAGGTTCGGGGCGCCATCGAGCGCCTCAAAGAGTATCGCACCGCGCTCATCTCCGCCGTGGTGACGGGGAAGATCGATGTGCGGGAGGAGGTCGCATGAGTCCAGAGATTTCCGAGCGCGTTTTTGAGGAGGCGATCGAGTGCGGGCTGCTCCAGTACGGCCCCGACGCCTGCGCGGGCGATGCGACCGCGGTGCGAGAGACCTCGCCGCCCTACGGCGAAAACCCGCCAGGCGGCTACCGCAGGCGCAAGGCCGAAGACTACGACCGCACGCTTTGTCTTCTGCCTCGCGACGCGGCGGACTTCGTCCTCGCCACTCAACCCAGGGAATGGGAGAAGCTGAAGCAACACCACGGAGCTGAGGTACGGGAGCAATTCCTCAGGCGCCTCGCCAACGAGATCGAAAGACGCGATAGCCTCGACGTGCTCAGGAACGGCATCAAGGACTCAGGCTGCAAGTTCCGGCTCGCGTACTTCCGCCCTGCGAGCGGCCTCAACGAGGAGGTCCGGCGGCTCTATGCGGCGAACCTCTTCTCCGCGGTGCGCCAGCTCCGCTACAGTGCGAAGAACGAAAAAAGCCTTGACCTGGTGCTGTTCCTGAACGGCATCCCTATCTTCACCGTCGAGCTCAAGAACCCGCTCACCGGACAAGACGTGGAGGACGCGATGCGGCAGTACACGACCGACCGCGACCCGCGAGAGCCGCTATTCGCTTACGGCCGCTGCCTCGCGCACTTCGCCGTGGATCCGGACCTCGTATACGTGACGACGCACCTTCAGGGCGCGCCGACGCGCTTCCTGCCCTTCAACCAGGGCAAGTTCGGCGGAGCCGGCAATCCGCCCGTGCCTCCCACGCGCCAGGGTTACGCCACCGCCTACCTCTGGGAGGAGACTTGGGCGCGAGACAGCGTGCTCGATCTCGTGCGCCGGTTCATCCACGAGGTAGAGGAGGAGAACGAGAAGGGACGCAAGACCGGCCGGCGCTTCCTCATCTTCCCCCGTTACCAGCAGCTCGACTGCGTGCGCAAGCTCGTGACCGATGCGCGTGCGCAAGGCGCAGGGCAGCGCTATCTCATCCAGCACTCGGCGGGAAGCGGCAAGAGCTTCACCATCGCCTGGCTCGCGCATCAGCTCGCGACATTGCACGGCGCGGACGACCAGCGCATATACGATTCGATCGTGGTCATCACCGATCGCCGCGTGCTCGACCGGCAGCTCCAGACGACGATGCGCCAGTTCGAGCAGACTCTCGGCGTGGTGGAAAACATCGACCAAACCTCGCGCCAGCTCAAGGAGGCGCTCGAGTCGGGGAAGACGATCATCGTCACCACTCTGCAAAAATTCCCGGTAATCGCGAAAGAGATCGGGGAGCTGCCGGGCAGGCGCTTTGCCGTGATCGTGGACGAGGCACACTCGTCACAGTCGGGCGAAAGCACCAAAAGCCTCAAGGCGGTGCTTGCCTCCGGTTCGCTGGAGGACGCGGAGCGCGAGGAAGCAGGGGCGGCCACCCCCGAAGAGGAGCTCGAGAGCGCGGTGCTGGCCGAAATGGAGCGGCGCGGGCGGCTGCCCAACCTCTCCACATTCGCCTTTACAGCCACGCCCAAACCCAAGACCCTCGAACTCTTCGGCGTGAAGCGCGACGACGGAAAATTCGGCCCCTTCCACCTCTACAGCATGCGC
>CAZTXN010000269.1:0-2198 GCA_964617655.1 uncultured Nitrospiraceae bacterium | reverse complement strand
AATAACCGCTGCCTTGAATTCGGCAACGGTCTCGTCAATCCCATCAATCAGCGGCTTGAGCTCTTCCCAGCGGAGTGTGAAGCTGTAAGCATGTACGAAGTAGTGGCGGAAGGAGAGATAGTCGGAGAGGGTCGCGTGGAGGTCGTTCGATATGATCCCGTGTTCGGACGCTGTTTTCAGCAGGTCCTTGTGCCACGTGGAGACTGTCTTGAGGTTGACATTCTTGTAGCACAGAATCCGCTTCAGGATATTTTCAACGCCGTTGTAAGCGTTATGCAGGAAGGTGGCGATTGCCGCCAGTTCAGCGACGGTATAGGCGGCTTTGCCCGGCCGTATGACGGCCGCTAGCTCTACGAGGACGGCCTGGATATTCTCAAATTCCGCTTCGCATTGGTCGTTAAGCTGCTCTCTTGTCATAGACGAGCTTTGCCTCTTTAAGGACTATGTCCTTGAACTTCGTCCGTTTTCCCGAAAGATCGATGAGGTCCACCGTTTTTGAAAGGCTCCGCATCAGCTCGCCGTAGAAACGAAAGAACGTTCCCGCGGGAACGTCGCGGACGGCGAAGTCATAATCATTCGTTTCTTCCGGCTGCTTTCGGGCCGCGGATCCGATCAGATACAGCTCTCCCACGCCGTATTTCCTGGCTATCTCAACGGCCTTGTCGATTTCCTGTTTCGGCATCATGGTTCACAACTCCTTTTCCGACGGCAGTCCGGGCAATGAGCTGCTTGATCACCTGTCCTGCGTCCGCCTTGCCGCCTAATAATGTGTATCATGTTATTGCTTGTTAGTCAACAATTAAACAGGGCGCTGCCGTTACGATCGCGCTTCTTCCGCCCTTTGTTTCAGAGTGTCTTCGGTGATAATTCCAGTTATCGAGGTACAGCCGGGCCATATCGGGCGACCTCAGGATCAAGAGGTTTTCGGCGTTGCGCTCTTCGGCGTTCTTAGTAAAATTGAACGACCCTGTGATGATTGTTGATCCATCCAGTATCATGACCTTGTTATGCGCGGCGGCATGAGCGCGATCAATCAAAATCGCAATCCCCGGGCGTGACGCGAAAGCGGCCATCGCATGCGCGTTCTGCAACTTGTCGAGGATGATTTGAACTGATACGCCTCGGTCATGCGCATCAGTCAGCGCCTTGGCGATTTCGCGGCTTGTGAATGAATACGCTTGGACCAGTATTTCCGCCTTCGCGTGGTTGATTTCAGAAACGATTGCTTCCGTGCACCCTCCTTTTGGACTGAAATAGACCTGTGCGACGGCAGTGAACCGCACTTCGTGGGCCTGCGCGGTCCGCGCTGCCGTGAGGAACAGCATGACGACGGCGCAGAATCCGCCAATCAGCTTGAATATTGCCGATACGTTCTTAAGTGTAGGTCGGGCTGTCATCATAAACGCGATTTCTCACTCACTAAATGTCGGTTCGATTCCGACCGCCGGCACCACATAATCAACCTGCAACAGACTACCTGCATCGCTCAAAACATCGACCGGACACAGGCTCCTGATCGGGCGGAATCGAACAGGGGGCCTGGGGGAAACATTCCCCCTTATACCTCGGGAGAGCCCACGAGGGGGGCGGCCCGTTCTATGAATCTCCCTCACCCTTTTTCCCTCTCCCCTCGGAGGGAGAGGGGCTGGAGTGAGGGGCGGTTTTCCTGGCGCGTGAGATTCCGACCGCCGGCACCATTTTTTTTCAATGCCTTCCGACTTGCCGTTCATCTGCTCCGACACCCCCTTCTAGAGATTGACGATCTGCCTTACGAACATGAATGCCTCCTTTTTTCCTCTCATGGTTGCCATAGCTTCCAATAAAGTTCTTGCCTGTCAAGCTTCTCGTAAGCTACAATGACCAGCATGGAAAAGACAGCTACGAGGACAGGGAGCTGCCTGACAAGAAGCAGTGCCGGAGCGCGGGGAATATCCTGGAGAAGAAGACGCGGTATAAGTAGGCACCACGACCAATAGCCATGGCGAAATTCATCCCTCCCTACTATTCCGACGACGAAAGACCGAAGACCGAAGGCCGGAAAGCCGAATGTGCGGTCCTTGATGCGCTCAGCAATCTCGATGACACGTGGACCGTCTTCCACAGCCTTGAGTGGCGGGAGTTGGACCGGCATGACGGCGAGCGTATCGGCGAGGCCGACGTAGTGCTGTTTCACCCCGACCTGGGCATACTCTGCATCG
>CAZTXN010000268.1:0-2250 GCA_964617655.1 uncultured Nitrospiraceae bacterium | reverse complement strand
CGGCCGGACGACGCGCTCTACCTCCTGCCGATCTACTACGCAGGCGGCACGGCGCAGAAGGATATTTCCTCAGATGATATCATTCACGATCTCGGCGCTGTTCCATTCACGGCGCAGGCGGTAAAGGACCGCGATGAACTGCTGGCCACGACAGAGGCCGACGCACGGCCAGGGGACTGCGTGCTGCTCATGGGCGCGCGCGACCCGTCGCTGCCCGGCCTGGCGAGGAAGCTGGTGGAACTGTTCGGCGGGGAATAATATGTGCGGCAAAACGCCTCTGCCGAAGCATTGATGCTCTCGTAAAAAGTCAGAATCTACCACGGAGGCAAGGAGACACAGAGAAAACGAACTGAAAGGAAAAGGGTTTTGCTCCGTGCTCTGGCAGCCCAGTGGTAGAATCCGGGTTCTTGCGACCTCATCAGCATTGACGGTTTCAGTAAAAAGCCGCCATACCCGATGCGATGCGCCCCGCATTCCCTGCAGAAAACCTCAAGCCGGCGGAGAATGCTCCGCCGGCTTGAGGTTTTTGATCAACTGCTTCTGATGGCTACATGCCCGGCACCCGGGTCGGCGTGAGCACCGTGGTAGTCGTGCAGTCGGGAGTCACGCCTTTCCCAAGCAGGCAGCTCGTATTGTCGCCCCAGGCCCAGACCGTACCGTCGTTCTTGACCGCCATGGAGTGATACATGCCCGCCTTGACCTGGCGCACCCCGGTGATACCCGCGGCCTGGACCGGGTAGAGACGTATGCCCACGAGCGTCTGGCTCCCGCCGCAGATCTCGGTAGCGCCGTAGGTCCCGTCGCCGAGCTGTCCCGTGCTGTTGTCGCCCCAGCCCCAGACATTGCCGCTCCCGGCGATGCCGAGCGTGAATGCGCCGTTCTTGCTGGCCGAGAGCCTCCCGATGCCGGTCAGCGCGCCGACTCCGCCGGGACCTTTCACCGGGACCGGATCTGCCGAGTAGCTGCCGACAGCGCAGCTCCCGTTTCCGAGGGTACCGGTGTTGTTGTCGCCCCAGGCATAGACCTGGCCGCCGGATTCCGCCGACGCGACCGCGTAGCGCCAGCCTGCCGAAATATATTTCATCGGCGTGCCTTTGAGCTGGTTCACGATCGTCGGGGTCGGCGATGAGGCGATGCCGCCGTCTCCCTCGGTGAGCTGCGCCAGCTGGCCGTGCGCGTTCGAGCCCCAGACCCAGACCGTGCCCGCATCATCCAGGGCCATGGAGAAGTATTCACACGGGGCCGAAGAGTCCACGGACGCGTCTATTGCGACGATCACCGGCGTGGGCGTCGGGAATGACACCAGGACCGGCGCGAGGCGCTCAATGATCGTGCCGTCCCCGAGCTGTCCTACGCAGTTGTTTCCCCAGGCCCAGACCCGGCCGTCCGAGTCCAGCGCCAGGGTATGCACCGGACTTCCGGCGGAGGCGATGATGGTGGGCGTCAGGCCGGTGGAGAGCGTGGGGAAGGTGATCACGGTCGGCGTTTCGACAGCGACGTTCTTTGCCCCGGTCCCCACCTCGCCGAACACATTATCGCCCCAGCCGTAGACCTGGTTGGTGTTGCTCGCAACATCCATGGTCACCACATGACTCTGCCCTTCGCCGATGCCGGCTGCGTAGGGCTTGGCGATGTTCACAAGCGTGGGAATGAAATAATCGCTCGCCTGCGGCCTGCCGAGATAGTAGGTGCTGTCGCCCCAGGAGTAGGCAAAACTGCTGTTCACGTCAGCGGCTATCGCGATCTGATGGCTCCAGCCCATGGCGATCGAGACGGTCGGCGGTTTCACGGTGAAGCTCCAGGCCACGCCGTTCTCCAGCGCGCGGCCGCCCGATGCCTGTACCGCCGTGGTGATCAAGGCAGTGTAGACGGTGGAGTAGCTGAATCCCGTGCCTGTCGGCGAGAAGGTGACCGTATCGAGCGCGCAGTCCAGAGCGCCGGCGACGCCCCCGCCGGTGCCCGTGGGTCCGGAACGGACCGTGAAGGTCGCCGCGCTCACGGTGGCGCAGTCCAGGGCCTCGCTGAACGTGGCCGACACGGCCGTATTCGTCAGCAGGCCGGATGAACCGGGAGCAGGGGTCCTGGCCGTGACCGTCAGATAGGTCTGCGCGTTGTCGTCGCCGCCTCCTCCGCTCCCGCCCCCTCCATTATCGCTTCCGCAGCCCCCGAGCAGGAGCCCGAGCGCCAGAACCAAAACACACCCCGCGAATGACCTGTTCATGATTCTCCCTCCTTGTTCGATGAGAATGA
>CAZTXN010000267.1:0-2273 GCA_964617655.1 uncultured Nitrospiraceae bacterium | reverse complement strand
GACAAGTAAACAATAGTAAGCTAAATTGTTTACCATGGTAAACAATTTAAAGGATGATGCGCTGCGGGCGGTCGCGGCTGAATGGCTGGAACGAACTGCAGCGGCCAATCTCATTCCCCGGGGTACGACCCTCGACCTTCGTGCAGACGGTTTCATCACTGCTATTGTGGGGCCGCGCAGGGCCGGCAAGACCAGTCTCATGCTGCACGCAGCAGATGCCCTGATACGATCGGGCAAGGCCCATCGCCGTGATTTCCTGTTCGTTGATTTCGAGGATTACCGGCTGCAGGGCTTCATGCCGCAGGACATCGACCGCCTCCTGACCGTATTCCAGCAGTTGACCGGGCAGCAACCCCGCTATCTGTTTTTCGACGAGATACAGCATCTCCCGAGCTGGAGCAGGGTCCTGAGGACGCTGCACAACAAGCAGCGATACCGGATAGTGGTCACGGGGAGCAATTCGGAACTGCTGAGCCGCGAGATCGCCACTGAACTGCGCGGCCGGTACCTTGACATATTGATGCTGCCGTTTTCCTTCCGGGAATACCTCGCATTCCATTCGGTGCCCTTTGACGCAGTGACAATGCATACCCCTTCGCGCGGACGTATACTGAAGGCCTTTGAGGCGTATCTGCGGGAGGGTGGCTTTCCAGAAGTTGTCGCGAACGATGATCCGATCATCAAGCGGCAGCTGCTCCAGACGTATTATGGAACGATCTTTTACAAGGACATTCTGGAGCGCTACGCGATCAAGGCCCGTACCATCCTTGACCGGATGATGAGCTATACTCTTGATTCATATGCAGGCCTCTTTTCCGTATCAGCCTTCGAAAAAATGTTGAAAACAGCGGGTCTGTCCGGCAGCAAACGGACCATTGCCAATTACCTGCATTACCTCGAGGAGGCTTTCTTCCTCGTGCTTGCTGAAAAATTCTCCTTCTCGCCCCGGAAGCGAGCAATGAATCCCCGGAAAGCCTATTTGATCGATCAGGGGTTTGCAGGCCTCGGAGTGCCGTTCTCGGAAAACCGGGGAAGGCTGCTTGAAAACATGGTGGCCGTGGAGTTGTTCCGGAGGAAACTGGAATTCTTTTATCATAAAGACCGTAATGAGTGCGATTTCATCGTTAAATCGGGAACGAAGCCGGTCCTTGCCGTGCAGGTCTGCTGGGAGGTGACGGCGAAGAATGAGGCCCGCGAGCTGAAAGGTCTTCATGAAGCACTTACGGCCTGGAAGGTCAAGGACGGACTCATTCTGACCGCGAACCAGGAAACGGAACTCACGGTCGATAAGCGCAGGATCACGGTGCAACCTGCGTGGAAGTGGGCATTGACGCTGAGTTGAGAAACAGCGCAGGCTCGATGATTTCATTTGCGCCCTTTATCGATTGTGTTATATTTGTGTTCGGGCATCTCTGTATAAGATACTTTACATCAAGGAGCGAACCATGAAAGTCATAGCATTCAACGGAAGCGCGCGGAAGGAAGGGAACACGGCCCATCTCCTGAACACGGTGCTGAAGGAGCTGGAAGCCGAAGGCATCAAGACCGAGATCTACTCCCTGGCCGGGAAGCCCATCCAGGGCTGCATTGCCTGCTACAAATGCTTTGAGAACAAGAACAAGAAGTGCGCCGTGGAGAAGGACATCATCAACGAGTGCATCGAAAAGATGGTCGCCGCAGACGGCATCGTGCTCGGGTCGCCTACCTACTTTGCCGACGTCTCGGCAAGCATGAAGGCGCTCATCGAGCGCGCCGGCATGGTCTCCCGGGCCAACGGTGATATGTACAAGCGCAAGGTCGGCGCCGGGGTCGTCGCTGTCCGGCGGGCCGGCTCCATGCACGTGTTCAGCTCGCTGAACCATTTCTTCCTGATCGGCCAGATGGTGGTGCCCGGATCGAGCTACTGGAACATCGGACGGGGCAGGGAGCCTGGCGAGGTGGCGAATGATGAAGAGGGGATCAAGACAATGAAACAGCTGGGCCAGAACATGGCGTGGCTGATGAAGCAGTTGAAGAAGTAGGATCAGCGCAGGCGATGGAGAAAACGAAGGGCATGTAAAATTGCAATCAGAATGTACGGTGAGTTCTTGCCTTATCAGCGAGGCGAGGCATCACTGCGTAAAGAAAGGAGCTCTGTGCTTCTTAATTTGCCACAGAGTACTCAGAGATCACAGAGATATATAAAAAAGCTCTCTTTTTATAGTGATTGATCCATCCTCTGTGGCCTCGGTGACCTCTGTGGCGAGAAGAAATTGATGCTCCTGCAAAAAAAA
>CAZTXN010000266.1:0-2276 GCA_964617655.1 uncultured Nitrospiraceae bacterium | reverse complement strand
CACTACATAAGAGAACACGCATCCAGGCGAAGGGAATCCCGTGTGAATCGGGAGCGGACCCGCCGCTGTGATCCCTGTCCCGCTTCAGGCGGGGCAAGAACCTCTGTCAATAAAAGCCACTGTCCTGCTCCACAGGGATGGGAAGGCAGGCAGGGGAGGGAGAGCCAGAAGACCTGTCCGGATGCTTCTCGCACGGTCTTCGGTGATAAGGCTCTGTGTGGGTTAATGCGCAATGGATTAATCCCCGGTCTTCTGAGAAGGCCGGGGATTTTTTGTTTTTTTGGGGAAACGATGGCCAGAGCGATCATGATACAGGGAACGGGCTCCGGGGCCGGTAAAAGCCTTGTGGCCGCGGCCTTCTGCCGGATATTCCGCGACGAAGGGATGAACGTGGCGCCCTTCAAGGCGCAGAATATGGCGTTGAATTCCTTCATCACCCGCGAGGGCGGCGAGATCGGCCGGGCCCAGGCCCTGCAGGCACGCGCCGCGGGGCTCGTTCCCAGGAACGACATGAATCCCGTGCTGCTGAAGGTCTCGGGCGAGTCGGGGTCCCAGGTGATCGTGCAGGGGAAGGTCCGCGCGACCATGAAGGCACGCGAGTACTATGCCTTCCGCGACGAGGCCTGGAAGGCGGTGACGGAGTCCTACCGGCGGCTCGCCGCCGAGCATGAGCTGATCATCATGGAAGGGGCGGGCAGCCCGGCCGAGATCAACCTGCTGGACGTGGACATCGTGAACATGGCCATGGCAAAGTTCGCGAAGGCGCCGGTGCTGCTCGTGGGCGACATCGACCGGGGCGGCGTGTTTGCCTCGCTGTACGGAACAATCAAGCTGCTCGGGCGGGACGCCGGCAGCATCAAGGGATTTCTGATCAACAAGTTTCGCGGCGACCGGTCGATCCTCGATCCGGGCCTGGCCATGATAGCGGAGCGCACCGGCAGGCCCGTTGTCGGCGTGCTGCCCTATGTGCAGGACCTGGGCCTCCCGGAAGAGGACGGACTTGCGCTCGCCGGGAAGACAGGCGTCAGAACTCAGCGGTCGGAACAAGAGACGGTAAAGATAGTCGTCGTGCGACTGAAGTATATTTCCAACTTTACTGACTTCGATCCTCTCGAAGCGGAGCCGGATGTTGACGTTTTGTATTCCGACGCTGCCGCCGACATCGAGAGCGCCGATATCGTCATTCTGCCGGGTTCTAAGAACACCGTGGAGGACCTGCTGCTGCTGAGGGAAAAAGGGCTCGACGGGGCGATCGCGCGCGCCTGCGGGCGGGACAGGCAGGTCATCGGGATCTGCGGCGGCTACCAGATGCTCGGCAGGAATATCCGCGACCCTCTGGGGAGCGAAAGCGGCCACGCATCGGTGGACTGCATCGGCCTGCTGAACATCGAGACCCTGTTCCGGAAAGAGAAGGAGACCTGCCTGGTGCAGGCGCAGATCAACGACAGCGCGGCCTGGGGTCACTGTGGCACCTTGAAGGGCTACGAGATCCATCTTGGCGAGAGTACGGGCGATATCGGCCTCTTTTCCGTCACGCGGGACCGGGGGAGCGGCGGCGCCGGAGGAGAAACAGTGCCGGACGGATCGCGGAACGGCCGCTGCTGGGGCACCTATATTCACGGCATCTTCGAGAACGACCGGTTCCGCCGGAGCGTCATCAACGAAGCGCGCCGGACGAAGGGCCTGCCCCCGCAGGAGAGCGCCGTCGAGTATGATGCGCTCCTGGAGCGCTCCCTGGACCGCCTGGCCATGATCGTCCGGGAGCACGTGGACATGGATTTTGTGCGAAGGATGATCGCATGAGCGCCTCCTGCGGGGTACAGCTGGCCGCGCCGCGCCACGGCGGCAACGTGCGCCAGGCGTCCGAGGAAACGGGCATCCCGCTGAGCGGCATCCTGGATTTCAGCGCGTCCATCAACCCCCTGGGCATGCCGGAATCAGCGGCCCGGGCACTTCGCGACGGCATCGGGCAGCTGGTGCATTACCCCGACCCCTATGCGGAGCCGCTGTCGCGCCACCTGGCCGGCCGGCTCGGCCTCGACCCGCGGTCGGTCCTGTGCGCCAATGGCAGCACGGAGCTTATCTACCTGATCGCCCGGGCGCTGTCGCCCCGCACCGTGCTGGTCCCGGCTCCCACCTTTTCGGAGTACGAGCGGGCATGCCTGCTCGTGCCCGGCTGTTCCTGCCGCCGGCTGCCCCTGTCGCCGGAGCGGGATTTTGCGATCACGCCCGACGCGGTGATCGGGGCGATGGCGGGGTGCGACGCGGTGTTTCTC
>CAZTXN010000265.1:0-2282 GCA_964617655.1 uncultured Nitrospiraceae bacterium | reverse complement strand
CGGGTGCGCGACCTCTTCGAGCAGGGCAAGAAGAACGCGCCCTGCATCCTGTTCATCGATGAGATCGACGCCGTGGGCCGCCATCGCGGCGCCGGGCTCGGCGGCGGCCACGACGAGCGCGAGCAGACCCTGAACCAGCTCCTGGTCGAGATGGACGGCTTCGAGTCGAACGACGGCGTCATTCTGGTCGCTGCGACGAACCGGCCCGACGTGCTCGACCCCGCGCTGCTGCGGCCCGGCCGGTTCGACCGCCAGGTGGTCATCCCCCGGCCGGACCTGAACGGCAGGATCGGCGTCCTGAAGGTCCATGTCAAGAAGATCAAGCTCGCCCCGGAGGTGGACCTCGAGTCCATCGCCCGCGGCACGCCCGGCATGTCCGGCGCGGAGCTCGCCAACCTCGTGAACGAGGCCGCGCTCCTGGCCGGCCGCGCCGGCAAGAGCCAGGTGGAGGACGACGACTTCGACCAGGCCAAGGACAAGATCCTGATGGGCCTCGAGCGCAAGACCATGATCATCAGCGACGAAGAGAAGAAGAACACGGCCTACCACGAAGCGGGCCACACCATCGTCGCCAAGCTCCTGCCCGGGACCGACCCGGTGCACAAGGTCTCGATCATCCCCCGCGGCATGGCCCTGGGCGTCACGCTCCAGCTGCCAACGGCGGACCGGTACTCCTACGACCGCGAGCACCTGCTGAACAACATCGCCATCCTCCTGGGCGGCCGGGCCGCCGAGGAGATCGCCCTGAAGCACATGACCACCGGCGCGGGCAATGATCTGGAACGGGCCACCGTGCTGGCGCGCAAGATGGTGACCGAGTGGGGCATGAGCGAGCGGCTCGGCCCGCTGACCTATGGAAAGAAGGAAGAGCAGATATTCCTCGGGCGCGAGATCGCCCAGCACCGCGATTACAGCGAGCATACGGCCGTGGAGATCGACAAGGAGGTCAAACGCATCGTGACGGAGAATTATGAGCGCGCCCGCGGGCTGCTCACCAGCCGGGTCGATGCGCTCCATTCCCTGACCCAGGCCCTGCTCGAGAAGGAGACCCTCGACGGGCTCGAGATCGACGCCATCATCGGCCGGCATCCCGTGGCGGTGTGAGCCGGGCCGTGGCATGTTCGGTCCGCATATCGCCCCGAGGCTCCCTCACCGTGACCATCAG
The DNA here is from genome assembly GCA_964617655.1 of uncultured Nitrospiraceae bacterium. Lineage (GTDB taxonomy): Bacteria > Nitrospirota > UBA9217 > UBA9217 > UBA9217 > JAKAHZ01. The sequence goes on along the minus strand of CAZTXN010000265.1, from coordinate 1,117 downwards.
CGGGCTCGCGCCGGCCGAGAGCGCGCTGCTCCAGAAGCTCTTCCTGATGTCCGACCGCCCGGACCGGCCCGCGTTCGACGCATCCGTGCCGGGCAGGGTCTCGGTCCATGGTTCCCCGTCCCAGCTCCGCCACTGCGGCGCCCGGCTCGCCGCGCACCCCGACCTGCCGGAGCGCCTTCGCTCCGCCATCAGCACCCGGCTTGACAATTACCTGCGCACTGATTATAAGATAGCCCTGAAGGGCCGCGTCCTGGACCTCGGGGTCCGGACCCATGTCATGGGGGTCCTGAACGTGACGCCCGATTCCTTCTCCGACGGCGGGCAGTTCATTGACGAGGACCGGGCCCTTGCCCGGGCCCGGGAGATGGAGGCGGCCGGGGCGGACATCATCGACGTGGGCGGCGAGTCCACCCGCCCGGGCGCCGAGCCCCTGCCGGAGGAGGAGGAGCTGCGGCGCATCCTCCCGGTCATCGAACGGCTGGCCGCCGGATCGCCGCTGCCGCTCTCCGTGGACACCTACAAGTCCGCGGTCGCGGACCGGGCGCTCCGCGCCGGCGCCTCGATGGTGAACGATATCAGCGGCCTCCGCTTCTCGCCCGACATGGCGCGGGTGGCGGCGGATCACGGCGCCGCGGTCGTGCTGATGCATATCAAGGGCACGCCGCGCGACATGCAGACCGGTCCCGTGTATGACGACGTGGTCGCCGATATCATGCGCTCCCTGGAGGAGAGCATCGGGATCGCGCTCCGCGCCGGCATCCCGGCGGACCGCATCCTGGTCGATCCCGGCATCGGCTTCGGCAAGACCGTGCAGCACAACCTGACGGTCCTGGACCGGCTCGACGAGCTGCGGGCGCTGGGGCGGCCCATCGTGCTCGGCGCCTCCCGCAAGCGCTTCATCGGCGCGGTGCTGGAGATCAGCGAGCCGCAGGACCGGGTCCAGGGAACCGCGGCCACGGTCGCGCTCGGCATCGAGCGCGGCGCCCAGGTCGTCCGGGTGCACGATGTGGCGGAAATGACGCAGGTCGCCCGGATGGCCGACGCGATCCTCCGGGCAAGCGCCAATCAACAAATATCAAACACCAAATAATTTCCAAATTCGAAGCGCTCCAATCTT
>CAZTXN010000264.1:0-2285 GCA_964617655.1 uncultured Nitrospiraceae bacterium | reverse complement strand
CCTGCGAATCTGCAGGCGGTCCCGGGCGGAAGCGGTCCGGTCACCCCGAGGTCAGGCCGTGCAGGACCGCGAATTTGACCAGACCGGTCACGTCCTCGACGCCGAGCTTCTGCATGATCCTGCTGCGGTAGGTCTCGACCGTCTTGGGCGAGAGGAAGAGCGACTCGGCGATCTCGGCGCTCGACCGGCCCTCCACCACGAGCTGGAGCACCTGGCGCTCCCGGCTGCTCAGCCGCTCCAGGGGGCTCTTCCCGCCTGCTGCGGAGGTGATGCGCAGGTCCGGGTCCCTCACCATCTCCGCCACCGGTCCGCTCAGGTAGGACCCGCCGGCCGCCGCGGCCCGCACCGCCCGGACGACCTCGGCGCCTGCGGATTCCTTCAGCACGAAACCCGCGGCGCCCGCCTGGAGCGCCCGGAAGACGTGCTCCGAATCCGCGTGCATGGAGAGGATGACCACCCGCGTGCGCGGCGAGACCTCGCGCACCTGCGCCGCGGCCTCGATGCCGTTCAGCTGGGGCATGGCGATGTCCAGGACCGCCACGTCGGGAGCGAGCTTCCTGATGGACCGGAGGGCATCGCGGCCGTTCGCGGCCTCGCCCGCGACCGTGATGTCGGGCTGGGCCTGGAGCAGGAGCTTCAGGCCGTCCCGCACCACCGCGTGGTCGTCGGCGATGAAGACCGCAATGGTCACGCCGGCACCTCCAGGATCACCCGCGTCCCCCTCCCGGGCGCGCTCTCGATGCTGCAGACCCCTCCTGCCGTACGCGCACGCTCCTGCATGTTCATGATCCCCCAGCCCGGACCGTCCGCCGGCCTGCCGGACCATGCGGGGTCGAACCCGGACCCGTCATCAGCGATGACCACCCGGCAGCGTCCGCCGGCACGCTCGAGCGATACCGTTACCTCCCGCGGCCGGGCGTGCTTCGCCGCGTTCGTCATCGCCTCCTGCACGATGCGGAACATGCCGATCTCGCGGAGCGGATCGAAACGGGGGAAGCCCTCGTCCCTTTTCACAACGACCGGTATGCCTGTGCAGTCCTGGAACTGGCGTGCATACCACTCCACCGCCGCCGCCAGTCCGTAGTCGTCCAGGACCGGCGGACGGAGCTCCATCATCAGGGTCCGCACCATGGCGGTCGTGCGCCCTACGAGTTCGAGCGAATCCTCGACGCGGCCGGCAAGCTCCCGGCTGACGGCGCCTGACAACCGGGAGAGGACGATATTGAGATGGATGCCCAGGGCCGTGAGGTTCTGGCCCACCTGGTCATGGAGCTCCCGCGCGATCCTGCCGCGCTCCTTCTCCTCCGCTTCGGCCAGCCGCGCGGCCAGGGCGCGCAGCTCCTCGCGCTGGCGCGTCACCGTCTCCTCGGCCGACTTCCGGTCGGTCACCTCCCGCTCCAGGTCGCGGACCTTCTCCTCCAGCTTCGCTGCCACCACGGAGCTGTACTGCTCCAGGAACTCCTGGTGCTTCACCGTCTCCCCGCTCCCGGGGGTCGCCGGCAGAGGCCGCCGGCGGCCGGGCAGCTCCTGGATGCGCCGCCAGAGCTCCTCGGCGCCCACCGGCTTGGTCCAGAAGGCCGCCGCGCCCAGGGAGCGGGCCAGATCGTTCTCCTTCTTCCCGGTGTAGACCGCGGTATAGAACACGAAGGGGATGTCCGTCAGCAGACGCTGCTCGCGCAGGGCGTTCAGGAACTGGTACCCGTCCATCACCGGCATCAGCGCGTCCGATATGATCAGGTCCGGCGCCTGCGCTGCAGCCCGGTCAAGGCCTTCCTTCCCGTCCCGCGCCTCGACCACCGCGCAGCCGTGGTACTCCAGGATGCTGCGCAGGATCAACCGGTCGTTGTCGTTGTCATCAACGATCAGGATCTTCCTCATGGATCGTCTCTTTCCCCGGAGCTTGATCGGTCGCTCCTGCATAACCATAACAAAAACAACGGAATACTGTCAATGAGAGCGGACCGGATAATTTCCGGGACTGGTTCGGCGCCTGCGCGGAACCGGCCCGGACTCCATGTCCCTGCTGCAGGGCATCTGCATTCTGCTGATTCACCGCTCCCACAATTTCGCCGGGGAATACCGTATGTGATACACCTTTTGTCCTGCATGTTCACTCAGGTGAAAAAACGCAAATAGAACAGTGTCTTTTCCTTGACATGCAAAGTTTCAGTTATTACATTATCTGGTCTTATAATTTACTGCATGACGTTCTTCCTGTCGTCACGATCAATGAACCTAAAAACGGCAGTTGGGACACGGAAAATGCGGATAAAACCTGAAAAGGC
>CAZTXN010000263.1:0-2305 GCA_964617655.1 uncultured Nitrospiraceae bacterium | reverse complement strand
GGACGTCGGCTCGCAGGACCTTCCCTTCGTCCAGATCTCGCTCTGGCGGGAGGCGCACTGGGGCGTGGCGGACGGCGAGGCGGGCGTTGCCCAGGCCATCGCCATGGCCGCGGACTGCCGGCGGCGCGGCATCCGGTCGGTCTTCCATCCCCTGGAGTACCCGCTCGCAGGCGCTGACGGAGCAGGGACGATGGAGATGCTCCGCCGGCTCGCCCCGCATGCCGACCTGGGGATCATCATCCATGACGAGGGCGGGGAGGGCGGCGCGCGGCTGGGAGAGGACGATGCCGGACGATACGAAGAGCGGCTTGCCGAGGCCAGCAGGTCCTGTCCGGTCTCGGTGGAGAATAGTTATAATTCCGCAGACATCCTCTGGTTCTGGGAACGCTTCGTCCTGCCGGCAGGGGAGAACGTCTCGATCACCATCGATATCGGCCACCTGGAGTCCGCGGGCATCGATTCCATCGCCTTTCTGCGCAAGCTGCCGGACCGCTTCCTGGAGCGCGTCGCCTTCGTGCATATGCACCACAAGGGCGGGGAGCGATGGGGCGTGGCGGACCACTGGCCGCTCGAGCCGGGCTGCCGGGAGATCGAGGCGCTGGAGGTGCTGCTGCGGCGGAAGCAGGACCTGCGGGTGATCCTCGAGCTCGACGCGGCGCAGGACGGCGTGCGGAAGAGCGCGCGGCTGCTGCAGGAGCTCGATCTCCGGCGCACGAGCGGCGCATGATCCTGCGGCCGGACCAAATGCAGAAATATTTTTTTTGAAAACCTGTATGCAACCTTCTGCCATGCAGGGCTTCGTGCTTGACACTCATGAAGGGGGAATGTTACAAGGAGTTCGATGGTGCATGCGGCCCTGAACGCATGCTGATGTGAAAATTACCGCGACCGGGGAAGGAGGGCATCATGTCCGTGCTTCGCGCAGTGGTCTCGGACAAGGACGGCATCGTGCATGAGCTGGTGCTCAGGAAGCGCGATCTGAACGGAGCGTACAGCTGGTATTACGGCGACGTGCCGCTCGTCGTGACGCCTGCCCGCACGCCTGATGAGGCCGTCCAGATCCTCAAGAAGGAGATCGCGCCCACGCCTGACGACCGCATCCAGCTCATCAGCATCAGCCGTCCCTCCGACGAGACAGCCTGACCGTCCTGGCTGTTCTTTACGGCCCCGCAGTATTCCCGGCCATGGCCTTCTCGATCATCGCCGGAACGAGCGTCATGCCCCTGCTCTCCAGGTCAGCACCCGTCCGCTCCAGCATCCTGCCGTAGAACTCCCGCGGGAACCAGTACGAGACCACGATCACGAAGAAGGCCAGGAAGAGGGCCAGCAGGAAGGTCCCCTTGATCTGCGGGAAGACGCCGCGCACCCATCCCTGCGTACGGCCCCGGTAGTAGGCCGCCTTGAGGCGCTCCCAGAGCGATTCCTTCTTGAGATCGTCCATGCTCACCTTGAGCGCGTCGTAGGATCCCAGTGCCCAGAGGAGCGGGGTGAAGGACGCGGGCAGCAGCGCGACTGCGGCGATGCCTTCGGCGATGAATCGGTGGTCCGATGCTTCGAGCAGGGGCCAGCCGAGGAAGGTGAGGACCACGAAGAAAAGCGAAGAGAGACCGAGGACCGCGAGGCCGGAGAAGATGCTCCCCTTGAGCGGCTGGCCGTTCAGAAACTGCCCCCACCCGGGAATGACCAGCGAGGCCAGGAAGGGCGCGACGCGGCTCCGGACGCCGGTGAAGGGGGTCCTGCGCGAGCGTGCGGCGCGCTGGTACGCGGCTCCGGCATGGGTGATCCAGAAGATGATGACGCAGAACAGAAGGGCCTCGGCGGCGAGAAAGACGGTCGCGAGCGGCATCTGCGCAGCGCGCAACATGCCGAGCAGCTCGGCGCGGTAGAAGACCGACAGGACCGTGCCGGCCATGCAGAGCAGCATCAGGAGCATGAAGACCGTTCCCTTGACGGGCTGGTCATTGTAGAGCTGCCCCCCGCCCCAGACGAGGATCGAGCAGGAGAAGGCCTTTGCCGGGTCCTTCTCCTCCCGCTGCGGCGGCTCGGCCTTCCGCACCACCGTGCGCCTTCCCCGCGTAGAGGCATCGGGGTCTCTGATCTCCCAGACCTTGTCCATATGCAGGTATGATAGCAGATTGACCGATGAGCGCAAGACCGGCGCTGTCCTCCGCGCGGCGCGGCACGGTCCGCCCGCGTACTTTTCGTTTGATTTTGCCCGCGTCCGATGCTATTATACCGTTCACTTTTTAAGGAAAAACAAGGCGCTGAACAAGGGAACCGCCCCCCGCCTTCCGGCCGGCCGTAC
>CAZTXN010000262.1:0-2306 GCA_964617655.1 uncultured Nitrospiraceae bacterium | reverse complement strand
AAAATGCTCAGGAGCCTATTCTAGAGGGAAGAACCCGCCTACTCTTGCAAATGATCTCCGGGTGATATCGATGAACAAGCAATTCCTCATTGCCCTCGCGGTCCTCCTTCTGCCGGTCCGGGCCTATGCCGCCGAGGATGCAGCGGGCCACGCGCCGCCGCGCTCGACCGCCATGACGATCGAGCGGCTGCTGATGAAGCCGCTGGTCCGGGAGAGCGACCTTCCCCGGCTGGAGCATTCCATCCGGCAGGACCACGCGGTCAAGGACGGCATATCCTGCGAGGGAAGGTGGTACCTCTTCGAGAAAGAGGCCTTCATGATCTCCCGGACGGCCTGCGCCGGCAGGACGCTGGGCTTCTGGGTCTTCAGGATCAAGAAGAAGGAGGAGGAGCGGAAGAACGACCTGCTCCTTGCCGCGGCGTTCTATGATTCCGACGGAGACGGCGAGTTCGAGCGGGTCCATGACACGCAGGACCGGCCGCTTCCGCACTGGATCAGGGACCATCACCGGACAGTGCTGCGGGAGCGCGTGCAGCGCCACCTGGCCGCAGGCGGGAAGGGTCCAGCGCCGCCGGTAGGGTCCTACCTGCAGCTGGCAGGGGACCTGGTGCAGGTAAACGATATCCCGGCGCTGCGGGAGGTCGCGAGCAGGGCGATCGCGCTGTACGATGACCAGTACAAGCTCTATGAGCTGCGGGCCGGCGCGTACTACGAGGAGAAGGAGTACGAGAAAGCGGCGGCGGACGCCGGCCGGGCGATCGAACTGAAGCCTTCGGAGTTCATGCCCTACTATCTCCGGGGAAACGCGCTGAACCTCCTGGACCGGGGCGAAGAGGCGCTCGCTGACCTGAGCCGCGTCCTCGAGCTCAAGCCGGACCTTGCCGAGGCATACCGCCTCCGCGGGGAGGTGCAGGAGAAGCTGGGGAGGCCGGAGGAAGCGATCGCCGACTATACGAGGACGCTCGAGCTGGATCCGGACGACTGTTGAGCCTACAGCAAACGCGGTGAGTTGCACCGCGCCGCGGGGGACCATGAGCGCGCTCTGGCGGACCATGACAAGGTCGTGGAAAAGCAGCCGAAGACCGGGTATTTCATCCGGGCCATCACCTGGTACCGCATGGAGAAGTACGAGAAAGCGTCCGCTGACCTCAGAAAGGCCCTCGAACTGAGGCCGGACTATGATTATCTCTGGCTCTATCTCCTGACCGCGGCGCACCGCATCTCGAAGGGGCATTTCGAAGCGGTCCTGGAGGAGGTCAGGGCCTATGACCGGAAGACGCTCTCGGGCGACTGGAGCAGGGTGCTGGTGCGCTTCCTGCTCGGCCGGGACGGCATGAACGAGGAGCAGCTCCTCGGCGAGGCGAAGAAGGGCAGGAACGACCGCGAGGTCCGGGAGCGTCTCTGCGAGGCCTATTACTTCATCGCCGAGAAGAGGCTCTGGCAGGCCGACGAAGAGGGGGCGCGGGCATATTTCGCCAGGACGCTCGGGACCAGGGCGACGGACTATATCGAATACGGGAACGCGAAGGCGCTGCTTGAGCGGTGGCAGCAGCGGAAATGAATTCAGTCCCATGCGATCTTGCCCGCCGTTCTGGTCCGGCGTGACAGCGTTTGTCGAATGCTATGAACAGGAAAGCCCTTATCCCCGCAGGCGGCAATGCCATCGTCGCGGGGCTGATACTTCACTCCACGGCGCTCCTGCTGGCCATGATGCCGGCCGCGGGCGCTGACCTTCTGTTCGTTCTCCTGTATCCATGCTCCTGGATCGCGCTCGTCTTCGGCGCCTTCCGCGAACTGCGCGGCAGGGGACTCGCCCCCGTGCGCCTGCGGCGGTTCTATCTGATCGCCGGTGCGGCGATCGTGCCCTTTTTCGGTCCGCTCATCGCGCTGGGCGTTCTCCGCAGCGTCAGGGGAGGCGCCGGGCAGGGGAACGCCGGGGCGCCGCTCTCCGGCGCCGCGGGAGGGTTCCGGGCGAACATCGTGGTCGTCATCATCGTGATCGCGATGCTCCTGCTCATCTTCGCGGTCCTTGTCACGACGGACCCGTACTTCAAGCGGATCCCGGAGCGGCGGGAGCGGAGCGCACCACGGGAATCGAGGGAATATCCGGAGGGGTCCCGCAGCATTCGCGCCGGCCATGATCAGCCCATAGGTTGGGCATGGTCTGCATGCCCAACAAGTTCGTGACGCGGTGATGCTGTTGGGCACGAGGAATCCGTGCCCAACCTACAAAAACTGAAGAACGCGGGGCTGCGGGAGGCAATGAGCACAGGAGGGATCATCGGTATGGCCGGAATGAGAGTGAA
>CAZTXN010000261.1:0-2313 GCA_964617655.1 uncultured Nitrospiraceae bacterium | reverse complement strand
CCCGCTTCTTCTCTTCCAACTTCCTCTCCACATCCTCCAACACCTTTATATCCTCCCGGTCCGCCGCGATCCGCTCAGCCTCCCGCCGCTTGGTGTCGAAGGCATCGTAATGCTCCAGCGCGAGCTTCTCGGCCACGTCGTGCGACACCTTGCCGGGCTGTTTCAGAACGTCACGCTCGTTGAAGGACAGGAAACCGTCAAGCTTGTCCGCCCACTCCGTCATGGTCATGGTTTTTCTGCGTTTGGCCTGATCCTCTGCATAATCCAGGTACATGACAACGATGCGGTTGAGTTCGTCGATCTCCGGCTGATCGAGATAATTCTTCGCCACTGTCACATCCTGCCGCCTCACCTTGCTTCCGTGCCAGGACTTCAATCCCATGTTCGGCAGGCTCGGGTTCGCCCGGCCGGTGATCAGCTCAGCTGCGGTCTTGCCGGTCACTGCCCAGAGCATCTTGTTCTGCACCTTCTTGAAGAAGAGCTGCGCCTGATCGCTCTTCGGATCATAGTCCACGGCGGTGGCGTAGATGTCCCGGACTTTCTGATAGAACCGCTTTTCCGACGCCCGGATTTCCCGGATGCGTTCGAGCAGCTCGTCGAAGTAATCCCAGCCACCGGGCTCTTTCAGCCGAGCATCGTCCATGACGAAACCCTTCACGAGATACTCGCGGAGGTGCGTCGTGGCCCACTGCCGGAACTGGGTGCCGCGAAGAGATTTAACGCGATAGCCGACAGCAAGGATCATGTCGAGGTTGTAGAGCTTGGTTTGATATTTTTTCCCATCTGCGGCAGTTGTCAAGTATTCCTTGACAACTGAATTTTCCAGCAGCTCTTGCTCTGCAAGGACATTTTTAATATGCAAACTTATGTTTTGCTTGGATGTTTGAAACAGGTCGGCCAGCTCAAGCTGCGTCAACCAGACGGTTCCACCTTCCGCCCGGAGTCGGACAGAGGTACTTCCATCTTCGGATGTGTAGAGAATGAGTTCGCCGTCGGTCATTTTACGTCTCCTCTTAACCGCCCCTCACCTCTGTCCTCTCCCCCTGAGGGGCGAGGATGCAAATGCGGACCATCTCCCAAAACTCCATCTCCGCTTGCGGGAGAGGGTCGGGGTGAGGGGTATGCGCCGCCGATTGCTTCGAGCTATCCGGAATTTCCGGATAGCTCGTTACACCCCCAACTCCTTCAAATACCGCTTCATCTTTTCCCGCACTTCTGCCAGCTCGCTTTCGAGCTGATCGATCTCCTTCTGCACCGCTGCAACGTCTATGGCTTCCTCTTCCTCAAAGGTATCCACATACCGGGGAATATTGAGGTTGAATTCGTTCTCTTCGATCTCGTCGAACGAGGCGACGTGCGCGTACTTATCCACGTCCTTGCGCGCTTTGTACGTCTTGACGATCTTCTCTATATGGTCTTCCCGCAGGATATTCCTGTTCTTTCCCGGCTGATATTCCCGGCTTGCGTCTATGAACAGCACGTCCCGGCGCGCCTCATTCGTCCCGCCTTTTTCGCGCGACCGGTCAAAGATCAGGATTGCCACCGGGATCGAGGTCGTGGGAAAGAGGTTCGCCGGAAGCCCCACGACCGCGTCGAGCACGCTGTCCTCGATCATCTTCTGACGGATGCGGCCCTCGGCCCCGCCCCGGAACAGCACGCCGTGCGGCACCACCACCGCCACCCGGCCCTCCTTCTCGTACGCTGCTTCCACCATGTGGCTGATGAACGCATAGTCGCCCTTGCTCTTGGGCGGCATGCCGCGCCAGAATCGGTTGAACTGGTCTTTCTCGACGTCGCTGGCGCCCCATTTATCGAGCGAGAAGGGGGGATTGGCCACCACCACATTGAACTTCATGAGCCGGTCCTTCTCCACGAGCGCAGGCCCGGTCAGAGTGTTGCACCATTCGATGCGCGCTGAATCCATGCCGTGCAAAAACATGTTCATCCGCGCCAATGCCCAGGTGCTGCCGTTCACCTCCATGCCGAAGAGCGCGAAGTCCCGGCTCCCGACCTCGCGGGCAGCCTCGATCAGAAGACCGCCGGACCCGCAGGCAGGATCGCAGATGCGGTCCCCGCTCTTTGGCTGGGCGAGCTTGGCAAGGAGTTCGGACACCTTGTGCGGCGTATAGAACTCGCCCGCCTTCTTGCCGGCATCGGAGGCGAAGCGTTCGATGAGGTAGATGTAAGTATTGCCGATCACGTCCTCGGAAATCCTGCTCGGACGCATGTCCAGTTCGGGCTTGTTGAAGTCCTCCAACAGATGCTTCAGCCTGCGGTTGCGGTCCTTTGACTTGCCGAGATTCGCCTCGCTGT
>CAZTXN010000260.1:0-2348 GCA_964617655.1 uncultured Nitrospiraceae bacterium | reverse complement strand
TGATCCCGTTTCAATCCCGCATCTTCATAGCGTGCATCCGCCGTTATCCGTGTCAAAAGAAAGGTTCAAATTACCTCCAGGTTCGCGTACTTTACCGACAGGGTCTTCACCCCGTGGCCGGGAAAGCTCACGCTGATCTTGAGGTCCTCGCCGCTGCCCTCGGAACGCTGGACCGTGCCGATGCCGAACTTCGCGTGCTTCACCACCGCGCCGTTGTAGTACGGATGCTTTGTGGCTGCCGCCGGGACCGCGGCATGCTGCAGCGCCTGCTGCCGCCGCGGTCCGCTCCATCCGCGCGCCGGCGGAGGCTCGGGCGCGATCGCGTCCTCCCAGTCCACGTACCGCCTGCCGGACGCCGCGGACGACGGGAGGGAGCGCTCCCGCTCCAACAGCTCCTCCGGGACCTCCTCCACGAACCGGGAGACGAGATTGGCCTGGGGATAGCCGTAGAGCCGCCGCTCCGTAGCGTGGGTCAGGATGAGCCGCTCCTTGGCCCGCGTCATGCCCACGTAGCAGAGCCTCCGCTCCTCCTCCAGCTCCTCCTCGCTCTCAACGGACCGGGAATGGGGGAAGAGCCCCTCCTCCATGCCCGCCAGGATCACGAGCGGGAACTCCAGGCCCTTGGCGTTGTGCAGCGTCATGAGCGTGACGCTGTTCGCGGCCGCGCGGGCCCTGCCGTCGCCGGCGGTCTGCTGCTCCATGTCGGTGATCAGCGCCACCTGGTCCAGGAACGCACCAAGGGTCGCCTCCCGGTCCTGCTCGGTGAAGTCCTCGGTAGCCGTCAGGAGCTCCTTCAGGTTCTCGATCCGCATGCGGCCCTCGACGGTGCTCTCGTCCTCCAGCGCCCGCAGGTAGCCGCTGTCCTGGAGCACCCGCCGCACCGTCTCGGTGATCGTCAGGTCCGGCAGGGCGGCGCGGAGTTCCTCCAGGAACCCGGTGAACTCCCTGAGCTTCCGGGCCGCCGCCGTGGCCACGCCCGCTGCCGCGGGGTCCAGCGCCGCCGCGTAGAGCGTCGCGCCCTTCCGCCCGGCCTCCCGCTCGAGCCGCTCCAGGGTCGTGTCGCCGATGCCCCGGGCCGGCACATTGATGATCCTGCGCAGGCTCACCGCGTCCGCGGGGTTCTGGAGCACCCGCAGGTAGGCGATGATGTCCTTGATCTCCTTGCGGTCGTAGAACCGCAGGCCCCCGAAGATGCGGTACGGGATGCCCTGCTGCCGGAGCGCGTCCTCGAGGGCGCGGGACTGGGCGTTGGTGCGGTAGAGCACGGCCATGGCCGCGGGCGCCCGGCCCCCGTCCGCCTCGGTCCGGAGGGTCCGGCAGATGAAGCGGGCCTCGTCCTTCTCGTCCACGGCGGTGTAGCAGAGGACCTTCTCGCCCCCCCGCCGGTCGGTCCAGAGCGTCTTGCCCTTGCGTCCCAGGTTCCGGGCCACCACCGCGCCGGCCGCGCCCAGGATGTTCCCGGTGGAGCGGTAGTTCTGCTCGAGCTTGATGATCACCGTCTCCGGGTAGTCCTGCTCGAAGTTCAGGATGTTCGTGATGTCCGCGCCCCGGAACTTGTAGATGCTCTGGTCGTCGTCCCCCACCACGCAGAGGTTCTGGCGCCGGCCCGTCAGGAGCCGCACCAGCCGGTACTGGGCGCGGTTCGTGTCCTGGTACTCGTCGATCAGGATCTGGCGGAACAGCTCCTGGTAGCAGGCCAGCACGTCGGGATGCCGCTCCAGCAGCCGCACCGTCAGGAGCAGCAGGTCGTCGAAGTCCGCTCCCCCGGCCTCGCGGAGCCGCTGATCATAGAGGCTGTAGGTCCTCGCCGCGGCGTCGTCGAACCCGAAGTTGGCTGCCGTGCGTTCGTACTGGTCCGGCCCGGTCAGGTTGTTCTTGAGGCTGCTGATCCGTCCGGCCACCGCCCGTGGCTGGTGCTGCCGGTCGTCGATCCGCAGGTCCTGCATGCAGGTCTTCACCAGCGCCTGCCGGTCCGTCTCGTCATAGATCACGAAATGGCGCGGGAGGCCGATCCGCTCGCCGTACTGCCGCAGGATGCGCACGCAGGAAGAATGGAACGTGCTGACCCAGAGCCCCGTGAGCGGCATGCGGAGCAGCCGCTCCACGCGCTCGCGCATCTCGTTCGCTGCCTTGTTCGTGAAGGTGACCGCCAGGATGCCGCCCGGCGGCACGCCGCGCTCGCGGATCAGGTGCGCGATGCGGCAGGTGATCACCCGGGTCTTGCCGCTCCCCGCGCCGGCCAGGATCAGGAGCGGCCCGTCGCCGTGCAGCACCGCCTCGCGCTGGGGAGGATTGAGGTCGTTCAGGTAGTCCATAATGCATTGCGGATTGCGGAAGGCGGATTTCGG
>CAZTXN010000259.1:0-2381 GCA_964617655.1 uncultured Nitrospiraceae bacterium | reverse complement strand
TACATGGGCAGCCGGTGCATCAGGGTCCACGCCGGCCGGGCCTGGATGCCACACTTGTTCAGCAGGTCCAGGAGCGCGTCGCGCCGGCCGGCATGCTTCCGGTCGAGCAGGATGGCGTTCAGCCAGTAATTGCTGCTCCCATGGGCCGGTTCGGTAAAGAAGCTCGCACCCGCTACCTCCGCAAAGGCCTTTTCATACCGCTGAGCAAGTCTTCGCTTCTGTCCGAGGAATTCGGGCAGCTGCTCCAGCTGCGCGCAGCCCAGGGCCGCGTTGATGTTCGGCATCCGGTAGTTGTAACCGGTGCGATCATGAGCAAGCTCCCAGGGGTGGGAAGCGCGGGCTGTCGTGGTCAGGTGCTTTGCCAGCCGGCCCAGCTCCTCGTCGTTGGTCAGGATGGCTCCTCCGCCGCCGGTGGTCACCACCTTGTTCCCGTTGAAGCTGAGGCAGGCGACGAGGCCCCAGTTCCCGGTGTGACGGCCCCGGTAAAAGGAGCCGAGGGACTCTGCCGCGTCCTCGACAAGAGCGATCCGGAAGCTCCTGCAGACATCTGCGAGCGCTTCGAGGTCCGCCGGATGACCGAAGGTGTGCATGGGCACTGCGGCACGGATCGGTCTGCCGGTGTTCCGGTTGACGCAGACCGCATCCTTCACTTCCGCGGTCTCGCGAAGGTAGGAGTCGAGCTTCTCCGCATCCATTCCCAACGTCCGCATCTCGCTGTCCACGAAATGAGGCACGGCGCCGCAGTAGGATACCGCATTGGCCGTGGCGACGAACGTCAGTGCAGGGACCAGCACCTCATCGCCCGACCGCACGCCGGCGAGCAGGAGGCCGACGTGCAGTGCCGCTGTTCCGTTCACCACGGCCACGGCCCGCTGTGCGCCGGTATACTCCTCGATCTGCCGCTCGAAGCGGTCCACGAACTTGCCGACCGATGAGACCCAGCCGGTATCGAGACATTCCTTGACGTAGCTCCACTCGTTCCCGCTGAACCTGGGTTCATGCAGGGCTATCGGCGTGGAGGTCGGGGGGAGGACGCTCTTGATCGCCTCGACCACTGATGTCAGGTCATCGTGCTCGCTCATCTCAGATATTGTACACGTGCGATTTGTATGACTTGAGATTGACCGGGTCCCGGAACCACGCGATCGTTTCCATAAGCCCTTGCCGGAAGCCCTCCCGTCCGGCGAATTCAGGTACCCATCCGGCAAGCCTGCGCGCCTTGGAGTTGTCCGCCCAGAGGCGCTCCACTTCGCTCTTCTCCGGCCTGATGCGCGCCTCCTCGGTCTCGATCTCGATCGAAGCGCCCATGATCTCACTGACGAGCCTCACGGTCTCTCCGATGGAGATCTCATAGTTGCTCCCGATATTGATGACCTCGCCGACGGCAGCATCGGATGTCGCGACGCTGATGAAACCCCGGACGATATCCCTGATGTAGTTGAAGTCGCGCGTGGGGTGGAGCGAGCCCAACTTCAGCGTTCGCTGTCCGTTCGCGATCTGGGTTATGACCGTGGGGATCACGGCGCGTGCGGACTGGCGGGGGCCGTAGGTATTGAATGGACGGATGACGGCTACAGGGGCGCCGAAGGAGGAATGGAAGGACAGGGCGATCTGGTCGGCCCCGATCTTGGAAGCCGAGTACGGCGACTGTCCCTGCAGGGGATGTTCTTCGGTGATCGGGACGGACCGTGCCGTCCCGTAGACCTCGCTGGTCGATGTATGGACGACCTTGCGGACGCCGAGCTCGCGCGCCGCCTGGACGATGTTCAGGGTCCCTTTGATGTTCGTCTCCACGTAGGTATCCGGCGAGTGATAGGAGTAGGGGATGGCGATCAGCGCGGCGAGATGGAGGACCGCGTCGCATCCCTTCATGGCCTGTCTCACGCCGTGGGGGTCGCGGACGTCACCGGCAAAGACGTCGAGGGACCTCTTGATATCGGGCTCGCTCTGGTCCAGCCATCCCCAGGAGTTGAACGAATTATAGAGCACAAAGGCCCTGACATCGTGTCCCCGGCGCACCAGCTCCTCGGTGAGATGGGAGCCGATGAAGCCGTCGGCGCCGGTCACCAGGATCTTCGCGTTCTTCAGGTCCATGGGCTATCCTCTCGGGGCAAAAACGGGATGGATGTCGGCCGCTCTGACGCCCGCCGTCGCGAGGGCGGACAGGACCCCGTCGCTCCGGACGCAGGTCGTCACGATCACGGCATCATAGGCGCTCTCATTGACCGCAGCGATCGGCAGCACCTCCCTGCCGAAGAACCGCTCGCCGGCCTTGTCGTCGTCGACCACGGCCGCGATCTCGAGGCCGGTCTCCTGGAGGGTGATGTAGGCGATCTCCGCCACCTCGTCGGCGCCGGCGAAGACGACGCGCTTCACGCCCG
>CAZTXN010000258.1:0-2416 GCA_964617655.1 uncultured Nitrospiraceae bacterium | reverse complement strand
ACACACCCCGCGAATGACCTGTTCATGATTCTCCCTCCTTGTTCGATGAGAATGATCGTCGCTGAGCAACGGTTACTGCCCTCCACGCACGGGCCGGGACAGAGCGATTCGCAAGGGTGCGCCTCCTCTGCCATGAAGCAGCGTTTTTATCGCGCCCCCTGCCGCGTGTTTCCGGACGCTACGGCGCGATCCGCGCAAAGAAGCTGTAGGGCTCGTTCTCGATGGTGGTGAACGTCCCGCCGGCCAAGACGGCTCCGCTGCCTGCAGCAAGAGTAAATATCCGGTCGTTGGCCTCGGGCTGCCAGCCCGCATCAACCAGTCCGGTCGTTGCATCAACCGCAGCGATGCGGCTCCTGGCCGCGGCCGTCGCGTTGATGTTGACCGCGCTGAACGCGCCGCCGATATAGACCTTGCTCCCCAGGGCGGCAACGGCGTACACCTCGTTGTCCACGCTCGGGTCCCAGGCGAGCGGCGATCCCGCGTCGCTTCCATCCGCGAGGTTGAAGGCCGCGAGCCGGTTCCTGGCGACGGCGCCGCTCTTGAACGATGTGAATATTCCGCCTGCGTACAGGGTCGAACCGCTGACGGAAAGACTCGTGACAAGATCATTGGCATCCGGGTTCCATGCGCTGTCCAGGGCCCCGCTCGCGGCATCGACCGCCGCGAGCCCGTTCCTGACCGTTCCTCCTGCCAGGGTCGTGAACCGTCCTCCGATATAGACCGCATTGCCGCTGAACGCCAGGGCGAGTATCTGGTCATTCGCATCCGGATTCCATGTCGTGTCCAGGCTGCCGGTGACAGCGTCGAGGGCCGCAAGGTTGTTGCGCGTCACGCCGTCTACCGTCGATATCCATCCGCCGATATAGACCTTCCCGTTGCCGACCGCAAGGGCGCTCAGGCTGCCGCTCACAATCGGCGAACTCCATGAGGCGTCCAGATTACCTGTCACTGCATCAAGGGCCGCAACACGAGAGCTTGTCTTCCCGCCGATCGAGTTGAAATCGCCTCCTGCGTAGACCTTGCCTCCGCTGTATGCCAGGGCAGAGACATCCTCATCGGGATTCGGGTTCCAGGCGGTGACGTTCCCGAGGGAGTCCACTGCAGCGAGATTGTTGCGGTTCTGCGCCTTGATACTGGAGAACGCGCCGCCTGCATAGACCGTATTTCCATATACCGCGATCGCGTTAACCTGATTATTCAGATCCGGGTCCCAGGTCGCGTCCGCTGTGCCGGTCCCGGTCGTGCTCAGGACCGCAAGATTGCTCCGGCTCTGCCCGCCTATGGAAGTAAAAGCTCCGCCGGCATACAGCTTTGTTCCATCCAGGACCAGTGTCCGCACAATCCTCGATCCGCCTGCAAGGGCGCCTGTAGGAGCGGGATTCCAGGTCGCGTCAGCGGTCCCGGCATTGACACCGTTTGCCGGCGCAAGCAGGGCGAGGCCGCTCCGCGTTGCGCCGCCGATGGTACTGAACCATCCTCCGGCAAATACCTGCGCATCGCTCGCGGCGATCGTATAGACGGTATTGTTGGCGCCGGGGTTCCAGGCCGCGTCGATCGAGGCTGCCGTCGATCCGGTGGCAAGGCTGATCGCAGCGATCCGGCTCCTTCCGATCGTGGTCGTGGGACCGGTTGCCAGGGTCGTGAACTGGCCGCCGATATAGACACGGGTGCTGTTCGCGGCTACGGAAAAGACGGTGTTGTTCGCGTCAGGCGCCCAGGAAGGGTCGGCCGTCCCCGCATTCGAGCCGTCCGCGATCTGGAGGGCCGCGATGCGCAGGCGCGTCTGGCCGCCGATCGTGGTGAAAAAGCCGCCGGCATACACCCAGTTGCCCTTTGCCGCGATAGTATACACGGCATTGTTCGCTCCGGGGTTCCACTGAGCGTCGGCGCTACCTGTCGCAGGATCGAGCGCAGCAATGCGATCCCGGCTTGCTCCGCCGATGCTGTTCGCTCCATTGAACCTGCCGCCCACGTAGACCTTCCCGCCGCTCGCGCATATGGCGTAAACAATATCGTTCGGGTTCGGGTTCCAGGCCGGGTCAACCGTGCCGTCGGCGCGGACATGGGCAAGGTATCGCCTGGAAACTCCGCCGACCTTGGTGAACTGTCCGCCGATATACCAGCCGCCCGCCCCGTCCGATGCTGCCGAATACACCGGGCCGTTCACCTTCGGCAGGACGCCCGACGCGGCGCCGGACGCGTCGAACAACACCCCGTAACCCGACGGCCTGCCGATCCGGTCGAAACTGCCGCCAAGGTAGGCGGTGCCGTCAGGAGCGACCGCGACGGCATACACCGCGCCGTTGACAACCACGGGAGAATAGGTGGCGGCACCGCCGCCCCCGCCATTGCCCCCGCCGCCCCCGCCGCCGCCCCCTCCGCAAGACCCGAGCAGGAGCCCAAACGTCATAACCAC
>CAZTXN010000257.1:0-2419 GCA_964617655.1 uncultured Nitrospiraceae bacterium | reverse complement strand
TGCCCTTGAGCATGTCGGAGAGGGACTTGAGCGGCCGCTTGTTCGGGCCGCGCAGCACCCGTCCGCGCCGGCCGTTGTCGAACAGGGCGTCCACCGCCTCCTGCAGCATGCGTTTCTCGTTCCGGATGATGACCGAGGGGGCCTTCAACTCCTCCAGCCTGCGCAGGCGGTTGTTCCGGTTGATCACCCGTCGATAGAGATCGTTCAGGTCCGACGTGGCGAACCGGCCTCCCTCGAGCGGCACGAGCGGCCGGAGCTCCGGCGGGATGACCGGGACCACGTCCAGGATCATCCATTCGGGCCGGTTGCCCGACTTCCGGAAGGACTCGATCACCTTCAGCCGCTTCGTCAGTTTCTTCTTGGTCGCCATGGAAGTGGCCGTCTCGATCTTGCCGCGGATCTCGTCGGACTCCTTCTCCAGGTCGAGCTCGCGGAGCATCTCGCGGATCACCTCGGCGCCCATCCCGGCCTTGAAGCTGCCCGGACCGTGCTCCAGCATGGCCTTGCGGTACCGCTCGTCCGTCAGCAGCTCGCCGGGCTTCAGGGGGGTGTCGCCCCCGTCGATCACGATGAAGACCTCGAAGTAGAGGATCTTCTCGAGCTGCCGCAGCGTCATGTCGAGGAGCGTTCCGATGCGGCTCGGCAGGCCCTTCAGGAACCAGATGTGCGCCACCGGCGAGGCCAGCTCGATATGGCCCATCCGCTCGCGCCTGACCTTGGACTGGATCACCTCCACGCCGCACTTGTCGCAGACGATGCCGCGGTGCTTCATGCGCTTGAACTTGCCGCAGAGGCATTCCCAGTCCTTGATGGGTCCGAATGTCTTGGCGCAGAACAGGCCGTCCCGCTCCGGCTTGAAGGAACGGTAGTTGATGGTCTCCGGCTTCTTCACCTCGCCGAAGGACCACTCCTTGATGCGCTCCGGCGACGCGACCCGGATCCGGATCGAATCGAAATTGATGTCCTTCGGCTTCTCGAAGAGGCTCAGGACGTCCATCCTCGCCTTGCTTTCCGCCATCCGTCTCTCTTCCACGGTCCAACCTCCTGACGGGGCCTCCGGGCCCCGGTCCTGATCTGGTGCAGCCTGCTCCCGCCTACCGGCCCGAGGAGATCTTCTCGAGCCCGATCAGCCGCTCCGAACCGTCCTTCCGCTCGATCAGCTCGACGTCGAGGCAGAGGCTCTGGAGCTCCTTGATCAGCACGTAGAACGACTCGGGGAGCCCCGGTTCCAGGGTATGCTCGCCTTTCACGATGGCCTCGTAGATCTTGGCCCTGCCCGACACGTCGTCGGACTTCACCGTGAGGAACTCCTGGAGGCAGTAGGCCGCGCCGTACGCCTGGAGCGCCCAGACCTCCATCTCGCCGAGCCGCTGGCCGCCGAACTGCGCCTTGCCGCCCAGCGGCTGCTGGGTGACCAGCGAATAGGGCCCGATGGACCGGGCGTGCAGCTTGTCGTCAACCAGGTGGTGCAGCTTCAGCATGTACATGTAGCCCACGGTGACCGGCTTGTCGAAGGGATCGCCGGTCCGGCCGTCGAACAGCTCCGACTGGCCGGTGAGGGGCAGCTTGGCGTCCTTCAGCATGGACTTGATGTCGTTCTCCCGGGCGCCGTCGAAGACCGGCGTGGCCACGTGCAGGCCGAGCGCCTTGGCCGCCCAGCCCAGGTGCGTCTCCAGGATCTGGCCGACGTTCATTCGGGACGGGACGCCGAGAGGGTTCAGCACGATCTCCACCGGCGTGCCGTCGGGCAGGTACGGCATGTCCTCCTCGGGAACGATGCGCGAGACCACGCCCTTGTTCCCGTGGCGGCCCGCCATCTTGTCGCCCACCGAGAGCTTGCGCTTCATGGCGACATAGACCTTCACGAGCTTGACCACGCCCGGGGGAAGGTCGTCTCCCCGCTTCAGCCGGCCGATCTTCTCATCATAGATGGATTCAAGGACACCGAGCTGGTTCTCCGCCGCGTCCAGGACCTCCTGCAGCTTGGCCGGATAGTCCTCGGATTCGACCTTGATCTTCGGCAGCTCCCGCT
The DNA here is from genome assembly GCA_964617655.1 of uncultured Nitrospiraceae bacterium. Classification (GTDB taxonomy): domain Bacteria; phylum Nitrospirota; class UBA9217; order UBA9217; family UBA9217; genus JAKAHZ01. The sequence goes on along the minus strand of CAZTXN010000257.1, from coordinate 387 downwards.
CCGGGACCTTGTCGAGCATGTCGGCCGTGATCTTCTTGCCCTTGGCGATCTCGGTCCTGCCGGTCTTGGGGTTCACGACCTTGTCGGCCGTGGTCTTCCCGATCAGGATGCGCCGGATGCGCTTGAACTTGTCCTCCTGGATCGCCTTTTTCTCCTCGCTGTACTCCTTCTGGAGGCGGGAGATCTCCTCGCTCTCCTGGCTCTTGTGCCGCTCGTTCTTGTCCTCGCCCTTGCGGGAGAAGACCTTTACGTCGATGACCGTGCCCTCGATGCCCGGCGGCGCGTAGAGCGACGCATCGCGCACATCGCCCGCCTTCTCGCCGAAGATGGCGCGGAGCAGTTTCTCCTCGGGCGTGAGCTGGGTCTCGCCCTTGGGGGTCACCTTGC
>CAZTXN010000256.1:0-2429 GCA_964617655.1 uncultured Nitrospiraceae bacterium | reverse complement strand
GCTGGCGCGGCATGGTGGGCTCGGTGCTCATGGGCCGCATGCGGGAAGAGAAGGATTTCGACCACATCGAGCCGGTGTTCTTCACCACCTCGAACGTGGGCGGCAAGGGACCGGACGTGGGCAGGGGCGCGTCCACGCTCAAGGGCGCCAGGAGCATCGATGAGCTCAGGAAGATGGACATCGTGCTCACCTGCCAGGGCGGTGACTACACGAAGGATATCTATCCGAGGCTGCGCGAGGCGGGATGGAAGGGCTACTGGATCGACGCGGCCTCGGCGCTCCGGATGACGGGCGACTCGATCATCATCCTCGATCCGGTCAACTTCAAGGTGATCAGGGACGGGCTCGCCAGGGGGGTAAAGAACTACATCGGCGGGAACTGCACGGTCTCGCTCATGCTCATGGCCCTGGGCGGGCTGTACGAGAAGGGCCTGGTGGAGTGGATGAGCGCCATGACCTACCAGGCCGCTTCGGGCGCCGGGGCGAACAACATGCGCGAGCTGATCAAGCAGATGGGCTCGGTCCATGGTCAGGTGAAGGCGCTGCTGGACGATCCGGCCGGCGCGATCCTGGAGATCGACCGGAAGGTGGCGGACCATATCCGCTCGGACGCCTATCCCAAGGAGTTCTTCGGCGCGCCGCTGGCAGGCTCGCTCATTCCCTGGATCGACGTGCAGCTCGAGAGCGGCCAGAGCAAGGAAGAATGGAAGGGCCAGGCGGAGACGAACAAGATCCTGGGCCGGGAGAAGAACCCCATCCCGATCGACGGCACCTGCGTGCGCATCGGGGCCATGCGCTGCCACAGCCAGGCGCTCACGATCAAGATGACCAGGGAAGTTCCTCTCGATGAGATCACCGATATGATCTCGAAGCACAACCAGTGGGTCAAGGTCGTGCCGAACGTGCGCGAGGTCACGGTAAAGGAGCTTACCCCGGCGGCCATCACCGGCACGCTCACGGTCCCCATCGGCAGGCTGCGCAAGATGAACATGGGGCCGACCTTCCTGAACGCCTTTACCTGCGGCGACCAGCTCCTCTGGGGCGCGGCCGAGCCGCTCAGACGGATGCTCAGGATTGTCGTCGAACAGTAGGACCAGGATTAACCACGGAGGCACGGAGACACGGTGAACTTCGTGAGTCAATGAACGACATTGATGGCCGGTTTGGTTCTTTTCTCAGTGCCTCCGTGACTCCGTGGTGGATCTTTAGTTATGTTCAAAAAGAAAGATAAATACGCCGTTGCCGTCGTGGGGGCCACGGGGGCCGTCGGCAGGGAGATGCTCGATGTCCTGGAGGAGAGGGACTTTCCGGTATCCGAAATAATTCCGCTGGCCTCCGAGCGCACCGAGGGCGAGCGGCTCGATTTCCGCGGGAGGAACTGGACGGTCCGGAAACTCACGAAGGACGCCTTCTCCGGCGTGGATATCGCGCTCTTTTCCGCGGGCAGCGAACGAAGCCTTGCGTTCGCGCCTGCTGCGGTGCAGGCCGGCGCTGTGGTGATAGACAACTCCGGCGCCTTTCGCATGGACCCGAAGGTACCCCTCGTGGTTCCCGAGGTGAACCCCCATGCCATCGAAAGGCATGCGGGCATCATCGCCAACCCGGACTGTTCGACCATCGGCATGGTCGTGGCGCTCAAGCCGCTCCATGACAAGGCGAAGATAAAGCGCATCGTGGTGACCACCTTCCAGTCCGTGTCCGGCACCGGGAAGAAGGCCATGGACGAGCTGGCCGCCCAGACCGTGGCCCTGCTGAACTTCCGCGAGGTCGAGACGAAGGTCTATCCCCGCCAGATCGCCTTCAACTGCCTGCCGCATATCGATTCGTTCCTCGAGAACGGCTCTACGAAGGAAGAGATGAAGATGGTGAACGAGACCCGGAAGATCCTGGAGGATGATGCCATCGGCGTGACCGCCACGACCGTGCGGGTGCCGGTTTTCCGGTGCCACGCCGCGTCGATCAATATCGAAACGGAGCGGAAACTTCCGGTCAACGAGGCGCGGGCCCTCCTGGCATCGGCGCCCGGCGTGCTGGTCTACGACGATCCGGCGCGGAACCTCTACCCCCTGCAGATCGATGTGTCCGGCAAGGACGAGGTGTATGTCGGCAGGATCCGGGACGACGAGACGGTCGCCTGCGGGCTGAACCTGTGGATCGTTTCCGATAATCTCCGGAAGGGCGCTGCGCTGAACGCGGTCCAGATAGCGGAGCTCCTGGTCGGGACCTGAGCGGATGCCGGGATGCTGAAGTTCCTTGAATCGCTCTTCGACAAGCTGGAGCGGGGATTGACCGCACGGGAGAAGACCGTGCTGGTCGCCATCCTCATGGTCATCTCGGTCATCGCCATCGTTCTTGCCGCCCGCTACTACACCTACATCCAGAAGAACCCGGAGTTCTGCAACAGCTGCCACCTGATGGAGGAGGCCTAT
>CAZTXN010000255.1:0-2438 GCA_964617655.1 uncultured Nitrospiraceae bacterium | reverse complement strand
AGATTTCCCGACCATAACCATCGGGACAGTCTCGAAATTCTTACTGCCGATCAAAGGATTGGCTGGTATACTCTCCAATTTTTTTTGTCAAGTTGAAACCATAAGTTATTAAATAAAATTAATAACTTGTGCGACAGCTGCGTGACCCGAATTTCCTTGAGGGTCTGTAGCTCAGGTGGTTAGAGCGCACGCCTGATAAGCGTGAGGTCGATGGTTCAACTCCATCCAAGCCCACACAAATCGGCGGACTCATCATCATGGGGCTATAGCTCAATTGGGAGAGCGCCTGCCTTGCACGCAGGAGGCTAGCGGTTCGAGCCCGCTTAGCTCCACTTCGTGGAAAGCTAAGCCGAAGGAAAAAAAAGCGCAGGAGACTAGTCCCGACCTGTCGGGAAGCCCGCTTAGCACAACTCCCGATACATCAGGAAGCCTGCTAAGCTGTTAAAATGGTTTTAATGATCAACAAGGCAATATATCTTCAATGATATACCGCATTCGCAAGAATACGGAAAAAGTTCTTTGACAATTGGGAAGTTTAAAATGTTATTCAATATGAAGAAGACTACAATCTTCATACGAGAATCGCTACAAAAACGATGTTTCATGAAATTATAATTCAAGTTACTAAGAGCATACGGAGGATGCATTGGCGCAAATAGGCGATGAAGGACGTGGCAAGCTGCGATAAGCTTCGGGAAGGTGCAAACAACCGTTGATCCGGAGATGTCCGAATGGGGCAACCCATACCGATTTGTCGGTATATCCCTCGCTGAATTCATAAGCGAGGCGAAGCTAACCCGGGGAACTGAAATATCTAAGTACCTGGTGGAGAAGAAATCAAAAGAGATTTTCCTAGTAGTGACGAGCGAACGGGAAAGAGCCCAAATTCCGGCAACATGTTGCCGGGAGGTTGTAGGACCCATGTAGTGATCTGTAAGTAGGTAAACGAAGTTGTCTGGAAAGCAACGCCATAGTGGGTGATAGCCCCGTAGAATAAACCGAAAGCAGCGCGAGGGTATCCTGAGTAGTGCGGGACACGAGAAATCCTGTGCGAATCTGGGTGGACCATCATCCAAGGCTAAATACTCATTTGCGACCGATAGCGAATAGTACCGCGAGGGAACTGTGAAAAGAACCCCTATTAGGGGAGTGAAATAGAACCTGAAACCGTATGCTTACAAGCGGTCGGAGTCCTGAGCAATCGGGATGACGGCGTGCCTTTTGCATAATGAGCCAGCGAGTTACTCGTACGTTGCGTCGGTTAAGAGGTCGCCAAGCCTCGAAGCCTAAGCGAAAGCAAGTCTGAAAAGGGCGTTAGTAACGTGCGGTAGACGCGAAACCTTAGTGATCTAGCCATGGCCAGGTTGAAGTAGGGGTAAAACCCTATGGAGGACCGAACCGGTGTAAGTTGAAAGTTGCTCGGATGAGCTGTGGCTAGGGGTGAAAGGCTAATCAAACTGGGAGATAGCTCGTTCTCCCCGAAATATCTTTAGGGATAGTCTCGGTTAAAAACGTCGCGGGGGTAGAGCACTGAAAGGGCTAGGGCTGTCACAACGGTACCAACCCCTCTCAAACTCCGAATACCGCAGACGTGTTTTCCGGGAAGCAGGTGCCGGGGGATAAGCTTCGGTGCCAAAAGGGAAAGAACCCAGATCATCAGCTAAAGTCCCAAAATGTATGCTAAGTGATAAAGGATGTGGATCCGCACTGACAACTAGGATGTTTGCTTAGAAGCAGCCATCATTTAAAGAGTGCGTAATAGCTCACTAGTCAAGCAGATCCGCGCCGATAATACACGGGACTAAGCATACTACTGAAGCTGTGGGTTCACGCCGCAAGGCGTGAGCGGTAGGGGAGCATTCTATTAACCGTCGAAGGTCTGCTGCGAGGCAGGCTGGAGGACATAGAAGAGATCATGCTGGCATAAGTAGCGATAATTACGGTGAAAAACCGTAACACCGAAAGCCCAAGGGTTCCTGAGTAAAGTTAATCTGCTTGGGGTTAGTCGGTACCTAAGGCGAGGCCAAGCGGCGTAGCTGATGGAAATCAGGTTAATATTCCTGAACTGCTTTATCATCGTCACCAGCCAAGGGGTGACGCAGAAGTGAAAGACGAGCCTGGATTGGTTTCCAGGTTTAAGGGTGTAGCCAGAGCGTGTAGGCAAATCCGCACGATCGTTAACGTGAAACCCGAACAAGAAACGAGCCTTCGGGCAAGCCAATTCGTCCTAATCAGGCTGCCAAGAAAAACCTCTACGCGAGATGATAAGGTAACCGTACCGTAAACCGACACAGGTGGGCGAGGAGAATATCCAAAGGTGCTCGAGATAGCGCTTGTTAAGGAACTAGGCAATTTGACCCCGTAACTTCGGGAGAAGGGGTGCCACGCTTCGGCGTGGCCGCAGAGAAATGGGATTACCGACTGTTTACCAAAAACAC
>CAZTXN010000254.1:0-2448 GCA_964617655.1 uncultured Nitrospiraceae bacterium | reverse complement strand
CCGTTCATAACGCTCTATGTCCACCGTCCGTCTGCTGAAGAACGGGACCGAGGTCTTCCCGGCCATGCTCGCGGCGATCGACCGGGCCGAGGCCCGCGTGGCGCTCGAGATGTACATCTACGCGGACGACGGGACCGGCCGGGAGTTCCTCGCCCGGCTGGCGGCCGCGGCGCAACGGGGCGTGGAGGTCCGGGTGCTGGTGGATGCGCTCGGCTCCTGGGCCCTCTCCGAAGCCTTCTGGAACGGGCTGCGCGGAGCGGGAGGCGAGGTCCGCTGGTTCCGGCCGATCCGGCGCGGGCTGCTGCCGTTCCGGGACCACCGCAAGCTCCTGGTGGTGGATGATGCCGTGGCCTTCGTCGGCGGCCTGAACATCGGCGACGAGTACCTCCGGGGGCGGGACGGCGGTCCGGCCTGGCGGGACAACGCCCTGGAGGTCGCGGGCAGGGAGGTCGCCTCGCTCCACCGGTCCTTCAGCCGCATGTGGCGCCGGGCCGACCGGCGCCCCCGGTTCCGGCTCTTTCTGGACCGCCGGGAGCTTCGCGAGCGCATCGCCGGCACGGTCGGCCGGGGCCGCGTCCGGTTCCTCGAGAGCGGCCCCGAGGACCCGGTCCAGCCGGTCCGGCGGGCCTACGGACGTCTGCTCCGCCGTGCGGAGCGGAGCATCGACCTTGCCATGAGCTACTTCTTCCCGCCCGGCAGGATCCTGCGGGCGCTGAAGCGGGCCGTGCGGCGCGGGGTGCGGGTCCGGCTGCTGGTCCCCGCCCGGTCGGACGTGGCGGTGGCGCAGTGGGCGGTCCGCGGGCTCTACGGCCGGCTGCTCCGTTCGGGCATGGAGGTCTGGGAGTACCAGCCCGCCATGCTCCATGCCAAGCTCGCGGTCGTGGACGACACGGTGGTGACCGGCTCGGCGAACCTCGACCTCCGGAGCGGCAGGATCAACTACGAGCTGGTCGCCCTGGTTGCGGACCGGTCCCTTGCCGAGAAGGCCCGCGCGGACTTCGAGGCTGACCTGGCGCAGAGCCTGCCGGTGCTGCTCGCTGCCTGGCAGCAGCGGCCCTGGCCCCAGCGCATCGCCGAGCGCGTCAGCTACTGGCTGCTCGCCCGCGCTGACCTCTTCATCAGCCGCACGCGGCTGGCGCGGATGCGGTGGTAGGGGAGCAAGACAGGAGACAGCTCCTGCTCCATGAGAACCTATCTCGAGATACAGTTGTTGTGAACATCCGTCCCTTGGCGTCATTCCCGCGAAAGCGGGAATCCAGAGGAGCCAATGATCCCTGGATCCCCGACAGAAACATTCGGGGATGACGTGTTCATCGTACGCATGGTCCTTTTTGTGTACTCTCTGTCTCCTGAGTCTTCACTGTTCTTTCCAGGATAAGAAGACGTTGGCATGTCTTCACCATCGCTCTCATCTGTGTGTGGCGAAGCCACCTGTGGTTACATAGATATTTTACCGTGCAGTTCAAATGAGGAGGGCAAGAAACATGATATCCCTGAAGGGCACGAAGACCGAGAAGAACCTGCTCGCCGCGTTCGCGGGCGAGTCCCAGGCACGGAACCGGTATTCCTTCTTCGCGAGCGCGGCGAAGAAGGAGGGATACGAGCAGATCGCGGCGATCTTCCTCGAGACGGCGGAGAACGAGAAGGAGCATGCCAAGCGCTTCTTCAAGTTCCTGGAGGGCGGCATGGCCGAGTTCACGGCCTCCTTCCCGGCCGGCAGGATCGGGACCACGGGAGAGAACCTGAAGGCAGCCGCGGAGGGCGAGAACGAGGAATGGACGAAGCTCTATCCCGAGTTCGCCAGGGAGGCGGACGGAGAGGGCTTCCCCCAGGTCGCCGAGGCCTTCCGGAACATCGCAGCCGTGGAGGTGCACCACGAGAAGCGGTACCTCGCCCTGCTCGAGAACATCCGCAGCAACACGGTCTTCAGGAAGGCGAAGCGCGCGACCTGGAAGTGCCGGAACTGCGGCCATCACCACGAGGGGATTGAGCCGCCTGACCTCTGCCCGGCCTGCCTGCATCCCAAGAGCTTCTTCGAGCCGCTGGCCGAGGCGTTCTAATTGGCTGTTGCCATGGCCGCTGCCGGAGTCGTATAATCCCGGCAGTCGCACAGAGGAGGTTGATGAACATGGTCTCGGAAGCGGAATACACGATCAAGGAGGCGCCGGTCTGCCCCCATTGCCAGCAGGCGATGGAGAAGATGGATGCGCGCCATCTCGACTGGGGCACGACCTTTCTCTGGGTCTGCTTCAACAATCACTGCACCTTCTTCGTCAAGGGCTGGAAGCACATGATGGACAGCTACGGCCAGCTCGTGTCCTACCGGTGCATGGTGACGCCGGACAACGGGACCCAGGGCGTGATCCCGGCCTTCAGCCACGAGTACCTCCGGACGCAGGGAAAGTCGCGGAGCGAGTACCAGGAGGCGGACATCCCCACGGAGAGCCG
>CAZTXN010000253.1:0-2463 GCA_964617655.1 uncultured Nitrospiraceae bacterium | reverse complement strand
GGGACCAGGACGCCCATGGCGACGTTGTAGTCCCGCGAGAAGACCGACTGGTACATGAGCTGGCCCATGCCCGGGATGCCGAAGACCTGCTCCATGATGACGCTGCCGCCGATGATGCCGGGGAGCGAGAGGCCCAGGATGGTGATCACCGGCATCAGGGCGTTCCGGAGCGCGTGGCGGTAGACCACCGCGGTCTCGGAGAGCCCCTTGGCCCGGGCGGTCCTGATGTAGTCCTGCCGCATCACCTCGAGCATGTTGTTCCGCATGTAGCGCGAGAGCCCCGCCAGGCCGCCGACGGCCGAGACCAGGACCGGCAGGACCAGGTGGTGGGCCTTGTCCATCAGCCTGCCCCAGGCCGAGAGGCCGGTCACATCGAGGCTCTGGATGCCCGAGATGGGGAGCACGCCCCACTGGACGCCGAAGAGATAGATGAGCAGCAGGGCCATCCAGAAATGCGGCATGGAGTAGCCCACGAAGACGAAGATCGTGGTGAACCGGTCCAGGGCCGAGTATTGGTGCGTGGCCGACAGGATGCCGATGGGAATGGCGATCAGCAGCACGATGCCGAGGGAGAGCAGGTTGATGGTGAGCGTGATGGGCAGGCGCTCCAGGATCTTGTCCTTCACCTTGCGTCCGTCGGCGAAGGCCTCGCCGAAGTCGAGGGTCAGGAACTTCCCGAGCCAGGTGAAGTACTGCTTGTGCAGCGGCTGGTCGGCGCCGTAGAGCTTCCGGAGCCGCTCACGCGCCTCGGCCGAGGCCCGGGCCGAGAACTCCATCTGCGCCTCGGCCGGGCCGCCGGGCGCCATGTGCATGATGGTGAAGGAGAGCAGCGTGATCCCGAAGAGGATGGGGACCATGAGGAGCATGCGTTTCAGGCTGTAGCGGAGCATAAGCGGTCACCCGGTGACCTTGAAGACGAGGTCGAAGGGCTTGGCGGGCCGGGAGAGCCGGATGCCGGTGAACTGGCCGCGGAGGGCCTTCTCCACCGGCTTGTGGTCGAACTCCATGGCGTCCACCTTCTGGGTGAAGTCGGTGTTCGGGCCCTTGATGCGGACCGTCTCGCCCAGGCTGAGGTCGCCGAAATCGAGCTTCACGGCCGCGATGGAGTTCTTCTCGAAGAAGCGTATGACCGAGCCGATCCGTTCTTCCATGGGGACCATGATAGTATAAATCGCAGGGGCTTTCAAGAGAAAAGGCCCCGCCGGGGCCCGTAAGTGACGGGATATCGGCCGTTTTCTCCCAACTAGCGCTTGACAATGCGGGGGGGCGCGAGTATTATATGCCTTGCCATACGGGAGCCGTCGGCACGGTCTCGCGCGGGGCGTGGCGCAGCCCGGTAGCGCGTCTGCTTTGGGAGCAGAAAGTCGGAGGTTCAAATCCTCTCGCCCCGACCAACTTGCGCCTGTAGCTCAGTTGGATAGAGCAACAGCCTTCTAAGCTGTGGGTCAGGGGTTCGAATCCCTTCAGGCGCGCCATTTACCACTGAACGTTGAGATGCGGCAGGCGCGCAGGATCAACGACACCCTGACCCAAGGGGTTTCAGGGGAAGCATTCCCCTGAGCCTCTGGGGAGCGCCTTGAGCGCGACGGGTCAGGGGTTCGAATCCCTTCAGGCGCGCCAGAATTACAACAAGTGCTGAGTACAAGGTACAGAGTACAGGAAGCCGGACCGATCCGGCGTCCCTCTGTACTGAGTACTTTGTACTGTGAACTGTTCGATCACGGTGGGCGTAGCTCAGTCGGTAGAGCACCAGGTTGTGGCCCTGGTGGTCGCGGGTTCAAGCCCCGTCGCTCACCCCAATCTTGCATGAGAGACGGTCTCATGGCCGTCTCTCCGTCTTTTTGCATCAGGCGCCCGTAGCTCAGCTGGATAGAGCGTTGGCCTCCGAAGCCAAAGGTCGTGCGTTCGAATCGCGCCGGGCGCGCCAAATTTGCAGCAAGCGGTCAGTGGCGATCATCGCAAAACTGCCGATGATCAGCACGACCCAGGGGTCATAGGGGAAGAAATCCCCTATGGTTCGGGGGAGACTCCAGAGGGGGCTGGCCCGCTCTGGGGAGCGCCTTGTGCGCGACGGAGTGCGTTCGAATCGCGCCGGGCGCGCCATAATTACGCCAGCTGATAGCTGAGAGCTTTCTGCTGTCAGCTTGTTCTAAATTGCGCCCGTAGCTCAGCTGGATAGAGCGGCGGACTTCGAATCCGTAGGCCGCAGGTTCGAGTCCTGCCGGGCGCGCCATTTTTTCCCCTTGCCCGGCCGGGAAAAGGCATTTTCCTGTTGCATAGCAGGTGTCATGCTTGTATAATACGCTTCCTGCAGCGGGAAGTTCTGTTGGTTTAACGGGCCGTTAGCTCAGCTGGTAGAGCAGCTGACTCTTAATCAGCGGGTCGGAGGTTCGATCCCTCCACGGCTCACCATACAAACACCGAGAGCAGTGGGCGATCAAACGCACACTGCTCTCTTTGTTC
>CAZTXN010000252.1:0-2499 GCA_964617655.1 uncultured Nitrospiraceae bacterium | reverse complement strand
TCCCGCTCCTGCAGCTCCTTTTCCAAACCTCCCATCCTGAGCCTCAGCAGTGCATCGATGAAGGCCCGGTCGCTGAGCGGGTCCTGTTCCCTGCCGAAGAGGTGGCTCGGGCAGGAGCAGTCCGAGCAGCCGAATCCCGGCGCCTGCCATTCCGTCACCTTCGCCACCGCCTGCGCGACCTCGCACTCCCGGTCCCTGCTCGAGCGGATGGGGATGGCGGCGACCCACCGGGCATGGGTCCGCAGATGGTCCATATGCCAGTGCTTCAGCTTGGTCAGCCGCTGATGCCGGCTGATGCGCTGCGACAGGTTCTGCATGGCTGACCCGACATAGAGATAGTATCCCTTCCGGAACGCCATCCTTCCCAGCCCGCCGATCTCGAGCGTCCTGCTGCGGTCCAGCTTCAGCAGGATGAGATAGCTTCCCCGGTCATGGGATTCCCGCTCCACCAGGTCCCAGGGGATCGCCAGCTCCCGGACCGTGCTTCCCAGCTCCAGCCCGCTGCTCCATTCAGCCCCTACGGCCCTGACCATCACGCGGTCCCTGACTTTGAGGAGCGTTCTGCAGAACTCCAGGTCCGTGTGATGCTCAGGCATGAACCACCGCGGTCGGGGAGAATGGACGATGAAGAGCACGGCCGCGTCGAAGCCCTTTTGCGTCAGCTCCTCCAGTTCGAGGAGATGCCTGGTCGCGCGCGCTGAGACCGCGTCCGGGAACATGGCGAGGCTGTCATGGAAGAGAGTGCAGGACTTGACCTCCAGCAGGACCTCCCGGCCGTCCTTGCGCAGCAGGAAGTCGAAGCGGCTCTTCCCGACGCGGTATTCCGGCTGAAGGATCTCGGCATGCTCGAGGCCGGGGACGCGGTCGGTCCGGATGAGGTGGCTCGCTACGAGGTTCGTATGGTGCGTATGGAGCATCACCGGCATGCCGTCGCGCTCCACGGCTACGGCGAGGTGGTCGAGCTTGCGGTCCGAAGACGGAGGGAGCTTTGTCAGCAGGAGCTTTGCGCCGGGCAAGAGAAGCTCCCAGAGCCTGCCGGGGTTCGGGAGGTAGGCGCGGAGGGTCCTGTTGCCGGCCTTGCAGAGCACGACGAAGCGGTTCGGGCGGGAGAGGAAGGTTGCGGGGATGAGGTCTTCGAAGAGCTTCACCGGAACATACTACCCGGCCTGGACTGGTCTGTCACCGGGGATAATTCGATTGAAAGGGAGGAGTGAATCTGCTAGACTTCTGACAGGCATGAGGCGGGACCATGAGCACGATCAGCGACATAAAGGTGGATAGAAAGGCGCTCTCGGTGACCACGGTCGAGGCAGCCGGCAGCGATGCGGCGTATTGGCTGTCTGTCGGGCCGCATGAGCGGCTTCGGGCCGTAGAGGTCCTCAGGAAGCTCAACTATGGCGAAGATCGAACTGCCGCCCGACTTCAGAGAGTTCTTGAGGTTGCTCAACGCCCGAGGGGCTGAGTATCTTCTGATCGGCGGCTATGCTGTTGCCTATCACGGCTATCCCCGCGCGACCGCATTCATGGACATCCTGGTCGCCATGCATCCCGACAACGCCGAAAGGATCACCGCCGTGCTGAAGGAGTTCGGTTTCACCCTGCCGCAGGTGAGGCCGGAGCTCTTTCTGAAGGCGGACCAGCTCATCCGCATGGGCACGCCTCCCGTGCGGATAGAGATCGCCACTTCCATCAGCGGGGTCGATTTTGCGACCTGCTGGGCAGGGCGGGTGGTCGATGTTCTGGACGGCATTTCCGTGAACATCATCGGCCTGAAGCAGTTGAAGCAGAACAAGAAGGCCGCTGCACGCCACAAGGACCTTGATGACCTGGAGAACCTGCCCTGAGCGTCCGCCACGCTCATTTTTGATAGCGGAGAGCCGCTATCTATCGCTCCTCTTGCCTCTCCCGTTCCCTTAGATGCCGTTGATACTCGTCATAGCTCATGCTGCTCCGCTGGAGGCACTCGGTCCGGCTGCTTCCCTGCAGTTCCTGGCAGCGGATCTCCTGGTGATGGCGCAGACTGTCGTACAGGATCTCGCTGCAGGCCGGGATCGCTGCGAAGAGTAGGAGACACGCGTTGGGAAGCAAAAGCTCCCAGAGCCTGCCGGGGTTCGGGAGGTAGGCGCGGAGGGTCCTGCCCTGCGCCTTGCAGAGCACGACGAAGCGGTTCGGGCGGGAGAGGAAGGTTGCGGGGATGAGGTCTGCGAAGAGCTTCACCGGGGCATAGTACCTGAGGCCGGGTGGTTTGTCACCATGGGGGAAGGTTGAAGATCAGCAGGTGTGGACAACCCGGAAAATCAGACATGGGCGAGGGCGTGGATGCCGGCAAGGCGTTTGCCCATGCTTGCCTCCGCAACTTTGAGATCGTAGGACGCCTGAAGATTGAGCCAGTACTGCGGCGTCTGGTTGAACGCACGACCGAACAGCAGTGCCAGTTCCGCGGTCACCGGACGATCGCCCCTGACAACATGCGAGATCCGCATCGCTGATACCCCTATC
>CAZTXN010000251.1:0-2541 GCA_964617655.1 uncultured Nitrospiraceae bacterium | reverse complement strand
TGCCTATTCCGGCCATGTCGCCCACTTGTTCCGGGCATGTCGCCCATCCTACGAAAGCGCGTGAGCGCTGGACGGGGTGATTATACTATTAGTGGGCGTCATGCGTCAAGTTCGATCTGATTTTGCGCATGGAGTCGCCGTTTAAACAAATTTTGTGGGCGTTGTGAACGATTCTGTCAAGGATTGCGTCGGCCAGGGTCGGCTCGCCGACTAGATCATGCCAGGTGGTCGCGGCATACTGGCTCGTCATCAGCGTGGAGCGGATATTGTGGCGGTCTTCCATGACCTCCAGAAGGTCCCTTCGTTCGTGATCAGTCAGCGTTGCAAGACCCCAATCGTCGATGACGAGGAGGTCTGTTTTGGCGATTTTCTGCAGGAGGACGGCGTAGCTGCCGTCCCCCCGTGCCATCGCGAGTTCCTGAAAGAACCGGGACGCCCGATAGTACCTGGCCGTGTATCCTTCGCGGCAGGCCTTATTCGTGAGCGCCTCGGCGAGATACGATTTGCCGATGCCCGTGGGACCGGTGATGATCACGTTGTGATGGCTCCTGATCCATTGGCAGCTTGCCAGAGAGAGGATCACCGATTTATCCAATTCTCTGGGCGTGCGGAAGTCGAGGTCTTCGATGGTGGCGTGATGCTTGAGCCTGGCTGCCTTGAGTCGCGTGTTGACCCGGCGGTTCTCCCGGGACAGCCATTCACGCTCGACCATCATGGCCACCCGGTCCTCGAAGGTAAGTTCGCTATTGTTCGGCCGCTCGCATTCTTCCTTGAAGGCAGCGGCCATGGTGTGAAGTCTCATTTGGTGCAGTTGTTCTATCGTTTGATTGCGCATTGAATATCTCCTTTGTTTTAGTTGTAATACCGGCTTCCGCGGACGTTCTGATGATAGGTGGGTGTCACCTCCTTTCTTTCTCCGGTCTCGGCCAGCGGAAGCGGGATTTGATCGAGACCGGTTTTGAGGATGGAGACGACGCTCTTGTAGGAGTAGGCCTTGATCGCCACGGCCCTATCTGCCGCGGCCTCAAGCCGATCCCTGCCGTAGCGCTTCTCCAGCCGGATGATGCCCAGCGAGGCGCGATAGCCCTGCTCGGGATGAGGACGCGCCTTGATGACAGCATCTATAAGCGCAGCGGTTTGCGGCCCGATTTTTTCAGCCCAGGCAATGATTCGTGAGGGGGTCCACTCAAGATATTCCTGATGAGACCTGGGCCGGTGCTCTTTGACAGTGGTATAGCCGCCTTTGACGAAGCTTCGGGGATGAAGCCAGATGCGTTTATTCTTGTTCAAGAAGATGAGCTCGACGGTCCAAGCCATCACCCAGACGCCGATTCTTTGGCCGGTAAGCGTATACGGAACGCTGTAATAATGCCCGTCTACTTCGACGTGATAGTCGATGTGTACCGACGCCTCGTTCCACTCCGCATAATCATAACGCTCCGCGGGAAGCGGCCTCATGACGGTCTTTTCCATCGATTCAAACAGCTCCTTGCGGCAGGTAGGGAGTCTCTTGAACTTCCGGGTGTTGAGCTTGAGAAGGAGTTCGGCGATTTTTTCGTTCAGGTCGGCAATGCTGAAGAACGTGTGGTTTCGGAGGGCCGCGGTGATCCAGCGAGTGACTACCAGAACGCCTGCTTCGACCTTCGCCTTGTCCTTGGGCTTTCTCGCGCGGGCCGGCATGATCGCGACGTTGTAGTGCCTGCCCATGCGGTGGTAGGTGGGATTGAGGTCGGGATCGTATCTGCATGCCTTGGATACGCCCGCTTTCAGATTGTCAGGGACGACGATTTCGGGAAGTCCGCCGTAGTACTCGAAAGCGCGGACATGGCAGTCGATCCACGACCGAAGGCTCTGGTCCGGGACCGCGAGGACATAGGTGTAATTGCTCGCGCCCAGCACGGCGACGAAGAGCTCGGCCGTTGTTGCTTCACCGGTCGCGGAATTGATGATGTCGATGCCTTTGCCGGCGAAGTCAACGAACAGCTTCTCGCCGGCCTTGTGCTCCTGCCGGAGCGTGACATCTAGATGCTTCGACCATTGGCGATAGAGCTCGCAGTACTGCGAATATTCATACCCGTCGGGATGCTTCTCCTTGTACTCAAGCCACAGCAGTTGACGGGTGACGCCTTTCTTCCGGAGCTCTCTGTTTATTGTCTCCATATCCGGGTAAGGATGAACAGCGTGTGCGGGCTCGGGTTCCTCTGGAAAGAGCCTGGCCTCGAGCAGCTCTTCGTCCATCCCCTCGGGGAGCGGCCACGTGATGCCCGCCTGTTCTGCTTTGCGCAGGTAGTCGCGGACGGTGCTGGGAGCGATGTTGCAGGATCTGGCGACCTGGCGCTTCGAGAGCTTCAGGTCATGGTAGAGTCGCAATACCTCTTTCGTTTTTCGCATGGATAGCCTTTCTTGAGTCATTGTTCCTCCTTCTGATGATTTTGAGAAGGAACAACGATAACTGACTCTGGTCAGGATATCCAGTGCTCGTTACGCTTCGTCAGACCACTTTATTTGGTTCCGCTGTCATGCGAAAAAGTGGGCGGCATG
>CAZTXN010000250.1:0-2559 GCA_964617655.1 uncultured Nitrospiraceae bacterium | reverse complement strand
GGAAAAACAAGGCGCTGAACAAGGGAACCGCCCCCCGCCTTCCGGCCGGCCGTACGCGCCGTGTACCGAAACCCGCACTCATGAAGCAGAAGCTCATCGAACTCGTGAAACGTCCCGGGCAGTTCCTGCGCGGTCTCTGGCAGGGAAGCATCCTGCCCTGGCTCCGCGCCATGACCTTCCGCAGGGCGCTTTTCATCCTGGCCGGCATGGTCCTCGCCGGCATCCTCTCGGTGGTCACGCTCTTCGTGGTCCTGTCCTTCGGCCTTCCCACGGTCGAGTCGCTCAAGGACTACAAGCCCTCTGCGGGCACGACGATCCATGCCGAGGACGGAAGGGTGCTGGGCCACATCCGGATCGAGAAGGGCGTCCATGTGCCGCTCGAGCGGATCCCCAAGCAGATGGTCCAGGCGATCCTGGCGACCGAGGACCCGCGGTTCTACCAGCACAGCGGGCTCGACTACCGCGGCATCCTGCGCGCGGCCCTCAAGAACATCTACTCCTTCCGCGTGAAGCAGGGCGGCAGCACCATCACCCAGCAGCTCACGAAGGTGGTCTTCCTCTCGCCCGAGCGCACCTTCACCCGAAAGGTCCGCGAGGTCATCCTGGCCCGCCGGCTCGAAAAGCAGATCACGAAGGACGAGATCCTCGAGCTCTACCTGAACAAGATCTATTTCGGCCACGGCGCCTACGGCGTCCAGAGCGCGGCCAAGACCTACTTCGGCAAGAACATCTGGCAGGTCAGCACGGCCGAGGCCGCGCTGCTGGCCGGGCTGCCCCAGTCGCCGGCCGGCTATTCGCCCTACGGCGACATCGACCTGACCAAGCTGCGCCAGTCCCATGTGCTTCGCCGGATGGTGGAGGAGGGATTCCTCGCCGAGAGCGACGCGGCGAAGGTCTTCGAACAGCCGATCAGCCTCGAGAACCTGCGGACCCAGGAGGACGTGGCGCCGCACGTGGTGGACCAGATGCGCAAGCACATCCTGGCGGCCTACGGCGAAGAGAAGCTCTACCACGGCGGCATGCGCGTCTACACCTCCATCGACTACGACCTCCAGAAGGCCGCGATGGAGTCGCTCAAGGCCGGACTGCGGAACCTGGACAAGCGGCAGGGTTTCCGCGGACGCATCGGGTTCCGCGAGGTGAAGCCGGACGAGGGCCAGGTGAGCGGCCTGCGCGTGCTGGTGAAGCCGGGCGAGGTGTTCAACGCCCATGTCCTGGCCGTGGGCGATACTTACCTGACCGTCAAGGGCCGCGGCATGGTCGGCCATGTGCTGCATGAGGACATGGCCTGGGCGCTCCTGAAGCCCAAGAAGCAGAAGGAGGACCCCGACGAGTTCAACATGCCGGCAGAGATCGTCCAGCCGGGGGACATCATCAAGGTGCGGTTCAAGGAGCTGGACCGCAAGACGCGCCTTGCCTCCTTCCAGATCGAGCAGACGCCCTACGTGGAGGGCGCGGTGGTGGTGCTCGAGCCCTACACGGGCTATGTGCGCGCGCTGGTGGGCGGGTATGACTTCGTCGAGGGAGGCTTCAACCACGCCACCGAGGCGCGGCGGCAGCCGGGCTCGGCCTTCAAGCCCTTCCTCTACGGCGCGGCCCTGGAGGTGAAGGACGGCGCGCAGTACCGGTACACGCCCGCGACGATCGTCTACGACCTGCCGGTGATCCACGACCAGACGGACTTCGACAAGCGGGGCTGGAAGCCGGAGAACTACGATGGCCGGTTCCTGGGCCCCATGCGGATGCGCACGGCCCTGGCCCTCTCGCGCAACGCGGTCACGGTGCGGATCCTGGAGGACATCGGGCTCTCGCGGGCCGTGGCGTTCACGCGGCGCGCGGGCATCACCAGCCAGATCAATGACGACTACACCTCGGCCCTGGGGTCGTCGGTCGTGACGCCGCTGGAGCTCACCTCCGCCTACGCCACCTTCGCCGCCCAGGGCATCCGCTCCGAGCCGATCCTGGTCAAGAGCATCGTGGACGGGAACGGCGCGGTGCTCGAGAGCTACGACCCGGCGCCGGAGCAGGCAATCGATCCGGTCACGGCCTACCTGGTCACCAGCATGCTGCAGAGCGTGGTGGAGGAGGGCACCGGCAGGGGCGCGCGGTCCCTCGGGAAGCCGCTGGCCGGCAAGACCGGCACCACGAACAACTACGTGGACGCCTGGTTCATGGGCTACTCGCCCAGCGTCGTTGCCGGCGTCTGGGTGGGCTACGACAATGCCGCTGCATCGCTGGGGAACCGGGAGACCGGCGCGCGGGCGGCGCTCCCGGTCTGGATGGGCGTCATGGCCAAGGCCCTGGCGGACCGGCCGGCGGAGGAGTTCATGGTCCCCGAGGGCGTGATCTTCCTCGCCATCGACCGGGCGGGCGGCCTGCTGGCGCGCGAGGACACGCCGGACGCCTATCTCGACGCTTTCCGCAAGGGGACCGAGCCGACGCAGTTCGTCTTGAAGCAGGACCAGATAAAGGCGAACCAGTTCTTCATGCTCGACCAGGGCGGCGACCTCTCCCTGCGGAAGCAGCAGGAGCTCGAGGCGGAGGATTAAGAGCAAGCAC
>CAZTXN010000249.1:0-2565 GCA_964617655.1 uncultured Nitrospiraceae bacterium | reverse complement strand
CCTTATCCCTGAAGCTTGTCGCAAATCCTTTCGTAATATATAGATCATAGCCAAATGTCTTTTTCATAATTGCTGCAACACTTGTTGTTGTATCAGTCGAGCCTATCCATGATTTATCCAATAGTTTGCGCAACGCAGCCAGCCCCGCATCTCCGTGAATTTTTTGTATCGCACGAGCGCATTCGTGACATATGTGCCCAATCAGGACGTGCTGCTTTGTCTCGCCAAGATTAACCGTAAAGTCGCCAATACACCCTCGCGTGTCGTAGTGGTTTTGAGCTACGCCAAGAAATGCCGGTATCGATGCCTGCGTTTGACGAAGAATAAATTCAAGAAGAGACGGCGGAGCCATGTCTTTTGACCAG
This sequence comes from uncultured Nitrospiraceae bacterium, assembly GCA_964617655.1. GTDB lineage: Bacteria > Nitrospirota > UBA9217 > UBA9217 > UBA9217 > JAKAHZ01. Next base: position 2,200 of record CAZTXN010000249.1, on the reverse strand, counting down.
TTTGCAATACTAATCGCAGTACCGGTAGATGTGCTAAACATATAATAATTGCCCTCGAACGGCACTTCCGTGATGACGAACCATTTCACATTCTCTTTAATTGGAGATGCCGCATCAGACCACGACTCCTCAATGTACTGGTTTAAACTATGGATAGCCTGCCTGCAATGATCCAAATACACATCGCCGTCGATTTCGCGGGCAACACCTATATTCGCCAAATGCATTTCTTCTACATGAGCATCCAGGTCGACCACACTGAACTCATAGGCTTCCTGAATAGTATTTTGGCTCAACAGCAGATATGTCGTCGCGTCTTTATCCAGTCGTTGACAGTCAAGAAAGCCAATAGCAATGCTCAATAACGGCGACCTCTTCTGATCTTCAGTTGCATTAGTCATGTTGATCTCCGTGTATCCTTTCACGCGCCCGCGCAAGCTGTTCCTCTGTAAATAGACATTGATATTCGGGGCGTAGAACGAGAACTTCAACAGATAAGTCCTTACACCCACAAAGAATCAAATCTGTAAAGCCGGATTGTATCTTCGGATCATCCAAAAGCCGGCGCGCTGCGCCAACTGCGCCATAATCCTTAACCATCTGAAGGAATGCGGGTGCGGGTAATTTACACTTCCTTCGCGCCTCTTCGTACAGTGCCATCAAATCAGCATGAAACGGTAGTGCAAGCGGATTCTGTCCAATTGGTTCTGCCATAAGAACCCCTGGGCCGTTGCCTGAAGATTACCCCGCCCACTCCGGCGCCAGCAGCTCGGCCTGCTGCAGCACCGTCTGGGTAGCGTGCTCCTGCTTGTCCGGCGGGTAGCCGTACTTGCGCAGGATGCGCTTCACGATCACCCGGAGCTTTGCCTTGACCGATTCTTTGACTGTCCAATCGATGCTCGTATTCTTGCGCACCGTCTCGACCAGCTCCCGCGCAATGGCCTTGAGCGTCTCATCGCCGAGGACCTTCACCGCGCTGTCGTTCACTTCCAGGGCCTCGTAGAAGGCCACTTCTTCGTCGTTCAGCCCCAAATCCTCGCCCCGCTTCTCAGCCTGCCGCATGTCCCTGGCCAGCCCGATCAGCTCCTCGATGATCTGGGCCGTCTCAATGGCCCGGTTCTGGTACCGCCGGATCGTTGTTTCGAGCATCTCGCTGAAGGACCGCGCCTGGACCAGGTGCCGCTTGGCCCGCGTCTTGATCTCGTTGTTCAGGAGCTTTCGGAGCAGCTCCACGGCCAGGTTCTTCTGGGGCATGCCCTTGACTTCGGCAAGGAACTCATCGGACAGGATCGAGATGTCCGGCTTCTTGAGCCCTGCTGCCGCGAAGATGTCGATCACCTCGCCCGGCGCGATGGCCCGCGACACGATCTGCTGGATGGCGAGGTTCATCTCCTCCTCGGTCTTGCCGCCCCGCGGATCGCTCTTGACCAGGGCTGCCTTCACAGCCTGGAAGAAGGCCACGTCATCGCGGATGCGCAGCGCATCCTCATGCGGCACGGACAGGGCAAAGGCATTCGACAGGTCCGTCACGGCCTTGACCAGTCTCGCCTTCCCGTCCTCCTGCTTCAGGATATGCTCCTGCGCAGCCGGGAGGATGCCGAGCTGCGCCGCAGCTTTCCCGGTCTTCCAGGCCGCCCAGTCGAAGCCATGGAACATTGCCAGGCAAATCTCGTACTTTTCGAGCATGATCGCCACAGCCTCTTTCTGGTCGATGGCCGTCTTGCCTGTTCCGCCGCTCTCGGTATAGGCTGCCAGGGCGTTCCTGAGCTGGTCAGCCAGGCCGAGGTAATCCACCACCAGCCCGCCCGGCTTGTCCCGGAACACTCGGTTCACACGCGCAATGGCCTGCATCAGGCCGTGGCCGCGCATGGGCTTGTCCACATACATCGTATGCAGACACGGCACATCGAAGCCGGTAAGCCACATATCACGGACGATAACGACCTTGAGGTCGTCTTTCGGGTTCTTGAACCGGGTCGCGATCGCCTCCCGCCGCTGCTTGCTCCTTGAGTGACCCGCGATCCTCGGACCTTCCGACGCGTTCCCGGTCATGACGACCTTGACCGCCCCCTTCTCGTCATCCTCTGAATGCCACCCCGGCCTGAGCTTCACGATGGCATCGTAAAGGTCCATGCAGATGCGCCTGCTCATGCAGACCACCATTGCCTTGCCGTCCATTGCTTCCAGCCGCTTCTCGAAG
>CAZTXN010000248.1:0-2573 GCA_964617655.1 uncultured Nitrospiraceae bacterium | reverse complement strand
GCGTGAAATACTGGATGCGGCCACTCCCAAATGACGCGCCATTTCAGCCGATGATAAGCCGAGTTCCGTCCGGCCCCGGAATGCGATGGCAGCCCGTAAACTGCTGACCGCTCTCCTGCGCACTCCATGCATGACTTCCTGCGGGCTGATTCGGGCCTTTTTGCATTCTTCGTCGATGATTTTCTGGATGGTCCTCCCGGTTCGTTTCAGCTTGAATTGCCGGAGTTCTCTTTCTTCAGTCTCTTTGAGTATGGCATGAACAAAATCTCCGCTCCCCAGTATCCGCTCGTCTCCCTCTTCCTTGTTCCCTGATCGGCGTCTGGCTATGACCTGGGACCAGCCGCCGAGGCTGCGGATCAGCCCGCCTCCGGTCAACTCCGGCTGGCGTCCGAGTCCGATACCTTCCCGCATGAACTTCCGGTACTCTGCCCGGCCTTTTCGTTTGCTGCTGCCGAACTGTAACAGGACATACGCCGTGTCCATCCATGGATATTCGGCCTTTCCCATAACGGCCCGGTGGCCGCAAAAGGGGTAGCGGTCGAGTTCTTCGATGGTTTTTATGATGTCCGCTCGTAGGGGATTCAGGTGGATGTAGCGGACCAGGGCGAGCAGGTAGTTGTCTTCGTCGCAAAGGATGGATTTGTAGCGGTTCTCGAACAGGTGGCCGGTGCGCTTATGGCGGCGGTTGTAGTACTGGGCGTACCAGGTGAGCTGTTTTCGCATGACTGCGGAGATGCCGTGCTTGCCGCTCTTAAAAAGAATATGAACATGGTTGTCCATGAGAACCCAGGCGTAAACAGTGCATTTCCCCTCCAAAACGTTCTGTCCGAGTCGTTCGAGAAAGCGCGTCTTGTCCTCAGTATCGTTGAATATGTCGGTCTTGTTGATTCCCCGAACCATGATATGGTGCAGGGCGCCGGGGATATCGAGTCTGGCTTGGCGGGGCATGGGGTGATTGTACTGAGGAGGGAACGAGTTGTCAAAGTAGAGAATAGAATGCCCTGTCGCCAGGGACAAGCCCTCAGTTACCACCGGACGAGCAGTTTTCCCGCATCCGGCGATCCCGTGCCTTACCCCTTATTGGGGAGCGGGAGACAGCTTTAGTTGAAGCTGATCAGGCCGAAGTATAGTGCGCAGCGAGAAAAGACCCATCCGCTTGAATTCTTCTCTGTCCGGTTTGTTCACTCCGGGCCACCGGAAGGTGCGCCAGCGTTTGTAGATATATGAACGCAGTCGCTTTCTGATCCATGTGTCCAGATGATCGAACATGCCGACGTTCCGGCCCTCTTGATGATAGTTGCCCCATCCGAGCAGAAGCGGATTGAGAACCTTTATCACCGCTGTTACCGGTTTGTCCCCCTGTTGGCGTTTCGTGATTTCTCGTACCTTGCCATACAGGGCTAAGAGAGATTTTCCCGCGATGTGTCGCCCCCGGCTGGTAAAACGGAACCCGAGAAAATCAAACCCCTCTTTGAACGTCCGAGTCGAGGTTTTCTCCTCATTCAATTCCAGTTTCAGCCGACCGAGTACGGTTCGGGCGTGGTGGAGCGCCCCAGCCGCTTCTTCTTCGCTCCGACAGAGGATGACCACGTCGTCAGCATAACGTACGAATTGGTAGCCTGCCTCTGTCAACGCATTATCGAGAGGCGTCAAATACACGTTGCTGAGCAACGGGCTGATCACCCCTCCTTGCGGAGTGCCGGAAGTCGTGTAGCGTATGTTGCCTTCCTCCATCACTCCTGCCTTCAGCCACCCGCGAATCAGGCCCAAGACCCGGCGGTCTTTCACCACCTGTCCCACGAGCTTCATCAGGATTTCAAAGTCTACATGGTCAAAGAAACCCTTGATGTCCAGATCCACCGCATAGTTGTATCCCTGCTTATGCAGGGCTTCTACCCGTTTCGCCGCTGTTTTGGTGCTTCGTCCGGGGCGAAATCCGTGGCTGTCTTCGTGGAAGTACTCCTCGAAAACGGAACTGAGGACATTGTGCGTCGCCTGCTGACATACCCGGTCTGTTACCGCGGGTATGCCGAGCGGACGCTGCTTTGCGCTCCCCGGCTTGGGGATGTAAAACCGCAATACCGGCTTGCTGCGGTACGTATCCTGTATGAGCCGCCAGCGCAACTCTTGCAGGTGTTGTTCTTCTTTTGCCCGCCATTGTTTGACGTTCATACCATCCACGCCCGCGCTGCCCTTGTTCCTGACCACTTTTCGGGACGCGGTCTTCAAGTTGTTCCAGTTGAACACCTTGTCGATCACGCTGTGGAGTGCCCGGCGCTTCTTCTTTACTGTTCCCTTGCCAGGAAGGTTCGCGTTGCCCGGCGGTTCCGCTTCGCGGTTCCGGACCGTTTTCGCTTGGAACGTATCCCTGCCCGCAGGCGGAACTGGTCCTCCCTTTCACGGTGTCGTCCTTCGTCATGGCATCGACCTTTGCCACGACTACTATTACGGCGCTTACTCCTCATGGTCGCTTCAGGCTCCCACGGCCTTACTCCTCGATTGCGCGAAGAGGCTTCCACAAGGTCTCACTCGGTCACCCTGTTTTCTTGTTCAGATGCTCCCCATGCCTAATC
>CAZTXN010000247.1:0-2599 GCA_964617655.1 uncultured Nitrospiraceae bacterium | reverse complement strand
CATAGCCTGCTTCAGTCAGCGTCGTGGCGTCGGCAATGGTGAAGGGCACATCGAGGATGCGCGCCAGCGTCTGGGCCAGCAGGGTCTTGCCCGTCCCGGTCGGACCGATCAGCAGGATGTTGCTCTTCTGGAGCTCCACCTCGTCGCTCAGCCCCTGCTTCACGCCGATGCGCTTGTAGTGGTTGTGCACCGCCACGGACAGCACCTTCTTGGCCCGGTCCTGCCCGATGACGTACTCGTCCAGGATGCGCTTGATCTCCGACGGTTTGGGCAGCCGCGGGATCTTCGCCTCCCGGGCCTCCTCCCACTCCTCGGCGATGATCTCGTTGCAGAGGTCCACGCACTCGTTGCAGATGTAGACCGAGGGGCCGGCGATCAGCTTCTTCACCTCTTCCTGGCCCTTGCCGCAGAACGAGCACTTGAGCTGCGCTGTCGTATCCTTCTTCTCCGTCATGCGATCACTTCTCCTTGGCGCCGCGGGGCATCTTCTTGGTGATGACCTCGTCCGCCAGGCCGTAGGCCTTGGCGTCCTCGCCGGACATGAAGAAGTCCCGGTCCGTATCCGTCCGGATCTTCTCGATCGGCTGGCCGGTGTGGTTCGCCAGGATCTGGTTCAGGGTGTCCTTCATCTTCAGGATCTCGCGCGCGTGGATCTCGATGTCCGTCGCCTGCCCCTGGAACCCGCCCATGGGCTGGTGGATCATGACCCGCGCATGGGGCAGGGAGTACCGCTTCCCCTTCGTCCCCGCGGCGAGCAGGAGCGCGCCCATGCTGGCCGCCTGCCCGATGCAGATCGTCGAGACCGAGCTCTTGATGTAGTTCATCGTGTCGTAGATGGCCAGCCCCGCGGTGACGATCCCGCCCGGCGAGTTGATATACAGGTAGATGTCCTTGTCCGGGTCGTCGGCCTCGAGGAACAGGAGCTGGGCGATCACCGTGTTCGCCACGATGTCGTCGATGGCCGTGCCGAGAAAGATGATGCGGTCCTTCAGCAGCCGCGAATAGATGTCATAAGCGCGCTCGCCGCGGCTCGTCTGCTCGATCACCATGGGGATGAGGGACATGCGGTTCTCCTGTCGTGAGGTCGTGATGATATTCTATACCTTCTTCGCCTTTGAAAGCAAGTGGCCGAGGGTCTTCTCCTGCAGCAGGGAGAGCCGGAGGTTCTCCATCCCGCCCTCCTGGGACTCATAGTACTTCCTGACCGCGTCGAGCTTCTGGCCCGTGCCGCGGGCGGCCGCGGCCAGCGCGGCGTTCACCTCGTCGTCCGCGACCGTGATCCGCTCCTTGTCCGCGATCATCTCCATGAGCAGGAGGCCCTTGACGCGCTTCACGGCGAGCTCCCGGTTCTTCTCGCGGAAGGCCGCGATATCGAAGGACTGGAGGTCCATGCCCTGCCGCGCCATCCGCGTTGCCTGCGACCGCGCCATGCCCATGAGCTCGCGCTCCACCATGCCGTCGGGCACATCGAACGCGTGGGCCTCCACGAGCTTCTGCATGATCTGCTCACGCTGGCCCGAGGCGCGGTCGTTCTTCTTCCGCACCTCGATGTCCTCGCGGATCCGCGCTTTCAGCTCGTCCACGGTCTTGTGGTCGCCCAGGTCCTTGGCGAACTCGTCGTTCAGCTCGGGCAGGACCTTCTTCTTGATCTCCTTCAGGGTGACCGTGAACTTCGCGTCCTTCCCCGCCAGGTCCTTGTTGCTGTAGTCCTCGGGGAACCGCACATCGATCTGGCGCGTCTCGCCGGTCCGCATGCCGGTGATCCGGTCCTCGAAGCCGGGGATCAGGCTGCCGCTGCCGAGCGCCAGCATGTGTCCCTGCGCCTTCGCGTCCTCGATGGGCTTCCCGTCGCGGAAGCCCTCGAAGTCGATGACGGCCGTATGCGTCGCGTCGAGCGGAACGCCCTCGACCACCTCCAGGTTCGCGTACATGTCGCGGAGCCGGTCGATCGTCTGGAGGACCTCGTCGTCGGTCACGTCGAGCGGCGGGTCGGCGATCTCGATCCCCTCGTAGGCGCCCAGGGTGATCCGGGGCCGCACCTCCACCTGCGCCGTGAAGTTCAGCGGCGCGTTCCTGTCGAAGGGCGATATGTTCGTGATGTTCGGCATCTCCACCGGGCTGAGGTCGTTCTCGCGCACGGCCCGCAGGTAGGAATCGGAGATCAGGCGGTTCAGGACCTCGGACTCGATCTCCGCCTGGTAGTGCTTCTGCACCACGTTCTTCGGGGCCCTGCCGGGACGGAAGCCGGGGATCTTGGCGCGCTTCGCCACATCGGCCACCGCCTTGGCCATCTCCTGCTCGATCGACTCAGGCAGCACCTGGATATGCAGCTTCTTCTTCACCGGACTGATGTCTTCAACCGTGACCTTCATGTTCTCCACCCTTTGTCAGATAGGTATCTCTGCGTTCCCCGGGGAACGCGGTTCATCACGGAATGACCGGAGGAAGCGCAGAGCTCTCCGGAAGGTTCGCCTGCAGCAGGCGCCCCGCGCCTCACGCCTTACGCCTTACGCCCAACGGGAGTATTGGTGCGAGAGGGGGGATTTGAACCCCCACGGTTGCCCACCAGATCCTAAGTCTGGCGCGTCTGCCAGTTCCG
>CAZTXN010000246.1:0-2601 GCA_964617655.1 uncultured Nitrospiraceae bacterium | reverse complement strand
TCCGACAGGTCCTTCGCTGTCCCCCTGCGCAGCATCCTGCTGTGCTATCATTAAATACAGACCCTTCGCCGGCGTTCATGAGGCCGCAGCGGTCGCGAACTGCGGCCTGAGGACGGAAGACGCGGAGCGAAGCCCCCTGAGGAACATCACGATCGTTCCCGCTCCGTTCCCCTCGATGCCGCTGCTGCTCCGGCCCGATTCCCGCGAACAAGGAGGTGCGCCATGAAGATCCTGCTCGCAACGGACGGTTCTGACTGCGCGCTCGGCGCAGCACGGTTCCTTTCCCGACTTCCCCTCGCAGCCGCTGATTCCCTCACGGTGCTCCATTCGGTGGACGAGGTCCCCTTCTCGGTCCAGGAGCGGTACTTCGCGATCCTGCGCTCCATCCAGCAGGACATCACCCCGCAGATCCTGGACCTGACCGCAGCGGCCCTGAAGGGCGCCCGGGCGGCGGTAAGGACCGAGCAGACCGAGGGCCATCCTGCCGATCGCATCCTCGAACGGGCCGGGGAGCTCGATGCGGACCTTATCGTCCTGGGTTCGCGAGGGCTCAAGGGCAGGAAGGCCGCGACCGTGGGCAGCGTGACCCGCGCGGTGGCCATCGGCGCCGACCGGACGGTGCTGGTGGTGAAGCCGAGCCAGTGGGAGGCGCGGCCGCCGCTGAAGGTGCTGCTGGCAACGGACGGCTCCGGTCCGGCCGAGGCGGCTGCCTCGTTCCTGGCCTCCCTGCCCCTGGCGCCGGAGACCGCGGTCACGGCGCTCTATGTCTCGCCATCGTCCTACCTGGATTTTCCGGACCGGTTCTCCATGGAAGTGAACGACCGGATGAAGGGTATCCTGGCGTCTGTCAAGGAGAGCGAGTACGGCCATGCAGAGGAGGTCCTGGCGCGGGCGCGGGACATCCTTTCCGCACGGTTCCCGACCACCACCGCGACGGCCTCGGGCGGCTCCGCGGCAGAGGAGATCATGAGCCGGGCCGCAACGCTCAAGGCGGACCTGATCGCCATGGGCAGCAGCGGCCGCCGCGGCGTACGCGGCATGCTCGGCAGCGTCTCCCGGAACGTCCTGGCCCACTGCGATTGCTCGGTGCTCTTCGGGAAGGGCGGCGCAGCCGCGGCCCCTTGAGACGAGAGCCCCGTTGCGAACGGACCGGGAAAAACGTAGCTCTCTCGCCAAAGGCGACGCGGTCTCGGTCACCGCCGCCTTCCTGTTCCACTTCTGATCTCTCGCGCTGCCCGCGGGCCGGGAACACGGCCTGCGGCCGGCGTCCCTGCCGGCTGCCTGTTCCCGGCAGGTCCTTTCTTCTAAGGTCCCCGGTTCAACCCCTTGATCTCCTGCAGAAACCGCCCGGAAAAATACCCTTTCGCACCTATTGACTTATTATTATTGTTTGTAGTATTATTTTTTGTATCCCGCGATGCCCGCCACCGGGCCGCGGGCCTTTTCGGCGGCAGCCATGTCCAGAGCGCGCATCCTACTCGTCCAGAACATCCAGACCCAGGGCAACGGCACCCGCCGGTTCCTGGAGAGCTCGGGCCACGAGGTCCTCTGGGCAGGGTCCGGCCTCTCGGCGCTCATCACGGCGCGGAACGCCGGCGTGGACCTCATCCTGCTCGATGTGGCCCTGCCGGACATGGAGGGGCTCGACCTCTGCCGCCGCTTCCGCCACCGCGACGACACGCGGCTCATCCCGATCATCCTTCTCGTGGGCCGCGGCCACAGGCCGGCGCCTTATCTGCGGCCCGAGGACCGGCCGGACGAGTACCTTGAGAAGCCCTACTCCGCGGCTGAGCTGAACGGGAAGATCAACGCAGTGCTGACGGCCCGGGCCCAGCGCATCGGCGCGGGCCAGGCGATGCGGCCCGAGCCGCAGCCGGCTCCCGCGCCGGTGGCACCCCGGCCGGTGCTGAAGCTGGTCGAGAAACAGGCCCCTTCGCCCGCAGCGGCATCATCCCGATCGGCATCAGCGCCGGAAGCAGCTCCGATATCAGCTCCAGGAGCCGCATCGGAGGCAGGGGATGCGATCACGGACCCCGCCACGGGCCTCTTCAGCCGGAGCCACTTCGAGGCCATCTTCTCCAAGGCCTTCAAGCAGTGCGTGCGGTTCAAGCAGCAGATGAGCTGCATGATGATCGACCTGGACGGCACGGCCATGGACCGGATCGCCGATCCGGGGCTCGTGAAGGCGCTGGTGGGATTGGTTCAGCAGACCATCCGGGAGGTGGACACCGCGGCATGGTGGACCGGCGGCTCGCTCATCGTGCTGCTGCCGAACACCCTGCGGAACGACGCGGTCCAGGCGGCGGCGCGGGTGCTCGAGGCGGTGGCGGTCCATCCCTTCACCTGGCCGGACGCCACGCGGGTCACGATGAGCATCGGCGTGGCCGGGCTTCCGGACAAGAGCATCGACACCGAGCAGAAGCTGCTCGACGCGGCGGCCGAGGCCTGCCGGAAGGCCCGGGAGGTGATGGCCCGGCCATGGCAGGCGCCTGCAGGCTCTGCAGGCCAGGAGCCTCCCCGCGCTGTTGCGGCCGCTGCCAGCGGCCGCGGATAAGCGTTTCGCTTCCTTCCCGCGTTCCCGCGACTGATCAGGCGCGGTCC
>CAZTXN010000245.1:0-2612 GCA_964617655.1 uncultured Nitrospiraceae bacterium | reverse complement strand
AGGCTCGCTCCTCGTCGCTGTTTTCAATGCCGATTCATTTACCATTTACCGACACCTCAGCGTCGATTCAAAGGCGCAAGCGGCCCTGATTCAGAAAGCAGCGGAAGAAGGCTCTAAAACGATGATTACGACGAGCGAGGCGATCAGCCGGATGAACGCTCTGTTGCGGGATAAGAACACTGAAGAGGCAAGAAAGCAGATACTGGCAATATCTCAATCGCTTGAGAAGGATTACACCACATTCGGCTCAACGAACGGCGCGCAGGCGGCCGCATTGGTGAATCTCGCAACAAACAGCATATCGACGAGCGAACCCGACAGGGTGTGGAGTGGGCTGGAGAAGCAGGCAGGCGAGCTTTCACGTCTGTACGTCGCACTCCAGAAAACGTCGATAGATTATCAATTCCAAGGCATAATCGGTTTGGGGCTGCCACTCGGATGGATTGATGATTTGAAAGCAATCAGTTCCCTGTCCGGGTGCGATTTTGCGATCTGGCTCCTTAAAAAGCTGTCTGGATTGATGCTGACGGCGTTTCTCGTAACGTTCGGTGCGCCGTTCTGGAACGATATCCTGAGTGCATTGACGGGGTTAAAGCAGAGGGCGTTGAATAAGTAAGTGAGCTGCAATGGCAGACCTACAGCTTCGACAGGCTAACTTGGCTCTACGTTACTTTCCACGAAATAGATTCCTTTCCTGCGTAACTCGAGAAGGGGATGATTATGAATCGTATTATTAATCTTATTGAATCAGTTCCTCCGATTGTCATTTTTATTTGTTTGATATTGGTGTTCAGCGACCTGACGGTGCTGGAGAACCTCGAGATGGGCGGCTATCTGCTGGAGGACAAGGCCGTGCTCCGTCAGCGGATGGACGAGGTGCTCGACCTCTTTCCCGAGATCGCCGAGCGACGGAACATGGACGCAGGCAACCTGAGCGGAGGGGAAAAGCAGATGCTGGCCCTGGGCAGGGCCCTGATGCTGAAGCCGGAGGTGCTGCTCCTGGACGAGCCGTCGCTGGGCCTGTCGCCGAGAGCCGTGAAGAAGGCCTTCGAGACCATCGTAGGGATCGCCGGACGCTTCAATGCCGCGGTCCTGATGGTGGAGCAGAACGTCCCGGAAGCGCTCCGGGTATCGCATCGCGTCTATGTGATGGTCCTGGGCAGGGTCGCGGCCCACGCCGCGCCGGCTGACCTGACCAGGGAGCGGATCCGGGAGCTCTTCCTGGGGAAGTAGGCCCTCGGTCCGCATCTGCAGGGCAGGCCGCGCACCGGCCCCCTTTCGTTCGTCCGGCCTTTTCGTCCAGTTCGCTGAATTTCCCTGTTCCGAACCCCCGAAATCATGGTTGTGAGGGGTGTTTTTCGCTCTCCGGAGAGGGCCTGGAAGGGTGGGGTCCCGCAGGGGTCACGGTGATCGGTCCACGCGCAGGCCGTTCCAGCAACTCACGGTAATTCCAGCAGAATTCCAACGCAATTTTCTGAAGCATTAATAAAACTAATATTCAAATTATTATTTTTAACTTGCAAATAACGGCCAATTCTCCGATATTACTGCCTGCGCCAAAATACGCTCAATCGGGGTGCGTCCTGCATCCGCCCCGCCTGTTCCCATAAGCATCGACTGTTCGTCAGTTCAGCTCGCGAGTTCAATCATCCAGGAGGTATCGCGTTCCATGGCCAAGCGCATCGTCCTGCTCGGCGCGCCCGGCGCCGGCAAAGGCACCCAGGCGAAGATGCTGATCGAGAAGTTCAGGATCCCCCAGATCTCGACCGGCGACATCCTGCGCAAGGCCGTGGCGGACGGTACGCCGCTCGGCAAGGAGGCCAAGGTCATCATGGACGCGGGCGGCCTCGTGTCCGACAAGATCGTGCTCGGCCTCGTGGAAGACCGCGTCAAACAGCCTGACTGCAGGGACGGCTTCATTCTCGACGGGTTCCCGCGCAACACGGCCCAGGCCGAGGCGCTGGACAAAATGCTCGCTGCCATGAACATGCCCCTGACCGTCGCCCTTGCCGTGGACGTGGAGAAGGGCGAGCTCATGAAGCGGCTGACCGGCCGCCGGACCTGCAAAGGCTGCCAGCAGATGTACAATATCTACTTCACCCCGCCCAAGAAGGAGGGCGTCTGCGACAAGTGCGGCGCCGCGCTCTTCCAGCGGGACGATGACAAGGAAGAGACCATCAAGAAGCGGCTCGATGTCTATGACACCCAGACCGCGCCGCTCATCGACTACTACAACAGGAAGGGCATCATGAAGACCGTCATGGGCGCGGGCTCGATCGACGACATCTTCAAGAAGGTCGTGGCGGCGCTGGGGTAGAGGGAAATTCGATAGGTCCTCTGCGACAGATAGGACCTATGGGACTTACTAAATCTTTCCAAGGAGGAACGCAGCATGGCACTGGTAAAACCGCACGGTAAGCAGAAGAAGCTCATGCCTCTTCTTCTGGCCGGCGCCGCCAAGGAGAAGGAGCTCAAGAAGGCCGCGAAGCTGAAGAAGCTCCGGATCTCCTCGCGCGAGACGTCGGACCTCGTCATGATGGGCATCGGCGCCTTTACCCCGCTCAAGGGCTTCATGGGCAAGAAGGACTGGAAGGGCGTCTGCGACAAGTACA
>CAZTXN010000244.1:0-2667 GCA_964617655.1 uncultured Nitrospiraceae bacterium | reverse complement strand
TATCGAGGTTAAAAAGCTTTGCTTCAAGAATGGGGTGCTCCTTGACACCTGCCGGTTCTTCGGCAGGCTGGCGTTCGACCCCGCGGCAAATACCCTCGGCATCCTGAACGATGAAGCCGGATGGAAGACCTGGAGGCTCATTGAGCAGGCGCTTGAATTCGACGATCTGGATGACGAGGGATTTGAGGCTGTGATCCCGCTGCCGGCGGATTTTTTTCATGAATTTCAGCACACCCGAAATGCCTTGCCGGAAAACGGCAGGGAGGAGCGCACACAGTATGCAGTGAGCGGACAGGAGGCGGCGCCGCGGCGTGTCGAGTATGCCTATCGCCTGATGATCTCGCCGTCAACCCAAAATCCGGAACTCTTTGCGCTTAGGGCCCAGTGCCTGCTCGACGGCGCGCCTCTCGACCCCGCCTTTCATCTGTTCCGGTTTTTTGAAGACATTAACAAACGACTTCCCGGGTACCTGCGCGCGAAGAAACGGAAGGAGGTCTTCTGCGGCGTTTTTTTTGAGCTTTTGGCCGTGAAGACCAAAAGCGGCGCGGAACGGATCATCAAGACAGCGCTGGCTGAGGCGGACATAAACAAGAGCGACATGCGCCGGGAGGCGTCGAGGTTTCTCGGATTTTTTCATAACGAAGCAGGGCGTGAGCTGGAGCAGGTCCTGTTTCATGGCGGGGCCTGGAAGGCCGTGCCGGTCCGGCGCCAGGCGCAGGCCCTGCTCTATCGCATACCCTATGAGCTCTTCGGGTGGGAAGTCTTCGACGGCATGGAGCGCTTTCATGAACTTTCGGTCAATGCCGGAGTTCTGTATGATGTTCTGCCGCTGCTCCATCAAAAGCTGAGCGATCAGGGCATCGCTCTCTTCCTGAACGGGAAGCCTGTCAGGACCGCTCAGTGGGAAGTCGAGATAGACGCCGTACGGAGCGCCGGGATAGACTGGTTCGAGGTGCGGCCCGAGATACGGTGTGACGGATCGACAATCAGCATGGCCGATCTCGGCGCACGCCTCACCGGCAAGGGCTTTGTGGAGGCTGATGAATGCATTCAGGTTCTTGACTCAAATACGCGAGAAGTGCTGAAGCGGATCGCCGGTCTTGCAGAGGCGGCCGCGGACGGAACGAGGGCGAGGGAGATCGTGCCGGTGCCGCGGCTGCGCATTCTGGACTGGATGTCCCTGGCTTCGAAGGGCGTGAAGATCAGGCTTGGGGAAGAGGACCGCGCCCTCATGGACCGGCTGCTGAACTTCGAGCGGATAGAGCCCCGGCCTTTGCCCAGGCGCTTGCGCGCAAAGCTCCGGCCCTACCAGCGCGGCGGATATCACTGGCTTGCGTTTCTGTATGAACATCGTTTCGGCGCATGCCTGGCCGACGACATGGGACTGGGCAAGACGCTTCAGGCCATCACCTTTCTCGCCGGAATTCGGGAAGGGATGGTCTCCGCTGAGTCCGACGACGCAGCGAAACCCCATCTGATCGTTGTCCCGCCCAGCCTCCTGTTCAACTGGGAGCATGAAATCGGGAAGTTTTACCCCGGCCTGAAGGTCAATTCCTACGCCGGCTCCGGCAGAACAGGCGATTTCACGGGCAGCGATATCGTTCTCACCACCTACGGCATCGTCCGGCAGGACATAGACACATTGAAAGATGTCCCCTTTCACGTGGTGATCTTCGACGAGGCCCAGACGGTCAAGAATATCTACGCGGCCATGACGGGCGCGGCCCGCAGGCTCCAGGCGCGTTTCAAGCTGACGATGACGGGCACTCCCCTGGAAAACCATGTCGGCGAGTATTGGTCCATCATCGATCTGGCCCTGCCGGGCCTGCTGGGCGAGTATGATGAGTTTCGCTCACGGGCGAAGTCGTCTGATTCGTCGGGTCTCGACACGATCATCAGGCGGACCCGCCCCTTTGTGCTGCGCAGGACCAAGGACAAGGTCCTGCGTGAGCTGCCGCCCAAGATCGAGACGGACGTCTATCTGGATCTTACGGAGGAGCAGAAGGCGCTGTACACGAGGACCGTGCAGGAAGTGCGAAACACCATCGACACGGCCTACCAGGAGAAGACAGAGGCCCAGGCCAAGATCATCGCACTGACCGCCATTCTGAAGCTCCGCCAGATCTGCGTTTCGCCGCGGCTGGCTGTCCGGGACAGGGCGGCCCGGTCTCCCAAGCTGGAATTCCTCGTTGAACAGCTGCAGGAACTCCGTGACGAGGACCACAGCGCCCTTGTTTTTTCCCAGTTCACGTCATTCCTGGACATTCTGGAGGAGGGACTGCGGGAGCAGGGGATCGATTACCTCCGGCTCGACGGGTCAACACCGGTCGGAAAACGGAAGAGACTGGTAAGGGACTTTCAGGAAGGAACGGGTCCGTCCGTGTTTCTTCTGAGTCTGAAAGCAGGGGGGCAGGGGTTGAACCTGACGAGGGCGTCCTATGTCTTCCACCTCGATCCCTGGTGGAACCCGGCAGTTGAATCTCAGGCTTCGGACCGCGCCCACCGGATCGGGCAGAAGAGCAAAGTGACGATCACCAGAATACTGATGCGCCACACGATCGAGGAAAAGATGATGGAGCTGAAGAGCCGCAAGCGGGCGCTGTATGATGCGGTCATGCAGGATGCGGACGGCGGAAAGGCAACGCCGGCGATCACAAAGTCGGATTT
>CAZTXN010000243.1:0-2693 GCA_964617655.1 uncultured Nitrospiraceae bacterium | reverse complement strand
CCTTATCCTTCAATGCGTTGCGGGTTTTATGGTTCGATTATTGGGGGAACTCCTGCAGTCAATGTCCTTGACACAATTTCCGCCAACCTCTTATAATTAACTCTTAATTTTTTCCTTTTTTTCATTATGCGCCTGTAGCTCAACTGGATAGAGCAACTGCCTTCTAAGCAGTAGGTCAGAGGTTCGAGTCCTCTCAGGCGCGCCATTCATATTGGGTGAAAAAATATGCTATATTTTAACAGGCAGATAATATTGACTGGAAATACGGAATTCTGGTTAACTATATAATAGTTTTTATGGTGAGCGTAGTTCAAAGGTTAGAGCACTGGATTGTGGTTCCAGTTGTTGGGGGTTCGAGTCCCCTCGCTCACCCCAATTTTCTGCGAAGCAAAAAGCAGTGAATAGTTATTAGTGAATAGCGAACAGTTTAAGATTTATAATTTTGTCTGTTTTTGCCTTATACTATTCACTATCAACTGTTCACTAACAACTGCCGTTAGAGCGCCTGTAGCTCAGCTGGATAGAGCATCAGCCTCCGGAGCTGAGGGCCGGAGGTTCGAATCCTCTCAGGCGCGCCAATGAAATTTAAAAAACGGGATTAACCCTGATCCACCGTCAAAAAAATAAAAAAACCTCGTTGTCCTTCTTTCTCGCCTTTTGATATCTCGGATCTGCTATTGCCGTTGCTTTCTTCCTTTCCTTCATCGTCAACCTCATTTCAGCCTCCTGTCTTTTTCACTACAGAAGACTATCTTTCATTATTTTTCGTATCGATTTCTTATTTGAGGCAGCGATTCAATCTTGTATCGATTTTTCTGAGGCAATTCGTGTACTTTAAAAACTTGTGTCAGATATATATAATACAGGTTATTAAACGAATGTTAAGTTGGAGGGCGTCATCAACGAGAATAAGTCGCGACATGTTGAGAGACATCAGCATGTTCAGAACAACAGCCACCGTGTTCGTCTGAGGCCACTTATTGCAAAACGAGGATATTTCTTTGGCGATATCCCTCAATAAGCCAAAGCTCGATAATCTCGCCGATGAAATTTGGAAATCCGCCGAGCGCTTGCGCGGCAAGTTCAAAGCCTACGAATACCAAAACGTTGTCCTTCCGATTATCGTGATCCGACGCCTTGAGTGCGTGTTGATACAGTGGCGAGAGGACAAGGCAGCAGAGGTGAAGGCTAAGAGGCCGAAGCTTACCGACAAAGAATTGGCTAAGTTGGTAAAAGGCCTGGAGACGAGTACAGCCCCTTTTTCAAACAAAACCGATTGGACACTGCGCCGGGTCTACGAGGAAGATCATACGCTGCTTGAAGAGAACTTCCGGGCTTATATCAACGGATTTTCGAAGAACGTTGACGACATAATCGAGCATTTCAACTACCGGGCTACTATAGGCCAGATGGTGAAGAATAACCGCATAGCCCCGATCCTCAACCAGTATAAAGAGCTGGAACTTGGGCCGGACAAGCTCTCACCGCTTGAGATGGGATATATCTACGAGGAGCTGTTGAGACGCTTCTCGGAGCAGAGCGGCGAGGAAGCCGGAGAACACTTCACACCGCGTGAGGTGATCCGTCTCATGGTGGAATTGCTCGACATTCCTATCCCCGACCGGCATATCTCTATCTATGACCCGGCTTGCGGAACAGGCGGCATGCTGTCCGTAGCGAAGGAACATTTGCTTGACCGTGCTGCTACAGATAAAGAAAAGGCCAAGGTCGAGAAGTTTGTCACAGTTTACGGTCAGGAGATGTCACCGACGAACTATGCTATCTGTCAGGCTGACCTTCTGATCAAGGACGACAAGCAGGCTTATGTGCATCTCGGCAACTCGCTTATTCCACATGATCCGCACAGCAAGGAGCCGGGGGACCAACTGCCTGAATCCAGGTTTAGGTTTGACTTCATGCTGTCCAATCCACCCTTCGGGGTAACGTGGGGCGGCAAGGACGGATATGAGACTGAAGCGCGTAAGCTGGAGAAGACACGTTACCGGGCTGGGATGCCGCGCGTTAATGACGGCGCGCTGCTATTTCTCCAGACCATGCTTGCCAAGATGAAGGAGCAGGAAAAGGGTGCAAGCCGCATCGCTATCATCTTTAACGGTTCGCCGCTTTCTAACGGCGATTGCGGTTCCGGCGAGAGCGAGATCCGCCGCTGGATTTTGGAAAACGACTGGCTCGATGCTATCGTCATGCTTCCTGATCAGCTTTTCTACAACACCGGTATATTTACCTATATCTGGCTTTTGCGAAATGACAAGCCTGCGGATCACAAAGGGCGCGTAATGTTGATCGATGCCCGCCGGCAATCCGAGAAGGAACCAAAATCCTTTGGTAACAAGCGAAACAGGATTACGGACGCTCACCGTGCCTGGATCGAAGAGCGATACCGCGATGGGTGGAAGGAAGAATATGCGGGCGAAAACGTGAAGCTGTTCCGGCGGGAGGACTTTGCCTATCACAAAGTCAGCGTTGTCTTCTGGCAGTTTGACGAGAATGATCAACCGTCTACGGTTACTGAACCATATGAGAAGATTTTCAGCGCTGCAAATCTGAAAAAAGAGCAGGAGTTTTATAATAGCGAATTGACGTTCAGGGTAAAACTGAAGGAGTCTGCTTCATTGGAAGTAACGCCCCCCGGCTCCGCCGCTCCCCCTCCTAAGCTAAGAGGGGGCAAAGGG
>CAZTXN010000242.1:0-2706 GCA_964617655.1 uncultured Nitrospiraceae bacterium | reverse complement strand
CATCCAGAAGAACCCGGAGTTCTGCAACAGCTGCCACCTGATGGAGGAGGCCTATGCCGCCTGGAAACAGAGCGGACACCGGTTCATCGTCTGCCAGGACTGCCATCGGCTCGGCATGCTCGAACAGAACCGCCTCCTGATCAAGTTCGTCTTCACCACCGACCGGAGAACGCCGGAACCGCACGGCAATGTCACGCCCTGGGAGACCTGCATCCGTTGCCATTGGGACGAGGCGAACACCCAGGGCCTGATCTCGGTCGAGCGGTCCATCGGACATGCCCGCCATGTGCGCGTCGAGAAGATCGCCTGCATGGATTGCCATACGCGGAGCGTGCATGCCTTCCGGCCCGACCGGAACGCATGTCTCCGGTGCCACAAGAACTGGAAGGTCCATGGCGTCGTCATGGAAGAAGCGTCTTGCATGGCCTGCCATCCCTTCTCGCCAGGAACGCCGGGCGGGTTCATCCCGGACCGGGAGCGCTGCCTTTCCTGCCACCGGGACTCATCGAAGACCTCTTTTCCGCCAAAGGCCCCCATGGCGCGGTTGAACTGCTATGAGTGCCACAAACCCCATCACCATATCAGGCCAACGGACGAGGACTGCCTCCGGTGCCATACCCGGGAGGTCCTGGAGCATCGGGAAGTGCATCGGATGAAGAAGGCATGTGTCTCCTGTCATCAGCCGCACAGGTGGCAGACCTGGTGAGAGGCATCGAGAGGAGCATCAGTTGCGCCATATCGCAATTGTGGATTGAACCAGCCCGTTATTATTAGCCGTAGAGACAATTAGTAGCAAAATATATCAAAAAAATTGCTTCAACCTGCAAGTATGTGTGCTATAATAATACCCAAAATTAGCGTAATAAGGACAAATGTAATTATAAATTGAGGTGAAGGCACGTGTCTCTTTCGGAGAGGGAGGTGCTCGATGTACAATATCGACGTTCTTGAGAAGAAGAGACTGGAAAAGGGCTTGAGCTACACCGAGATCGCCGACAAACTCGGCATCCACAAGGTCACCGTTTCCAGGACGCTCAAGGGCATCACGATGAAGCCGAGGACGGTCAAGCTCCTGGCCGACTATCTCGGTGTCGAGATGAACAGGATCGTTCAGTAGCTCTCGGCCGAACGAGGCGCCGCCCGGAGGCGGCGCTCAGGGAAGCGCTTCAAGGCAGGGTATCTCTACCCTGCCTTCTTCTTTTTTCGGGAGAAAAGGCTTCAGGATGGGACAGGCACATGGTACTATCGGTCCATGGAGCAGGAGGAACCGTCCGGAAGATTTCTCGCCGTGGCGAAGGATGCGGCGCTCAGGGCCGGTGCGGTCCTGAAGGAGGGGATGGGTCAGCGCAGGGAGATCGCCTTCAAGGGGGCGATCGACCTGGTCACCGAGATGGACCGCCGGTCCGAGCGGCTCATCGTCGGGCTCCTTCTCGAGGCCTTTCCGGACCACGCCGTCCTTGCCGAGGAGGAGGCCCGGATCGAGAACAGGTCGCGATTCACCTGGATCATCGATCCGTTGGACGGGACGACGAACTATGCCCACGGATTTCCGAGCTTCGCCGTCTCCATCGGCCTGGAGCAGGACGGCGAGATGGTCCTCGGTGTAGTCCATGATCCCCTCCGCGGAGAGCTCTTCAGCGCCGCGCGGGGCCGTGGCGCCTGCCTGAACGGCGTCCGGCTCGCGGTCTCGGAGAACGAGGTCCTGATCAGAAGCCTGCTTGCCACCGGATTCCCTTATGACCGCGCCCAGAGCGCAGAGAACAACCTGAACTACTTTACCGCCATGATCATGCAGTGCCAGGAGGTCCGGCGGTGCGGGTCTGCCGCCCTGGACCTCTGCGCCGTCGCCGCAGGGCGCCTGGACGGCTACTGGGAGCTGAAGCTCGGTCCCTGGGACGTGGCCGCCGGAAGCCTCATCGTGCAGGAGGCGGGCGGCAGGGTGACGGACCTTTCCGGCGGCAGGTTCAGCATCCGCGGCCGGGAGATCGTTGCCAGCAACGGAAGGATCCATGGGGCGATGCTTTCGGTCCTGGCCGCCGCGGGGGGCCGTTGATGCCGACAGGACCGCGGCCTGATCTTCCGGAGCGTGACCGAACGCCCGCCATGGTAGCGATCATTCCCTGCAGCGACTATGACCAGGAACGGGTCCTTTCCGCGCTGCGGAGAGCGCTTGATCACCTCGGCGGGATGGGCCGATTCGTCCGGCCCGGCGACCGGGTCCTGATCAAGCCGAACCTGTTGAAGGCCAGCAGGGTCGATGCCGCGGTCACGACCCATCCGGAAGTGGTCCGCGCAGTGGTCCGGCTGGTGCGGGAGGCCGGCGGCGCGCCCCAGGTCGGCGACAGCCCCGGCATCGGCGACCTTCGGCGCGTCTGCTCGCGGAGCGGCCTCCTGGGCGTCCTTGAGCAGGAAGGCGTACCGCTCGCTGCGATGGACGAGCCTGTCCGGATCAAGGGCCGCGGCCGCTTCCAGTGGTTCGAGGTCGCGCGGAGCGCCGTGGAGACCGATACGATCATCAACCTGCCGAAGCTCAAGACGCACGGCATGACCGTCCTGACCGGCGCGGTGAAGAACCTCTTCGGCTGCATTCCCGGCAAGCGCAAAGTGCAGTGGCATTTCCGGACCGGTGTGGACCACGGCTCGTTCATGCGGATGCTGGTCGAGCTCGCGGACCTGCTGGCGCCGCGTCTCACGGTGATGGACGCG
>CAZTXN010000241.1:0-2722 GCA_964617655.1 uncultured Nitrospiraceae bacterium | reverse complement strand
ACACGGGCATCACTTGGCAGAAATACACAAAGAAGGTGACCCTGGAGAAGGGTGGAGTGTAGAAGAAAACAGGAGTCAGGGCCTGCCCCCGAATGAAGCTATCGGGGGAGTCAGAAGTCAGAAGCAGGGCATGGGAGAAGCAAATTCGAACGCCGGCGGGGAGACCCGCCGGCGCGTTGTTTCAGCCACGTGACAAGGAGAGCGCCTGCTCAAGTCTGCGGACGAGCAGATGCTCCAACGCCCTCCACCGTCGCCGGCACCACGGTCCCCCGCAGGTTGATCACGCCCCGGAGGAACTCCGGCGTCCGGGGCACCCGGGTCGCACCGGCGAAGTCCAGCACCTCCCGCACCTTCCCGATCTCCAGGGCGTAGACCTCGCCGCCCAGCCGGAAGGTCAGGTACTGCGTCATCTCCGATGTCTCAAGCAGGCTCATGGGAACCTCCTGTTTGAACGGATGCATGATCCAGGATTCAGGATACAGGTCTTTGAACCCGCCTCACATGCATCATAGATCGTGCATCCTGCATCCTGTTTAGAATCTCTCGAACTCCCGGTCCCGGGCGTCAGTCTTCGCATCCCGCTTCTGTTCGAGGTCAAGGTGCACTCCCTTCTGCAGGGGCTTGACGACCTTCTGCGGGGCGGCCGCCGTCCTCGCGGTCCGCTTCCCGTTTCCCGGCAGCGCATGCTGCGCGGTCCTGCGCGCGGCGTCCGGCAGGGCCGTATGGTCCGTTCCATCGATGCGGAAGAAGGAGACCGTTGCCCGGAGCTGGTCGGACTGGGAGGCCAGCTCCTCGGCTGTGGAGGCCATCTCCTCCGCCGCGCCGGCGTTCTGCTGTACCACCTGGTTCAGCTGCTGGATGGCGCCGTTGATCTGGTCCGCGCCGCCGGCCTGCTCCTTCGACGAAGCGCTGATCTCCTGCACCAGCTCGGCGGTGCGCTGGATGTCCGGCACCAGCCGGGCCAGCATGGTCCCTGCCCGCTCGGCGACCTCCACGCTGGAGCCCGAGAGCTGGCTGATCTCCGCCGCCGCGGACTGGCTCCGCTCGGCCAGCTTCCGCACCTCGGCAGCCACCACGGCGAAGCCCTTGCCGTGCTCGCCCGCGCGGGCCGCTTCGATCGCCGCGTTCAGGGCCAGCAGGTTCGTCTGGCGGGCGATCTCCTCGATGATGGTGATCTTGCCCGCGATCTGCTTCAGGGCCGCCACCGCGTCGGTCACCGCCCTGCCGCTCTCCTCGGCATCAGCCGCGGATTTCTGAGCGATCTTCTCTGTCTGGGAAGCATTGTCCGCGTTCTGCCGGATCGTGGCGTTCATCTCCTCGATGGACGAAGAAGCCTCCTCGGTGTTCGCCGCCTGCTCGGTCGTTCCCTGGGACATCTGCTGCGCGCCCGCGGCGAGTTGCTCGCTGCCGGAGGCCACGTTCCCTGCCGCGGTCTTGACGTCCAGTACCACGCCGCGAAGCTTCTCGACCATGGATTTCATGGCCCGCAGCAGCATACCGGTCTCGTCGCCCTGCTTCACCACCAGGTCCATGGTCAGGTCGCCCGCTGCCAGTCGGTCCGCAAGGCTGACCCCTTCAGACAGCGGCCGCGTGATGCTCCGGGTCAGGTAGAGCCCGATAACCAGGGCCACGCCGAAGGCGCTGACCGAGAAGAGGACCAGGAAGTTCTGGGTCGAATCATGCTTTGCGTCCGCGGCCTCCATCTTCTTCTGCATAGCTGCCTCGATATCCTTTTCCAGATCGTTCAGCAGTTTGGCAAGGCTTTCGCCGCTCGGATCGATCCGATCCGCCATGATGCTCATCGCCTGTCCGTGCGCGCCGGCCTGGAGGGCGCGAAGCTCGGCCGCTGCCGCCTCGGAGAGCTGCTCAGCCGCACGCCGGGCCTCCCGTCCCGCGGAAGCCACTGTTTCTTCCCTGCTCTCAGCCAGGACCGCGATCTCCTTCATCATCTTTTCCCGGTAGGTCTGAAGGCTCCCTTCGGCCGCAGCAAGAGAGGCCGGGTCATACTTCGTCAGGGCTTCGGCGGTCAGGTCGCGTATCCGGAGATGGGCGATGTTCGACTCCATGGCCGCATCCGCCAGCTCCACATCCACATGAAGGATGTCATCAGCGGTCGCCATGAGCCTGTTCATATTGATGATGCCGACCGCCCCCACGACGGCCACCAGTGCCGCCACGATGCCGAACCCGGTCAGCAGTTTGGTCCCGATACGTACGTCCATGAGTTTCATTGCTCTGCCTCCCATCTGTCCGGTCTCGGTTCCGGGAAACCACTGCCACATAAGGACCCCACCCTGCTCTGTAGTTCATTCCTGGGAAATGAATTCTCGGCTTTATATCTTTTATATCCATAAAATGATTAGTGCTGAAATTATTGCAACTAAATGCTTATTTGTCAAGGCATTTTTTTCTGGGATGCGGCTTATTTATTCTAATTATATTAATTAGTTGTGCCATTTATTAACATATAAACATAGCAATCATGCGAATGACCGCATTGCTCCTCTTCTCTATCGCCGGTTAGAGCAGCGGCCCGGATGCAATCCGGACGGAAAGGGATTAACGTTCACCGCCTCTCCCGCTGCGGGCCATGCCTTCGGCCCCGCAGGTTGCACCTCCTCTGAGCGATCGGGATAGGGGGGAGCCTCACGAAGCCTCACGGCTCCTCCCCTCCCACACCACCGTGCGTACGGGTCCGTACACGGCGGTTCGGCTGGTTAAG
>CAZTXN010000240.1:0-2727 GCA_964617655.1 uncultured Nitrospiraceae bacterium | reverse complement strand
GATGCCGGTGAACCCGATGATCGAATTGAGCGGCGTTCGGAGCTCATGGCTCATGGAGGCTATAAAGAGCGACTTGAGGCGGTCCACTTCCGTCAGCTTCTCGTTGGCCCGTGCCAATTCGCCCGTCTTTTCCTTCAGGTCCTCAACGATATTGATCAGAGCCTTTCGGCTTCCCTGCAGATCGGCGGTGCGCTCCCGCACCAGCTCTTCCAAGTGCTTGCGGTGGTTCTCCAGCTCCTGTTCGGCCTTTTTACGCGCAGTAATGTCGGAGAAGAATATCGCCAATCCCTCGGGCGATGGGAAGATCCTGTTCTCGAACCATTTGTCATAAGGAGCATAATACTCCTCAAGCAGAATGGCCTTCTGTTCCTTCATTGCCTTTTCATAGGCACGATGGAACGGCTGCCCTATGCCTTCGGGAAATTCCGTCCAGATGTGCTTGCCGATAAGGCTGGCCGGGTCCCGCTGAAAGATCTGTCCGGCTTTCCTGTTCATGTACGTATAGCGCCAGTTCGTATCAAGTGAAACAAAGGCGTCTGACATGCTTTCGATCGTCGACGCTAAGCGAAGATGTGCTTCATGCAGGGCCTGTTCCGACCGCTTTCGATCGGTTATAACCTCGGAGAAAAAGATGACACCGCCGATTTCTCCCTGCGCCTCATACCAGGGACGCATCTCCCATCGTACCCAGTCCCAAGTTCCGTCTAAGCGCTGGAAGGAGTCTTCCTCTGACTTTTCGATCGCCCCGGCAAGGCAACGCCGGTGGATATCGCGCAGGCGCTCGGTCATCTCGGGAAAGACGTCATAATGCGAGCGGCCGACGATATCCTGGTTTCCCAGATTATAGTCCGTAAGGAAGCGGCTGCTTGCCACAATATACTTCATGTCGTTGTCGTACATGGCAATGGCCGCAGGAGCATGCTCCACAAAAAGGCGGAGCACGTGTTCATTCCTCTTCTGAGCTGCCTCTGCCTGCTTGCGCGCTGTGATATCCGTTATGCTCACGATCAACCGTTCGAATCCCTCTGCGGATTCAGGAATGCCTATGGAGATAAGGATGTCGCGGCGAACGCCCCGCAGGGTTCGGTTCGTCGCCTCGGCGGAGAATTGACGTCTGCCTTCTGCTATGGCGATAAGCTCTTCGCGGAAGACCGCATATGATTCCGGCGTGAAGACCCTCTCGATCCCCGCGAACAGCTCTTCCTTGCTTTTTGCCTCATACAGGCGGAGGGTAGCATCGTTGACATCAAGTATGCGCACCAGGGACGCCGCCTGCTGCACGAAGTCGGGATGCTGCTCGGTATAGGAGCGAATATCTGCAATGCCCTGGTCGCGCAGGCCATCAAGCGCCTTCTTGATGGCCGAGTAGTCCTCTTCCCAGAGAGATACTTGAGAGGCGTCGAAGATAGACCGGTACCGCGTTTCACTCGTCTGGAGCGCTTGTTCCGCGGTCTTCCGCTCCGTGATGTCATAGGCGGTTCCGATGCCCGCAGGGGCGCCGCTGAGCTCGATGTCGCTCGCGGTAAAGTCTACCCAGCGGACTTCCCCCGCCTTGGTTACGATCTTGAACTCATATCTATCGGGGACCGCTTTGCCGGCGAGGCGGAGCCGACCGCGCTCACGAACGATGTCGCGATGATCTGGATGCACGATGTCCCAGAAACGCATGGCGAGCAGTTCGGGGCGCGTGTATCCTGTCAGGCGTTCGGACGCGGGATTAGCATACAGGAACGTGTCGAGGTAGACGAAGAGGGCAGCTGTCGTCGTCTCTGCCAGGGCCTTGAAGAGCTTTTCGACCTCACCCGCTGTCTTTAGCATCTGTTCACCCGAAGAGCGCCGCGCCGGATGGTACGGGACGATCACGCTTTTCCTTCCAGCTCCGCGATGCGCTTTTTCAGCTCCATCATGCGCAGCTCCCGGTCCACGAACAGCCTGTTCATTCGTTCGACCTCTGCGATCTTCATTTCCAGCTCCGCGGTACGATCCCGCACAGCATGTTCAAGCAATGCGGAATGTCTGAGCAGCTGCTCATACAGCACAGCATTGCGCGCAGCGACAGCAACAGTGGCAACGATGGTTTCCAGGAACTCCTTTTTGTCCCGAAAGTCACGCTC
Organism: uncultured Nitrospiraceae bacterium; assembly: GCA_964617655.1. GTDB lineage: Bacteria > Nitrospirota > UBA9217 > UBA9217 > UBA9217 > JAKAHZ01. The sequence continues at coordinate 613 of CAZTXN010000240.1, read as the reverse complement.
TGTTCGTGACGCGATGCCGATGACGCCGAGTATCTCCTTTTCGTGCAGCACCGGCAATGCGGCGAACGAACGGATGCCGGCGTTCTTGCATTCGGAAAGGGTGCATCGAACGTCTTTGCTGATGTCCTTCGAAAATACCGGTTCCCGGTCCTGCGCAGCCAGACCGCACAGGCAGGTGCCGACCAGCTTTTTTTCATTCAGGCCTGCCGCGTCTGCAGGCAGGTGGCCGCGAAGAACGAGGTCCTCGCCTTCCTTGAGATAGAAAAGCGCCATATCCGGCCCGATCGCGGAGCGCACACCCTCGAGGGCCGAGGCGACGACCTCCTGAAAGGAGAGGCTCCGCTGTGCGCTGCGGCCCAGACTCCAGAGGATGCCCAGTTCGCGGTTGCGCCTCTCGACGTCTGCCTGAGCCTGCTTCAAAGAAGAGATGTCCTTGGCGATATGGATCGATCCGAGCAGATGTCCGCGTTCATCAAAGACAGGGGAAGCCGTTACAAGGAGGGGCATTCCGATGTGGGGATCGAGGATCTCCTCGGTAACGGACCGCCCGCTTTTCATCATTTCATTGTGGGGGCACTGGGGCCAGGGTTCGTGCCGGGAGTGCATGACCTCA
>CAZTXN010000239.1:0-2728 GCA_964617655.1 uncultured Nitrospiraceae bacterium | reverse complement strand
TGATCGCTTCGAACAGCTCCATGGTCGCCTCCCCGGAATATCGTATTGTTAATACTATAACACGAAATTCGCGGCCTTCTCATGGGAAAGGAGAACACCGCAGGACGGGCATCACCCCGCCGGCCCGGCCCGGGCGCATCATCCTTTCCTGCCCCTGGTGAAGAGCACATTGACATCGAGCCATATGCCTTCGCTGGTCCGCAGCTCCGCGATCTCCGCCAGGTGCTCCCGCCGGAACCGCTCCTGGTCCTCCGGGGAGAGCTGGGTCACGAGCCTCCGGAACCCCGCGTTCCAGACGATCTCCCACCACTCCTGCCCGCCGGCCAGAGGGTAGCCGACGTTCCTCTCCTCCACGCGGACCTGCCCCAGCCCGGCCTTCTCAAGGAGCTGCCGGCAGCCTGCCTCGTCCGAGACGCGCTTCCAGGTCTGGGGAGGGCTCGGGACGCTGAAGGACGCCGGCCGCGCGAAGAACCGGTCCCACAGGCCACGTCGAGCACCTGCTCGTCTCCCCGGAGATCGAGCAGGGCCGAGAGATGCTCCGCGCTCCTGGGGAAGAAGCGGAGCGCCTCGCAGTCGTAGCCGCCCGACACGGTGTCGAACATCTGCTTCACGGTCATCTGCCTCTGCTGATCAGCCATGAAGATCGGTCTCCAATCCCGATTTGACGTATCTGTCTTTTTAACAAGATGCTGTCACGAGCATCTCAAAATCATCCGGCGTCAAAGCCTTCTCCCGGCTGAACTGGCCCGGCGCGCATCCATGGATAGCGATGCTCTTGAAGCCGAGGCTTTTGAGCAGCCAGGTCATTTCCGACGGCGCATAGTAGCGCTCATTGCATTTCAATATCTTCTTCTTCCCGCTGTCGTCGGTCGCTTCGAAATCTGACGCCATCCGGAATGTCATCAGGTCAAATACGCTTTTCGTGCTCCGCGCCTCTTCAGTCCCGGTGTTGATGAACTCGTCGACATTATGCGCAAGGGGAAAGAGGGCGTTCAGCGTCGTGAAGATCAGCCTGCCAGGTGACTTCAGCGCCCTGCGTACGCCCTTGAGTATCTCAAAGTTCATCTCATCCGTTTCCATCAGCGGAAAAGCCCCTTCGCAGATCATGATCGCGACGTCGAACTCATTGCTGAACTGCAAAGAGCGGGCGTCCTGGCGAAGAAACGTGATATGTACTCCGGCATCGGCGGCCTTTCGTTTGGCTTTGCTCAATAGCGCCTCTGACAGATCAATTCCGGTAACCGCATACCCCCGTTTCGCCAGTTCAACTGCATGCCTGCCGGTGCCGCAGCCCGCGTCGAGTATGCGGAGCGACCGGTTCCTGCCGATCTCCTGCTCGATAAAATCCGCTTCCTGCGCCGTGCCCTGGGTGAACGTCTCCCGGTCATAGCCCTCGGCATAGTTCTCGAAAAGCTCCTCGTACCATTGTTTCATCGCTGACCCCTCATTGGCAATCAACCGCCGTATCCGCGATGCGCCGAACTTCGGCTCACGCGGATTGCGCCAGCCAATCACCCAGCACAGGATCGGTCAACCGGTATCTGCCCTCCCGGTCTCGTTCCAGCAGATCCCTGTCGAGAAGGCTTTGCATTGCTTTTTGCGCGCTGCTCGGATACAGTCCGTGCGATGAGAGATATGTTTTGGCATACGGCGATTTCGTCGGCTCCTTTGCGAGGGCCTTGAGAACGGCCTTCTGTACAAGGGATAATCCGCCGAGGATTCCTTCGAAATCAGCCGACTCGCCCGCGAGCATGGCGTCGTATGCGGCTTTCACGTCGTCAATATCGCATGTATCTTCCGTTAAATCCCACGACAGCGCCGCAAGCCGCTGAACGTAGCCGGAATAGCCGCGAGCCATGTCATAAACGGCTTCGGCCGCCTCCGGAAGGCATGTTTTGCCGCTTTCTGTGAACATATCGCTTATGCACGATGCAAATTCGCTTTTCGGTATCACATCGAGCGTGTACAGAAATGCGCTCTTGTAAAACGGCCTTGTTTTATTCGTGAACATATCCTTCAGAATGTGGCGCCTGCTTCCGACAAAAAAGAACGACGCCGTCTCGTGACGCTGCAGGTGCGCCCGAAGCGTGCCCTCTATCCTCTTTGACGCCTTCAGTTCAGTGATTTCCTGAAATTCGTCAAGCACGACGCATGCCCGTTTTCCCGATCGCTCAAGATAGGCAAACAGTCCGCCAACGACGTCATCGAGCAGCGTTTCTGTTTTCGTCTCTCGATCAAATCGCACCGAAAAGTTCATTCCCTCCCGCGTTATCTCGACGCTCGGTATGAGTCTGGAGAAGATGCCGGAGACTTTCTGCCTCGCGGACTGAGGATCGGCCCCTTTCCCGATCCCGGCGAGGATCGCGGCGGCCAGCCTGGAGACGACCTCCTGTTCCGACGTTATGGGAAACAGGTCCGAATACGCGGTCACGTATCCGTCATTCTGCAGGCGGTCGCAGAGGCTCGTCACCAGTGATGATTTTCCGTATCTTCGCGGCGAGTACAGAACAACGCTGCGGCCGCTTGCAGCAAAATCATAGAGTTCCTGCAATTCCTTTCGCCGGTTGCAGAACTTGCTCCCTTGGGCCAGCCCCAGAATGAATGGATTCTTCACTTTTTGCCTCCATGGAGTGCATTATACCAAAAGCGTTACGCCTAAAGCGTAATTTATAGTATACCAGAACATACTAATTTACAACAGGAAAATGAAAATGTCCTCTATGACCCC
>CAZTXN010000238.1:0-2763 GCA_964617655.1 uncultured Nitrospiraceae bacterium | reverse complement strand
GTATTGCCTTTTCAGGTTTTATCCGCATTTTCCGCGTCCCAACTGCCGTTTTTAGGATTAGTGGAGCGTGCCTCGCCGGACGCTCCCTTCCTGCTGCAGCGCACTGATCTTAAGCGGTGCGTTCTTCTTGCCTGAACAGAACCCCACCGCCCTCTTTTTCAGCTTGACAGCAGAGAGCCGGCCGTTGTATCTTCCTGCTTGTCGGCAATCAATTGCCGTCCCTATCCCATAGCAGACAGGGTCCCTGACTGAACGGACGAAAGTTTATCGAGCCATGGCGAGAGAACAGAAACCCACGGCATCGGACCGGATATCATCGGGGGTCGAGAGCCTCGACCAGCTTATCGAGTCCTTCGCCATCGGCGATAATGTGGTCTGGGAGATTGAGGCGGGAACGTCATCCAGCCTCTTTGTCCGGAGTTTCATCGCCCGGTCCTTCCAGGATGAGCAGAAGGTCATCTATGTGAGCTTCAACCGTTCTCCCCAGACCGTGCTGAGCGAGATCGCTCCGGCGCTGTCCGCGGATTTCACCCTGGTGGACTGCTTCACCTCAGGAAAGGGGAAGAATGACGCGACCTTTCTCCGGTTCTATGAGCGATCGTCGACCGTCAATGTGGTGAAGATCGAGGATCCGGGGAACATCGAGAAGTTCACCGAAACGCTGAACCGGATCGAGGACCGCCTTCCCCCCGGCGTCCGGTATGTGTTCGACAGCCTCACGGGGATGCAGGACCTTTGGGGCGATGAAGGCGCGACGCATCGGTTCTTCACCTATATGTGCCCCCGGTTGTACGATCTGGGAACGGTCGCGTACTGGATACTGGAGAAGGAAGCGCACAGTCAGAAGTTCAAGGCGAACCTCCGGCATATCACGCAGGTCGTGCTTGACCTCTATAAGAGAAAGAACAGTTTGTATCTGAAGGCGGTGAAACTGGAGGGAAGGCAGAACCGCGACATCTTCAAGCCGCACCAGTATGAGATTCTGGGCGACCAGATCACGGTATCTCTTCCCCGGAAGGATGCAGGGCCAGGGGTTGATATCGGCGCTCAGCTGAAGGAGCAGCGGACGCGCATCGGCATGAGCCAGAAGGAGCTTGCCGACCGGGTGAACGTGACCCCAAGCTTTCTTTCGCAGCTGGAGAACAACCAGGTGAGTCCTTCGCTCGGCACATATCTTCAGATCTGCCGGGCGCTGGACATCAATCCCGGCCTGTTCCTCGAAAAGGAAGGCGAGAAGGCAGCTGTATCCTGGCTACTTCGAAAGGGGGATATCTCCTCGCGTCCATCGTTTCGAGAAGGTCCTGCGAAGGTCCGCGAGGTGGCATCAGGAGGTCTGCGTTCGGTGCGGATCGTCATGCTGCCTCCCGGCGAGGCATTGAACCGTCATTTTTTTTATCATAAAGAGGAAGAGCTGATCTATATTCTGAATGGCGAGCTGTCTGTAACGATCGGGGGGAGAGAGGAACGGATCAATGCCGGCGATGTTATTCGCTTGAAGGATTCATTTCCCTCGAACTGGAAGAACGAAGGAGGTGGTGAAGCTGAATTGCTGGTGATCTGGTAAGTTGGCAGGTCGGGTCTCTGCTGTGGACGTGAGGAACAGGGGGATTTTTTTTGCCCTCCAGGTAAAGCAACGCTTAATTCGACGGCAGTATAATTAGCAGCGCTAATGCTGCATCAGCAGCGGATCGGAATGAATCACCCTCCGGCTTGATGGAGGCGCAGGGCACAGAAATAAAATATATCTGATAAGGAGAACAGTATGAACCTGCAACAGCCAAATGCGAACGATGCCACGAGAACAGCCAATCGATCGAGGGACGTGTCGCCCATGAGCGGACTATGCACCCGCTGCATCGACGGATGCCGAGGGAATTGCGAGGTCTTCAAGGCGACGTTCAGAGGGCGGGAGCTGCTGTATCCGGGACCCTTCGGAAGCATAACCGCCGGCGGGGACAAGAACTATCCGGTTGATTACTCCCATCTCAATATCCACGGCTACGCCCTTGGTGCAAAGGGACTTCCCGCCGGCCAGGTGGGCGATCCCGATACCGCGAGGTTTCCGAATGTGAGCACGGAGACCAGCTACGGCTGGGAGAAGAAGGTGAAGATGAAGGTGCCGATCTTCACCGGCGCGCTCGGATCCACCGAAATAGCCCGCAAGAACTGGGAGCACTTCGCTGTCGGAGCGGCCATTTCAGGCGTGACGATCGTCTGCGGCGAGAACGTCTGCGGCATCGATCCCGAGCTTGAGCTTGGCGGCAACAAGCTGGTCAAAAAGGCGCCGGACATGGACCGCCGGATCGCCTTGTACAAGAAATATCACCAGGGGTACGGAGAGATACTGGTGCAGATGAACGTCGAGGACACCCGGCTGGGCGTTGCCGAGTACATCATCGACAAGCATAAGCTCGATACGATCGAACTGAAGTGGGGCCAGGGCGCCAAGTGCATCGGCGGCGAGATCAAGGTGAACAGCATGGAGCGCGCCCTGGAGCTCCAGAAGCGCGGCTACATCGTGACGCCGGACCCCTCTGATCCGGTCGTGCAGGCGGCCTTTCACGATACGGCGATCAAGGAATTCGAGCGCCACAGCCGCCTTGGGTTCATCGGCGAGCAGGAATTCTACGCCGAGGTCGACCGGCTGCGGAAGCTCGGGTTCAAGCGGATTACCCTGAAGACCGGCGCCTATGGCCTGCGTGAGCTTGCCATGGCCCTCAAGTGGTGCTCCAAGGCCAAGATCGACCTGCTGACCATTGACGG
>CAZTXN010000237.1:0-2767 GCA_964617655.1 uncultured Nitrospiraceae bacterium | reverse complement strand
GATTTTCCAAATGAACATATCTCGCCAGGCTTTGCAGGTCTGCGAATACCGCCCTCCATCCTGATCGATATGCCAAAGAACGGTGTTCTGAAAGGCGGTGGATCAAGAAGGGATGAACCACCGGTCCTGGCCTCGCCAGGACACACAAGATGGACACTGTATGGAAGAGACTGTTCTGGATCCCCGATAGAAGCGTTCGGGGATGACGGCTGGTAGAATCTACCGTTGATCAAGAGATCATTCATGATGCTGTTGTCGCCCCCGCGGCCTTCGCGGTCGCGGTCAAGCCCTCCGCCTGCTGCCGCTCCCGCGGTATTACCCTGTTTTTTCCTTGACTTATTTTCAGCATCGATTATAATACGCCCCTGTCGAAATAACCGGTGAAGGAGCAGCACGATGTCGGAAACAACAGCGCAGAAGAGCAAGCTCAAGCAGAAGCGGTCCCAGGGCTTCCGCGAGCGCATGAGCACCGCGGGCGGCAGGAAGACCATCAACCGCCGCCGGGCCAAGGGGAGAAAGAAGCTCTCGGTCTGACCGCGGCCGCGGAGCGGGCATGCCTTACGCGTACCGCAAGAGCGAACGGCTGCGGAGGAACAGGGACTTCGCAGCGGCCATGAAGGGGAAAAGGCTGTCGATAGACGGTCTTTCTCTTTTTTACAGGCAGAACGGTGCCCACGGGTTCCGCGTCGGCATCTCGGTCGGCAAAAAGCTGGGCACGGCGGTCAGGCGGAACCTGCTCCGCCGCCGGCTCCGCGCCTGCATCAGCAGGGTCATCGGCACGGCGTCCGCGGGATACGACCTGGTCTTCGTCGCCCGGCCGGAGCTCGCGGGCCGGGAGTTCCCGGACCTGCTCCGGACCGTGGGCCGCGCCGTCGAACGGTCGGCGGTCCTGCGAAAGCATCCGGAAGGCAGTAAGCGGTGAAACGCCTCATTCTCAGAGCGCTGCTCTTCTACCGGCGCGCCATCTCCCCTCTCCTGCCGCCGGCATGCCGCTTCGTCCCCACCTGCTCCGAATACGCCGTCGAGGCGTTCGAGAAGAAACCGGTCCTCACCGCCCTCTGGATGACCGTGGTCCGCATCAGCAAATGCCACCCTTTCCACCCCGGCGGATATGATCCGGTGAAATAGTCGGAGGTACCATGGAAACACGCCGCTACATCCTGGCCATCGGCCTCTCCATGCTCGTGCTGCTGGTCTACATGCACTACTTCGGACCGCGGCCTCCCGCGCCGACCGAGGAGCGGCCTGCCGCCCCGGCCCCGCAGGCCGCCGCGCCGGCGGAGCCCCTGCGGCCGAGGCCGGCGGCGCTGGCAGGGACCATCAGCCTGCCGGTCCAGGGCAGGGAGATCATGGTCGAGACCGACCTGCTCCGGGCCGTAGTGAACACCGCGGGCGGCGTGATCACCAGGTGGGAGCTGAAGGAGTTCCGCGGCACGGACAAGGCCGAGACCGGCATCATGCCCTTCTTCCGGAAGATTTTCAACGGCAGCGGGAAGAACAGCAACGGGGACCACGAACCGGGCAATGTCCAGCTCTTCACCCGCTACGAGGCGGCGAAGCCGGCGGACGTCATCGCGCCGCTCACGCTCACTCCCCTCGAACCTGCGCTGGAGAAGCTCTCCGCAGTGGCCTACCGGGCCAACCTGGACGCGGTCCGGCTCTCGGGCAGCGCGGACTCCGGAACCCTGGTCCTGACCTATGACGGCCCCGGCGGCATCCGGATCGAGAAGAAGCTCACCTTCCACGGCAGCGAGTACAAGGTCGACCTGGAGGTCGCCACCGCGGGCCTCGGCGGGTACACCATCGCGCTCGGCACGGACTTCGGGATGTACGACAAGGTGAGCTCCGACGCCGCGGGCCGCTTCGGCATCGCCTGGATGGCGGAGGGCAAGGTCCACCGCGAGGACCCGGACGGCATCAAGGGCGAGCTCCCGCTCGGCGGGCCCGCCTGGTTCGCCCAGCAGGACAAGTACTTCACCGCAGCCATCATCCCCGACGGCGCCGGCATCGTCACCGCGAAGCGGACCGCAACGGTGAAGGACGCCGGCGACCTGGTGAACACCGAGCTGATGGTGAAGGACAAGGCCTCCGCCTCCTTCACGCTCTACGCCGGCCCCAAGCGCTACGGGATCCTGGAGGGCTTCCAGAAGGGGCTGGAGGAGCTCGTGGACTTCGGCTGGTTCGGAATCCTGGCGCGGCCCATGTTCTGGCTCATGACCCAGTTCTTCGCCCTCACCAGCAGCTACGGCATGGCCATCATTCTCCTGACCATCGTGGTGCGCATCATCCTCTTCTACCCGTCGCTCAAGAGCGCCACGGCCATGGAGGAGATGAAGGCCCTTCAGCCCGAGATGACGGCGCTCCGGGAGAAGTACAAGAAAGACCCGCAGAAGATGAACCAGGAGATGATGCGGCTCTACAAGGAGCACAAGGTGAATCCCCTGGGCGGCTGCCTGCCCATGCTGCTGCAGCTCCCCTTCTTCGTGGCGCTCTACAACGTGCTGAACGCCTCGATCGAGCTGCGGCAGGCGCCCTTCCTCTCGCCCTGGATCAAGGACCTCTCGGTCCATGACCCCTTCTATATTCTGCCGGTCCTGATGGGGGTCAGCATGGTCTTCACCATGAAGATGACCGCCACCACCATCGACCCGCAGCAGCAGAAAATAATGATGTTCATGAACATCGCCTTCATCTTCCTCTTCGCCTGGCTGCCCGCGGGCCTGCTGCTCTACATCACGCTCTCGAACATCCTCTCGATCGCGCAGCA
>CAZTXN010000236.1:0-2788 GCA_964617655.1 uncultured Nitrospiraceae bacterium | reverse complement strand
CTCCCGGCGACCGCGTCGCGGTCGCGGTCTCGGGCGGTCCGGACTCGGTCTGCCTCCTGGCCGTGCTCCGCGAGCTCGCGCCGGACTGGGGCCTCTCGCTCCATCTGGCCCACCTGGACCATATGTTCCGCGGCGAGGGATCGGCCGCGGACGCAAGGTTCGTGCAGGACCTTGCCCGCCGCTGGGAGCTTCCGACGACCATCGAACGGATCGATGTGCCGGCCTACTGCGCTGAGCGCGGGCTCTCGCCCCAGGCCGGGGCCCGCGAGCTGCGCTACCGGTTCCTCGAACGGACAGCGGACGCCGTCAAGGCCGACCGCATCGCCACCGGCCATACGGCCGATGACCAGGCCGAGACCCTGCTGATGCGGCTCGTCCGCGGCGCGGGCCTGGCCGGCCTCTCGGGCATCCCGCCCAGGCGGGGACGGATCGTCCGGCCGCTCCTGACCGTGACGCGGCAGGCGGTCCTGGACTTTCTCGCCTCCCGCAAGCTCCCCTTCGTGACCGACCCCAGCAACAGCTCGCCCGTCTATACCCGAAACCGCGTGCGGAGCGAGGTCCTGCCGGTCCTGGAACGGCTCAACCCCCGCGCTGTCGAGGCCCTTGCCCATGCGGCCTCGCTGCTGCGGGACGAGGAAGCGGCGCAGGAGCAGGCCGCGGATGCGCTGCTCGACGGTCTTCTTCTGCAGCAGGAGGACGAGGTGCGGATCGACCGGGACCGGTTCCTCGGGCTGCTGCCGGCGATGCAGAGGCGCGGCCTGCGCCGGGCCGCGGGCCTTGCAGCGCCGGGCACGGACCTCTCATCCGTCCGGATGGAGGAGGCGCTGGGGTTCGCCGGGAGCGCCCAGACCGGCCGGGCCATGGACCTTGTCCAAGGCCTGGTGCTGGCCCGTGAGTATGCCTCTCTGGTGCTGCGGCCTTCGGCCGCTCCCTTTGCCTTCGACCGGGAGCTTGTTGTCCCGGGAACGACCGTCCTGCCGGACCTGGAACTCGAGGTGATAACAGAGTTCATCCGGGCTGGTAACGACCGGACGGAAAAGGGAAATTACCTGTGGCAGGCTGAATTCGATTATGCTAAGATAGCGCTGCCTTTGCGCCTCCGGAGCCGGAGGCCGGGCGATGCGTTCCATCCGGCCGGCATGGCGGGAAGCAGCAAGAAGCTGCAGGACCTCTTCGTGGACGCCAAGGTCCCCCGCGCCCTGCGCGACCGGGTCCCGCTCCTCGCCTCGGACCGGGACCTGCTCTGGGTCCTCGGCCATCGGACGGACGGACGTTTCCTTCCCGGACCGGGGACCGTGCAGGTGCTGCGAGTAACGATCAAGAACATTTCGCAAGGCGATAGGCGATAGGCGAACGGCCCGGCTCTTTCGGCCTTTCGTTCTCCGCCTGACGCCTTGCGCCTGACGGATTATCGGAGGATATTCAATGGTAGGCATCGATTTCGGCAAGCCCCTCTTCACCAGCGAGGAGATCCAGCGCAAGATACAGGAGATGGGGAACCGCATCTCCGCGGACTACGCGGAGAAGGACCTGCTCGTCATCGGCGTGCTGAAGGGCGCCATCTTCTTCATGTCGGACCTCATGCGGTCGCTCCGGATCTCGGTGCGCATGGACTTCATCCACTGCACCAGCTCCTCCAAGCGGTCCGAGGGCGGACCGGTCCATATCCTGGCCGACATGAAAGAGAACGTGCAGGGTCAGGACGTCCTGCTGATCGAGGACATCATGGACTCCGGGGTCACGGTGGACTACCTGAAGCAGCGCCTCCAGGCCCAGGGACCGGCCTCCCTCAAGGTCTGCGTGCTCCTGGACAAGCCCGACCGCCGCAGGGTCCGGATCGAGGCCGACTACGCCGGGTTCCGCATCCCGAACAAGTACGTCGTCGGGTACGGCCTGGACTTCCAGGACCGCTACCGCAACCTGCCGTACATCGCCGTACTGCCGAACGAGGAGCAGCGCTCCTGACCGGGGCCTGTTGCCAGGCCGCCGTCGGCATGGTACTATGCAGCATTCACGCATTGCAGGAGGTTTTTCTCAGTGAACGTCATGTACAAGAACATCGCGCTGATCCTGTTGTTCGCGGTGGTTTCCGTGCTGGTCTTCAATCTGTTCAGCACCATCGGTCCCACGGCAATCCAGATCCCCTTCAGCGACTTCCTGGACAAGGTGGAGACGGGCGAGGTGAACGACGTCACCATCAAGGGGCTCGATGTCAAGGGCTCCTACACCAGCGGCAAGTCCTTCACCACCAATCTGCCCCATGAGTACCCGGACCTCGTGAAGGACCTGCGGGCCCGGAAGGTCAAGATCAACGTGGAGCCCGTGAAGGAGTCCCCGTGGTACAACTTCCTCGTGCTCTGGGCGCCGCTCCTGCTCATGGTCTTCTGGTTCATCTTCATCGTGCGGAACATGCAGATGGGCGGGAACAAGGCCATGTCCTTCGGCAAGAGCCGCGCCAAGCTCCTGAACGAGGCCAGCAAGAAGATCACCTTCCACGAGGTCGCCGGCATGGACGAGGCCAAGGTGGAGGTGCAGGAGATCATCGAGATCCTGAAGGACCCCCAGAAATTCCAGAAGCTCGGCGGCAAGATCCCGAAGGGCGTTTTGCTCGTGGGGCCGCCCGGCACGGGCAAGACCCTGCTGGCCCGGGCCATCGCCGGCGAGGCGGGCGTCCCCTTCTTCTCGATCAGCGGATCTGATTTCGTGGAAATGTTCGTCGGCGTGGGCGCGTCCCGGGTGCGCGACCTCTTCGAGCAGGGCAAGAAGAACGCGCCCTGCATCCTGTTCA
>CAZTXN010000235.1:0-2823 GCA_964617655.1 uncultured Nitrospiraceae bacterium | reverse complement strand
CTCCCTGCTCCGGGCCGTTGACAAACCGGGGCGCTTGTGAGATTATGCCCCGTCATGAGGATCATCCGTGGCATCGCGAACTGCTGCGAGAAGTTCCCCGATCCCGTCCTTACCCTCGGCAATTTCGACGGCGTGCATCGCGGCCACCAGGCGATCTTCCGGCAGGTCGTGGCCCGGGCCCGGGAGATCAAGGGCGCGTCGATCGCGTTCACCTTCGAACCCCATCCGCTGAAGGTCCTTGCTCCCGAGCGCTCCCCGCGCATGCTCAATACCTTCCATGCCAAGATGAAGCTCATCGAGTCAACGGGCATCGAGGTGGTGGTCTGCGCCGAGTTCACGCGCGAGTTCGCCGGGCAGGACCCGGACCAGTTCGCGCGCGACGTGCTCGTCGAGGGGCTGGGCGTCCGGGAGGTCTTCGTGGGCTATGACTACGCTTTCGGGAAGGGGCGGGAAGGGGGCATCGCGTCCCTCACCGCCGCAGGGGAGCGGTACGGCTTCCGCGTCCAGGTGGTGGACGCGGTGGAGACCGGCGGGGCGGTGGTGAGCAGCTCCCGCGTCCGCGACCTGGTGACCACGGGACGGATGGACGAGGTGCCGGACCTTCTCGGGCGGTTCTACGGCATCGAGGGGAACGTGGTCCACGGCGCCAGCCGCGGCCATCTGCTCGGATTTCCCACGGCGAACATCCAGACGCCGAACGAGCTGCTGCCGGCCCACGGCGTCTACGCCGTGCGGGCGTTCTTCGGGGGCCGCGCCCTGGACGGCGTCGCGTCGATCGGCGTCCGGCCCACCTTCGGGAACGGGCCGGTCTCGATCGAGGTCTTCGTCTTCGAGTTCGACGGCGACCTCTACGGCAAGCACCTCGAGGTGCAGTTCATCCGGCGGCTGCGGGGCGAGGAGAAGTTCCCGGACGCCGATGCGCTGGTGCGCCAGATGCACCGCGACGTGGAGCAGGCAAAGGCGGTGCTGGGGGAGATGAAATAACGGGGCAAGCGGGCCCCGTGCGATAAGCAAATCCGGACAGATGACGCCGGCGGCGCCGGCAGGCAGGGAGGAGGTGAGGGACCATGTCTTGCGGTACGAGGGGCTGCGGCTGCGGCAGCGGCATGAAGAAGAAGGCGGTCAAGAAGAAGGCGGCGAAGAAGAAGACGGCAAAGAAGAAGTAGACGGCGCCAGTCCACGGTCCGGCGGAGGCCTCAGCTTCCGCCGGACCTTTTTTGTCCCTCCGACACCCGGACGAAATGCATCCGGAGGTTGTAGAGCACCTGCTCGAGCAGGGTCTCCTCGTCCCTGGTCAGGTTCCCCTTCGTCTTCTCCTTGAGCATGCCGATCACGTCGATCATCTGCTTTGCCGCGGGGATGTGCAGGTCGGCCTTGCCGGTCTCGGGGTGGGGGATGGCGCCGAGGCTGATCTGGGCGGACGTGGCGAGCGAGAGGATGAAGGTGGCGAAGTCCACGTCCGGGAACGGGGCCTGGTCCGCGCCGCGTTCCTCCTTCGGTCCTGCGTCAGGTCCTGCTGCTTTCGTTTCCGCGCGTTCCGCCGCCGGTCCTTCCTGTGGTGTCTGCTCTGCATCGGCCCTGCGGCGGTCTCTCACCGTGAATTCCTTCTCCTCGGCCATTCTGCTCCTCCTCTGCTTCCATCGTTCCTCTCGACAGGCAATGTTACTCTTGTTCCGAGCGTTCTGTCAAGACGGGGCGATGGCCTCATGGGCATTTCCGGAGCGCTGTGCTAGAATAGGAACATTCCCAGGATACAACAAGGAGGTGTCCTATGGCGGACAAGGTGAGGAAGGTGAGCTATTTTGCCATGGAGGTGCCGAACCGCGCCGGCCAGGGCGCGCGCATGCTCGGTGCGCTGGCGGCCCGGGGCGTGAACATGCTGGCCTTCTCGGGATTCCCCGGCGGGAAGGGCGCGCAGCTCGATTTCGTTCCGGAGAAGGTCCCGGCATTCCTTGCTGCGGCGAAGAAGGAGAAGATCCGGCTGCGCAAGAAGAAGGCGGCCTTCCTGGTCCAGGGCGACGACCGTCCCGGGGCCGTGGCGAAGGTGCTTCAGAAGCTCGCTGCGGCGAAGATCAACGTGACCGCGCTCGACGCCGTCTCGGCCGGCAAGGGCCGGTGGGCCGCGATCCTCTGGGTGAAGCCCAAGGACGTGGCCAGGGCGGGCAGGGTCCTCGGTGCACGCTGAACAGGCCCGGGAAAAAAACGGCAGGCGCTCCGGAGCGCCTGCCGTATCTGTACCGCCGCTTCCCCCTGCCGGGGGCATCAGTTGCCGGACCTGGCCGCCGGGGGGGCCTTTGCCGTCCGGTCCTGCGATGCCTTGGCCGGCGCCTTGACGGTGATGCGCGTTGCCACGTTCCGCTCCTTGTCCTCGCGGTAGTTGACCGTGGCCTTGTCGCCCGTCTTGGCAGGCTGGCCGATCATGTCCGTGGTCTTGGTGACCGCCAGGGTCATCGTTCCCTTGGTCCTGCTCTTGATCACGATGCTGTCCTGGTTGACCGAAACCACGTCGCCGGTGACCTGCCGGTACTTCGCTTCCTGCTTCGCGGCCTTTTTCTCCCCGGCCGCGACGGCTCCCTGCGCGAACAGGGAGAGGGCGAGCATCAGCAGCATTGCCGTCCTCATCCATCTCGATGTCATGGGTTCCTCACCTCCTTTCTCCCTGCGGGCCATGATTCCACTCCCTGGTGCTGAACAGCGAAGCGGGCCGCATCGCGCCGGCTTTCCTCCCTGTTCCTGGCATCATTTCTAGCAAGTGGGCATTCCCGCGGCCTCGCGGGAGACCGGAGAAACCTGCCAGGACCAGAAATGGTCTTCAGGAAGGGG
>CAZTXN010000234.1:0-2857 GCA_964617655.1 uncultured Nitrospiraceae bacterium | reverse complement strand
AAGGGCGGCCACACCGGGCTGCCCCTACAGAACTCCGCAAGAGATTTTTTATACAGAGGGACCCTGATGCCGAACAAGGGGGCAACGGCATGATGGATCACGACTACCCAGCCGGATCTTTGATCGAAATCCACAGGCGTTTTCAAAACGATACCCTATTGCCCAAAAGCCCTGTTTCCTGTATAGTCGAGTGCGAAAGGGGCTTGCGGACCCGTCCGGCATCGCCGCTTTTGACCCCGACGAACCCCGCAACCGGCAGCATGCCCCTCGGATCACCTCGGTAACAGCAATTCACTACAAGGCACGACAGATTGAAATCCCATAGCTGCGTGGCGCTTGAGCGGCTTAGTCCAACCAGCTTCTATCTGAACGGAAGTCGATATCTTCAACCAACAGCAGGAAAAGATAGACTGGCATTGCTTATTGTCAATTGATACGGTTGCAACTGAATCATGCCCAACCCCAAACTCGACAAATCTCGCGAAGCCCGCATTGAAGACGACATCATCGTGGATTGCTACGGCGAAGCCGAGCGAGCCATGGGTTGGTACTGCTACCTTGAGGAGCGCCTGGAGTTTCCCTTTGCCGCCAAATGCATTGCAGACAGATCGATTTCCCCGTTAAAGGCCGGGGAGGCGGTGGAAGTCGTCGGCATGGCGCCGGAGGATGAATGCGGACATGAAATGTTCGCGGCGATCCGGTGGGAGAAGAGGAAGTTCAGCGTGCCGCTGTCGCAGTTGGAAGGCATCAAAACGCGCAAGGAAGCCAAAGAGGCTATGGAGGATTGGCGCTACTGGGTGGCGAGGGGATATGAGTTCTAAGGTCTCAGAGATGATCGAGCGGTTCGCTGCGGGCTACATCAGCATGGGAGAAACGCACGAAGAGCGCCAGAACCAGCTCAACAGCGCCTGCACCGCGTGGAACATCGCCGTGCTTCCCGCGCATGCGCGCGACGGCGCTCTCCGGCATGTCGTGGAAGAAGCTGACGAATATGCCGCTTACGCCGGAGCGAAGTATCAGGCAGTGGATTCGAGGGGTGAAGCCTGAGACCTGTATGTTGAGCACATGGTGATTTCTCCGCAGACGTTCAGAAAACGGGCCACGAGGAAAGAGCTGATCGCGCTGGTTAACGGCCGTACGAACAGGGTCGCCGGTGAAGCGCCCTATCCCGAGAAGTCGCTCTCCGTGAAAACAGCGATGCACTATCCTGTGCCGAGTCCGGCGGTGCGGAATATTTCATTACCTGTGATGATGCTATTGCTAAGAGAGCAAGGAAGAATCCGGGTATTGTTTCGCTGAACGTATGCAGTCCTTTGGAGTTTCTGGTTCAGGAGGTGTTTTAAAATGCTTAAGATAAAACCAAAATCTTCGAGTGGCCATGCATTGAGAGATGCAGGCTGGGCCGCATTGGTAAGTAGTCTCGGTCCGGTAAATGCCACGCGATATAGTATGCAGTCCGAGACGGGATACGGAGACTATGCGAAGATCAGGAAAAATGCCGTAAAAGAGAAGCGCGTTGCCGATCTGTATAAAGAAACAGCATTTTTCGAGAAGACGCATTAAGAGCAGGCTTTTTCGGGATGAATCTGATTTCTTTCCCCGTTTCATCCCGATGCACCTCTTATCCGCACATGGCGTTCCTGCCATCCTTGATTCGGAGATTCGATGTCTGACAAGAGGGAACTTCTCGAGACCATCGCAAAAGAAGAGGCCTTGCTTTCCAAGCTGAACGCCGAGCGGGAAGAGGCGCTTTTAAGGCTCAATGCACTCAAACAGAAGCTCACAGATCTGGAAGCGGTTTGCGAAGAGCCGTCAGCCACGTACGCTGCCAGAACTCCAAAGGAAAAAGTAGCCCTGTTCCGTTCATTGTTTCGCGGCAGGGAGGACCTCTTTCCGAAGCTTTGGACGAGCCGCGCCGGCAAGAAGGGTTATTCTCCCGCCTGCACGAATGACTGGGCCGCGGGTGTTTGTGGAAAGACCCTCAAGCCTCCTGTCAAGTGCAGCGAATGCGACAGCCGCAAGTTCCTCCCCGTAACAGACCAGGTCATCATGGATCACCTCCAGGGCCGGCATGTGATAGGCGTCTATCCCCTGTTGCCCGACGATACCTGCTGGTTTCTCGCGGCTGATTTCGACAAAGAGACCTGGAAGGACGATGTCGCGGCGTTCCGGGAAACCTGCAAGAGCATGAATCTTCCGGTCGCAGTAGAACGGTCGCGGTCAGGAAACGGCGGTCACGCCTGGTTTTTCTTCACAGAACCGGTTCCCGCCGCAGCTGCTCGGACCATGGGATGCTACCTGATCACGGAAACCATGAGCCGGCGGCATCAGCTCAGCATGGAATCCTATGACCGGTTGTTTCCCAGCCAGGATACTTTGACAAAAGGCGGGTTCGGCAATTTGATCGCGCTGCCGTTCCAGCATGAACCGCGCCAGCAAGGTAATACGGTATTTCTCGATGAAAACGTTACTCCTTATGCCGATCAGTGGGAATACCTTGCGTCTATCAGGAAACTTCAGCCCGAGGTGATCCACCGGATAGCCAATGAAGCCATTCGGTCTGATAGCGTGCTCGGCGTGCCCAGAGATGTTGAAGGCGAGGAGGAACAGGCTCCCTGGAACAGAACGCCATCTCGGAAGACGCCGAAGAAGAAAGTCGTCGGCAAGTTTCCGGCAAGAACGCACGCAGTGCTCGCGCAGCGGATCTTTGTCGAGAAGAAGGACCTGCCGTCGCCGTTCCTTACCCGCATAAAGCGGCTGGCTGCTTTTCAGAACCCGATGTTCTATGAGAAGCAAAGCCTGCGCCTATCCACGGCGAGAATTCCTCGTATCATCTCCTGCTTCGCAGAACACCCTG
>CAZTXN010000233.1:0-2909 GCA_964617655.1 uncultured Nitrospiraceae bacterium | reverse complement strand
TCGTCCCTGGCCGGCCTTGAGGGTGCTCGCGATGAGATCGAAGGTCATTGAAAAAGAATGGTGCATACGAGTAATTCAAAATCCGTTAAAAGCCGAGACCCAAGAGCATAATCGGTTCCGCTTCTGGGGCGTGATTGACGAACTTGACGGTCGTGTTTTACGAGTTGTGACATTGGAAAATAAAAGAACAATTCATGCCTTTCCAGATCGGGGGTATAAGTCATGAAACTGAATTACTACCCTGAGACCGATTCCCTTTATATCGACCTCTCAGAAAAAACAAGTGTAGAAAGCAAAGAGATTTCCGAAGGTATCGTCCTTGACTACGACGAAGCCGGCAATTTAGTCGGAATAGATATTGATAATGCCAGCTTAAAAGTACAGATGAAAGAATTGATTCTCAATAGGCTCCCCTCGGACGTTCATACCGTGTCAGCATAAGCCGCCTTTCTCGGGCTTTCAGCGTTTACAATATAACATAGAAATTCCAACCTGCGCCTCCACAGCGACGCGCCAAAGGCGTCGCGTGATCCGCGTCGTTCTCCCCTCGCTGCGCGAGGGAGCCGGCAGGTTCAGGCCGATTTCGTTGCATTCCGTCCCCAAGAGCTGCACGGCACCCCGAACCGGACCAAGCCAACCATCCCATCCGCCACGACCCCCTAAACAAGGTCATCCAGATCCCTGGCGCCGTGGATGACGCGGTGGATCTCGATCGCCGCTCCTTTTACGATATAAAAAACAAGGTAGGATTCCACCCCGAGAACACGGTAACCGAAGAGCTGCAGCTTCTCATGCTTGGGGATCCCCCCCGGAAGCGGATGTGACGCCAGGCTGCCAATGCGTTTATCCGGCTTATCCGTGAACTCTCTCGCTCGGGCCGGGCTGTCATGAGCGATCCGGTCATAGATCGACAACAGATCATCGACTGCTGCCGGCAGGTAACGGATGGAGCGGTTATCGGCCATGGGAGCGCTTTCGGAGCTTCTGCATCATCTGCGCATGGCTGATGCCTTTATTCCCCGCAGCCGACTGGGATTGTGCAACAGCGAGCTTTTCAAAGAGCTCGGTCTTCGCGGTCAGCGCCTCGTAATGCTCGATGCTCATGACCACCAGATCGCCTTCCCCGTTCGTCGTCAGGTATACGGGCTCATCCTGCTCATGGCAGAGGGAAGCGATCTCGCGCGTCTTGTTCCGAAGGCTCGATATGGGCTTGATGATCGGCATGAGTTCCTCCTTCATACGTACAGCCGCATCATGTCACCTGATTATGATACAATCAAGTGATAATTATGACATAATAGTGCGACAAAAAAAGATGCCGGCAACAGCCGGCAACTTCATCCTCAGCACAGCTCCGGAGATCCTACTTCTTCAACTGCTTCATCAGCCACGCCATGTTCTTCCCCAGCTGTTTCATCGTCTTCATCCCTTCCTCGTCGTTCGCCACCTCGCCCGGCTGCCGGCCGTGGGCCAGGTTCCAGTAGCTCGACCCGGGCACGATCATCTGGCCGATGAGGAAGAAGGCGTTCAGCGTGCTGAAGACATGGTACGCGCCGGCCCGCCGGACCGCCACCACGCCGGCGCCCACTTTGCGCTGGTAAAGGTCCCCGTTCGCCCGGGAGACCATGCCGGTCCGCTCGATCAGGGCCTTCATGGAGGCCGAGACATCGGCGAAGTAGGTCGGCGAGCCGAGCAGGATGCCGTCCGCGGCGATCATCTTCTCGATGCACTCGTTGATGATGTCCTTCTCCACCGCGCAGCGCCTGTTCTTGTGCTCGAAGCACTTGTAGCAGGCGATGCAGCCCTGGACGGGCTTTCCCGCCAGGGAGTAGAGCTCCGTCTCGATGCCCTCCGCGGCAAGCTCCGCCAGCACGGTGTTCAGGAGCAGTGCGGTGTTCCCCTCCTTGCGGCTGCTGCCGTTGAACGCGATGACCTTCATCCCGACCTCCTCATGCAGTATTCAAAAGACTTCGACAGGATACCAGGATGAACAGGTTCGCCTTTGACGTCATCCGGCCCCATCCTGTGATCCTGTCGAAATATGACGTTCGTTTCCAATTCTGTCGTTCTCTGCGTCCTCTGCGTCTCTGCGAGAGAACGGCCTTCCTGCGATCATCTCCTCAGCGCCTTCAGGCTCCTGCAACCGGTCTCGTTCCCCATGCTGCAGGCCTTCTCGAGGTCCTGGAGCGCCAGCCGCTTCTCTCCCCTGGCGTGGTAGGCAGCTCCCCGGCCGGCATAGGCCGCGCCGTTCCGCGGCTCCGCGGCGATGGTGATGCCGTAGTCGGCGATGGCCTTCTCCTGCTCGCCCAGCCGGGCATAGGCCACCGCCCGGTTCATATGGAACAGCGGGTTGTTCCGCTCCCGCGTGATGGCCTCGGTCAGGTCTTTGACCGCATCCCTCGGCCTGTTGAGTGCCAGGTAGGCAAGACCGCGGTTGTTGTAGGCCGTTGCGTTCCTTCGGTCGAGCTGAATCGCGCGATCGAGGTCCCGGATCGCCTGTTCCTGCCGCCCCAGCCTGCTGCTCGCGCTTGCCCTTCCCACATAGGCCTGCACAAAGGAGGGATCGAGCTCCAGCGCCCGCGAATACGCGGCATGGGCCTGGGCGTACTGCTGTCGGGCTTCGTATTTCGCACCCTGGTCGAACCAGTCGAGAGCGCTCTCGGCAGCATGCACGGTTGTCGCGAGGACGACGCATACCAGCAGCATCAGCCCTCTCTTCATGGTCTTCGCTCCTTTCACGCCGGTCACCAGCGCCCCCGTAGAGTAACAGCCTCGCCCCCTGCCTGTCAACGTGTAATCCCCGCAGCGGCATCGCATCGCCGCATCGCGGCTGCGGCATCTGGTTGAAGCCTCGCGGCTTGACTTTCCTCCCTGCTGTGTTATCCTAGGTCAGAACGATCAGGAGCGAA
>CAZTXN010000232.1:0-3004 GCA_964617655.1 uncultured Nitrospiraceae bacterium | reverse complement strand
GAAGGCTCCGCGGCGCTTGCCTCCGCACGGTCCCATACGTTATAATCGCCCCATGTCCTCCGACCCCCTCCGGAACGTCAGCATCGTGCTGGTGCGGACCAAGACGCCGGGCAACATCGGCTCCGTGGCCCGCTGCATGATGAACATGGGCCTCTCGCGGCTCGTCCTGGTCCGGCCGCCCCGGGACGAGACGGACGAGGCGCGGAAGATGGCCTCGGGCGCGGGCCGGATCCTCGATCAGGCGATCCGCGTGCCCACGCTCGCCGAGGCGATCGCGGGCCACGCGCTGGTCATCGGCACCTCGCGCCACCGCGGCCGGCTCCGCAAGAACATCTCGACCGCCCGCGAGGCAGCGGAGCGCGTCCTGCCGCTGCTCGCCGCGAACCGCGTGGCCATCCTCTTCGGCCGCGAGGTGAACGGCCTGGACCGGAAGGAGCTGGACCTCTGCAACGAGCTGCTGGCCATCCCCTCGTCCGAGGATTTTCCGTCCCTCAACCTCTCCCATGCCGTGATGGTCGTGGCCTATGAGCTCCTTGTCGCGGCCCGCATCCGCCGGCCGGCCGCGGAGCGGGCACTGGCCGACGCCGCGGACCTGGAGCGCTTCTTCCTCCATCTCGAGCGCACGCTGCTCGCCACCGGCTTCCTGGACCCCGAGCATCCTGCCCGGGCCATGGCCACTTTCCGCCAGCTCTTCGGCAGGGCCCGGCTGGACGAGCGTGACGTGCGCATGCTCCGGGGCATGCTCACCGCCATGGACCGGAGCATGCGTGATCGTTGAGTGGCGATGAGAGAACGCAGTTCCCCGGCTGCCGTCATCCCCGCGCAAGGTTTCAGCCTGTCCCGTACTTGATACGGGGGGGATCCAGGCGCCATCATCAGGCTCTCGATGCCCGGCCCAGGAATACAGTCGCAGAGACAAGGAGTATGCTACCCGCTGGCGCCGCGCAGCAGGGGATGAGCAGAAATTACTGGCCTTTAATTCATACTTTTGGTATAAACAGTTCGTCGCATTGATGAGACATAAATCGCGCAACTGAGACGCTACCCCTGCCTGGCGCGTACTAAAACATCATAAATTCAAACACTTCGATTCTGGCAGTCTTATTGCTTAGGAGTCCAGGAGAAGCGGGCGGAGCGCCGTGCTCACGCCGGAAGCGAGGTGGAAGATGGGTGCGCTCTCGGAACTGAAGGATGTTGCGCCGGCTGCCAGGATGAACTGCTGGGAGTTCAAGAAATGCGGCCGCCAGCCGGGCGGGCCGAAGGTCGCGGACCTGGGTGTCTGCCCCGCTGCCGTTGATTCATCGCTCCATCACGCCCACGGCGGCAAAAACGCGGGCAGGGCCTGCTGGGCCGTGGCAGGATCGCTCTGCGGCGGCAAGATCCAGGGCACCTATGCCAGGAAACTGCTGAACTGCTGGCGCTGCGAGTTCATGAACCTGGTGAAGCAGGAGGAAGAACCGGGGATCTACGGCTTCTCGCATACGCGGCTCGGCATGGAGCGGGCGCTCCGGAAAGAGTTCAGCCGGCCGGCCTCCGCGGTTCCCGCTGCCGCTGCTCCGACGGCCCCGGCCAGGGAGAGAGAACGCTGACCGTCATCATCATCATTTATTCCGGAGCATGGACCTCCGGTGACGTTCACTTCATGGGAAAAGGAGCGCATCAGGAATGAGCAAAATGAACTGCTGGGAATTCAAGAACTGCGGCCGCCAGCCGGGCGGAGCGAAGGCGCGGGACCTGGGCATCTGCCCGGTCACGGTGAACCAGGACCTGCACGGCGCCCATGAGGGCCGGAACGCGGGCAGGGCCTGCTGGGTCGTGGCGGGATCGCTCTGCGGCGGCAAGATCCAGGGCACCTACGCGCAGAAGCTCACGAATTGCTGGCGCTGCGACTTCATGAACGCGGTAAAGAGGGAGGAGGAGCCGACCGAGCACGGCTTCTCGGCCACGCGGCTGGGGATGGAGCGGGTCATCGAGAAGCAGCGAGATGCCATGGGCACGCCCGGAGGCCAGGCAGCAAGGATCAACAGAAGCCACTAGACAGGAAAGCGTTCGCGCCGCTCTCTGCAGCAGGGCGGCGCACCACCAGATCCCCTTTGCGGCGTCTTGCCGCCGCGAAGGGGATCTTTTATTTTCGATGTAACGAGCTATTGTATCTTAGCCCAAGTTCCGCAGTTGCAGGCAGAGTGGGGATAAAACCACCCACATCAAGCCTAGACAATCCATATTGGGATATATTAAAGGTCAAAAGCTTTCCTTACGAACGAGCGCCTTTCTTTGCAGGTCGCTTGTAACCGCCGTCTTCCGGAAGCAGCGAGTTATCCGCTTTGCCATTAAGCGAACAAGGCGGGAATATTTGATAAGGCTGATTTTCCGCTTTTCGTAAACGAGGCTTTAGACCAACAAAACGCGCGCGTGCGCCCTTAAGATACTCTTCAGACAATTCACAGCAGATCCATTTCCTATTCAGAGACTCAGCGACCTCTCCTGCGACGCAAGAACCGGCAAAGGGATCGAGCAAAAGGTCGCCTTCATTCGTAAGCATTCGAATAAAATACTCTGGAATGCCCGCCGGAAACCGGGCAGGGTGCACGGGCAATGAATTGGCGCGGCAATATTCCTGATATGCACCATTTGATTCAGTGTTAGCGAGCGCAATCAAGTTCGGAGGAACAGAGCCGCCATTATCCTTTCCAAATTTGTCCGATATATCATGTCCGGAAGGACGAAGTTTGGGGGTGTAGCCGTTCTTAAGCAACGACTTCATTGAGTCGCTGTAAGGCGCAAGAATACGCTTATTCGATGCTCTTGGCCAAGGGGAGGGAGACAACCACCATATACAATTAACAGCATCCTTAACCCGTATGCGGCGAACATTGACCCATTCAGCAGGTGTCGGCAACTTAGCGGGATTCCACCAGTAATGTTCCTGACACAAATGGAAACCGTAATCGCGACATAGAGTAAGTAAAAGTTCAAAGTGGTACAGTGACCGTGTAGGCACTCC
>CAZTXN010000231.1:0-3006 GCA_964617655.1 uncultured Nitrospiraceae bacterium | reverse complement strand
AATATTTTTGTCGGGGTGCTTGTCCTTGACCTTGCAGGCGATCTTATAGGCGGGGTCGTTGTGATCTTGCAGGGAGAAAATGATTTCGTATTCGGGGTAGTCTTGCAGGCAGAAGCTTTCGAGGTTGTCGAAGAGGTTGTCGTCCAACCCCTTGAGGGGCTTCAGGACCGAGACCGGCGGACGGTGCTCCGTTCCGCGCGGTCCCGGCGACTCGCCGTTTTTTTGCCTGACCGCGCCCCGGACGGCCCCTATCTGCATCGCGTAGACCGCGAGCCCCAGCGCGGCGACGGCCGCGCATATCCAGTAGAGTGTCATGGATCCCTCCTTGTTGGGAAGGGATCGTACACGGCGAGTGTTACAGGCGCGTTACGGGGCGGTGAAAATCCTGTTACAACCGGGAGCGGCTTTCGATGAGGTAGGAATAGTAGGCGGCGGCCGGCGTGGCGACGCGCTTGAGTGTCTTGAAGTCCACGCGGTACAGGCCGAATCGGGCGTCGAGTCCGTGGAGCCACTCGTAGTTGTCGATGAGGGTCCAGTAGTAATAACCGCGGACGTCGAGGCCCTGCCTGATGCAGTCTTCCAGGACGTCTACGTGCTTTTTCATGTACTCGGTCTTGCGCTGGCCGTCGTGGGTTGCGATGCCGTTTTCGGTGATGATGAGCGGCTTGCCCAGCCGCGAGGCCGCGCGCAGCACCTTGATCATGCCCCGGGGATGCATCTCCCATCCCAGATTTGAGAGCCCATGGCCTTCGAGATCGAGGTGGCGCAGCTCCACGCCCATTTTCTTGAAGGGGTTGAAACGCAGGTGGATCCGGGTGTAGTAGTTCACGCCGAAAAAGTCCAGCTTGTCCCTGATCGGGACCTCGACCTCGATCGGCCGGGAGAAGGGGAATTTGATCACGAAGACGCCGGACCGGAAGGCGTCGATCAGGGAGGTGTTGTAGAAGTATTTGGCCGTCTTCGTGAGCAGGCGGTCCAGGGGGTTCCAGCGCTTCCAGGGCGAGAAGACGGACATGTTGTGCGCGACACTCACCATGGCGTCCGGCACGTACGCATGGATGATGTCGTAGGCCTTGCCGTGGCAGGTGAAGATGTTCCTGAGCGCCAGGAGCGACGGCTTCACGTCGCGCAGGCCCGGCGGCATGCAGCCATCGAGATAGCCGCCTAACAGGATGACGTAGGGCTCGTTGAAGGTGATCCAGTGCCGGACCCCTTTGATCGTCGAGACCATCATCTCGGCGAACCGCAGGAATTTTTCCCGGCATGCGTCCCGGTGCCAGGGGTACCGGTGGATGAACCAGAGGGGGTGCGTGAAATGGTGGAGCGTGACCATCGGCTCGATGCCGTAATCCCGGAGGATGTCCACGATCTCCTGGTAATGGCTGATGGCCCCATGATCCCACGTGTCCTCGCGGGGTTGTATCCTGCTCCATTCCAGGGAGAAGCGGTAGGCGCTCACCCCCAGGTCCTTGAGGAGTTTCAAGTCCTCCTTGTAAAGGGCATAGTGGTTCGTCACCTGCGGGTGGGCGTGCAGCACCGCGTCCCAGCTCGCCCAGTCGGCGTAGGGTGAGCCTTCAAGTTGGAACGCGGAGGTGGCGACGCCCCACTGGAAATTTTCAGGAAAGACCTTTTTCATTATCGCCAGTACAGCACCAGGGCCGTGACCGCCAGGACCAGCCCGGTGGTCAGGACGATGCTTTCGATTTTATCGCTGACACTGATTCCCGACATGGTACATCCTCCTGTTGTTTATCGTTACGCCCTGTCCGGCGAGAATACGACCGCCAGGGTCCGCACGCCGCCCACGACGAGGATGAGGCCCGCGAGCGCCAGGATTTCGCGCGCGGCCAGGGCGTGCTGGAACAGGCCGATCATGATCTCCCGCAGGATGAACACCAGCGCCGCGTCGGTAATAAAGGTTATCTTGACGCGCTGGTGCTCGAAATATTCGAGGATGCTCCGGAGCAGCTCGATCACGATGAACATGGAAAGGATGTTCGTGATCATCAGGTTGAACCCGGCGGCGATCGTCGGGCTCGAGAACACGACCCGCAGGTCGAGGATGATCCGGGCAATGCCCAAAAGGAGCGCCACGATCATGAGGGGGATCATGAACTTGATCAGGATATCGATGAATTTCTTGAAGGTGCTCATGGCGCTGAACCTCCGGTGCTGTATCTATACCGGCGAATTGTTACGAATCTGTTACGGAAGTGTGACAACAGGATGACAGCTGAAAACAAGGTCAGGTTTTTTCTTGCTCCCCTGCGGCTTTTTCCGTACAATCTTTGGTGTGGAGCCGAAACAGCGCATACTGGTGGTGGATGACGAGCAGGATATCCTGCAACTCGTCACCTACAATCTCAAGAAGGAAGGCTACCTTGTCGAAGAGGCACGGACCGGGGACGCGGCCCTCCGCATGGTGCGCGAGCGGCCCTACCAGCTCATCCTGCTGGATTTGATGCTGCCCGAGCTGTCAGGCATGGAACTCTGCCGCATCTTCAAGAAAGATCCGGAGACGGCAGTCGTTCCCATCATCATGCTCACTGCCCGGTCCGAGGAAATGGACAAGGTCATGGGCCTGGAGAGCGGCGCGGACGACTACATCACCAAGCCCTTCAGCGTCCGGGAACTGGTGGCAAGGGTCAGGACCGTGCTGCGGCGGGCCGAGGGACCAATGGGCGGTGGGAAACTGCTTCGCGCAGATGACCTGGAAGTGGACCTGGAGCGGCACCTGGTCACGATAGGGGAGAAGGCCGTGGAGCTTTCGCCCACCGAGTTCCGGCTGCTCCGCTTTCTGCTGGAGCGCAAAGGAAGGGTCTTCTCCCGGGACCAGATCCTGGACGCGGTCTGGAAAGGCGAGTCGTTTGTGGAGCCCCGGACCGTGGATGTGCACATCCGGCGTCTGCGCGCGGAACTCGAAAAAGCCGGCGGACAGGGGTATATTCAGACTGTGCGGGGAGTGGGGTATAGTTTTCGGGAGAGGGAATGAAGTGATCATACTCC
>CAZTXN010000230.1:0-3021 GCA_964617655.1 uncultured Nitrospiraceae bacterium | reverse complement strand
TTGATCCCGTCGATCAGTTCCCGCAGTCTGCCGAAGTCGGTCCGGGTGAAGTCCATGATGAGCCGCGGCAGGTGCGCGGTCTCCGGCTCGTCCGCCTCCTCCGGCAGGGCGTCGGAATGCGCGATGCCGCCGCCGGGCTCCAGGATGTCCCGGAACCGGTGCTCCAGGTCAGCGATCGCCTCCGCTGGCGGCGCTTCGAGCAGCCGGATCACGAGCCGGCCGTTCACGTACCGCATGCTGTGGTAGCGGCGATAGAACGCCGTGATCCGGCCGACCGCCTCGTCCACCGTCCCGACGCGCTGGAAGAGCGAGAAGTCCGACGCGCTGATGAGGCCCCGCCCCAGCAGCTCCTTCCGCAGCAGGCCGATGAAGGCGCTCCAGTAGGCGCCGTCCGGCCCGTCCACGAGCACCAGCGGCAGGGGATTGCGCTTGCCGGTCTGGAGGAGCGTGAGCGTCTCCATGGCCTCGTCGAGCGTGCCGAACCCGCCGGGAAAGAGGGCGATCGCGTCCGCTTCCTTCAGGAAGGCGACCTTCCGGTTGAAGAAGTACTTGTAGGTGATCAGCCGCGGGTTGCCCTCCAGCACCGGGTTCGCCCGCTGCTCGAAGGGCAGCCGGATGTTCACGCCGAAGGAGTGGTCCGGGCCGGCGCCCTCGTTCACGGCCTCCATGATGCCCCCGCCGCCGCCGGTGATCACCATGTAGCCGGCCCGGGCGAGCTCCCTGCCGAACTCCCGGGCCATGGCGAAGAGCGGGTCGCCGGGCGCGGTCCGCGCCGACCCGAAGACCGTCACCTTGCGCACGCCCCGGTAGGGGCCGAAGACCTTGGAGGTGAACCGCATCTCCTTGAGCGTGGAGTTCATGAGCTTCAGGTCCGCCCGCTCGTCGTCCTCCTGCCCCGCCTTGAGCGCCGCGAGGACCATCTCGCGGACGTAGTCCGGCCGGCGGATCCCGCCGGCCAGGGCCAGCAGCCCGTCGATGGCCTCGTCCACCGGGCCGTTCGTCCTGGTGAAGTGCAGTTCCATGGATGTCACGCTCCTTCCGCCGGGACCCGCTGCGCGGCCGCGCCGACCGGCCCGATGCGCCGCATGAACGCCGCGAGCTCCTCGCGGTCGTCGGTGATGCGGCAGGGGGGGAGGGACCGGAGGAAGGACCTCCCGTAGCCCTTGGTCATGATGCGGCTGTCGAGCACCGCCACGGCGCCCTGGTCCGTCCTGGTGCGTATCAGCCTGCCGAAGCCCTGCCGGAAGAGCAGGGTCGCCTGCGG
Organism: uncultured Nitrospiraceae bacterium; assembly: GCA_964617655.1. Lineage (GTDB taxonomy): Bacteria > Nitrospirota > UBA9217 > UBA9217 > UBA9217 > JAKAHZ01. Next base: position 1,757 of record CAZTXN010000230.1, on the reverse strand, counting down.
CACCTGGTATTCGTAGAAGGGGTTCCGGAGCCGCTCCATGCGCGCCTCGATCAGCGGCTCGTCGGGCACGGCGAAGGGCAGCTTGGCGATCACCACGCACTGGAGCGCCTCGCCCGGGATGTCGATGCCCTGCCAGAAGGACGCGGTGCCGAAGAGCACGGCGTTCGGGGTCTCCTTGAACCGCTCCACCAGCCGGTAGGCCGGCATCTCGCCCTGGCAGAGGAGGGCGAGCCCGTTCGCATTGCTTCGCAGGGCGTCGCGGGACCGCCGGAGCTGGCCGTAGCTCGTGAAGAGCACGAGCGTCCGGCCGCCGGTGACGGCGAGCACGGCCTGGAGCTCCCGGTCGAACCGCTCCTGGAACCCCCCGGCCTGCTGGTCGTCCAGGCCGGGAGCGATGTAGAGCAGCGCCTGGCGCTCGTACTCAAAGGGCGAGTCGAGCAGCAGCTCCGCGGGTTCGTCCAGGCCGACCCTGCCCCGGATATACGAGAAGGAGCCTCCTGCCGAGAGCGTGGCCGAGGTGAGGACCACGGTCTCGATCCGTCCGAAGAGGTGCTCCCGCAGGGTCTCGGCGATCTCGACGGGCGAGGCCACGAGCCGGAGCTTCCTGCCTTCCCGCTCGGCCCAGTAGACGAAGGCCTCCCCGGCCTGGACAAGGTTGTGCCGGACGGCCGCCGCCAGGCCGCCGGCCCGGGCCGCAAAGGCCTTCACCTCCTGCTCCTCCTCGTGGGACCCGACGGGCAGGGCCGCCAGCGCGTCCCGGAGCCCGTCGAGCGGGCCGCTCAGGAGGTCAGGCACCGCGCCGCGCGCGCGAACACGCAGGACCGTCCCGGCATGCAGGAGGTCCTGCAGGTTCAGGAAGAAGTTCTCGGCCGTGAGCCGCAGGTCGTCCACCAGGGTCCGGGCGTGCTGCGCGGCGTGGTCCTGGACCTTGAGCCGGGTCAGCAGGCCCTTGCGCGTGCGCTGGCTCAGGAGGCTGTCGAGCAGGTACCGGACCGAGGAGTTGGAGACCTCGATGCCGAGATAATCCGTGGCAACGTCCTCGACCTGGTGAGCCTCGTCGAAGACCACGGCCCGGTGGGACGGGAGGACGTTCCCGCCCGTGGCCAGGTCCGCGAAGTAGAGGTGATGGTTCGCCACGAGCAGCTGGGCCTGCTGCTCCGCCAGTTTCGCCTTCTGGTAGAGGCAGTCCCGGTACGAGGAGCAGTCGCGGCCGAAGCAGAGGTCGCTCTCACGGCAGGCCTTGGCCCAGAGCCCGGGCGGCGGCTCGAACTCCAGTTCGCTCCGAAGCCCGGTGCGCGTTGCCAAGGACCATTGGAAGAGCCGGTCCAGGGCTCCGAGGTCGCCCTGCTCATAGAGGTCGCCGGTGCGGAGCTGGTCGAAGCGGCGCAGGCAGAGGTAGTTCTCGCCGCCCACGCAGAGGGCCGCGCGGAAGTCTCCGATGACGGTCCGGAGAAAGGGAATGTCCTTCTGGACGATCTGCTGCTGCAGCGCCTTGGTGTAGGTGGCCACGACGACGCGGCAGTCCTCCTCCCGGGCCCAGAGCACGAGCGGGGCGAGGTAGGCGAGGCTCTTTCCCACGCCGGTCCCGGCCTCGACGATGAGGTGCGTCCTGCCGCCGAGCGCCCGCCGGACGGCCTCGGCCATCTCGAGCTGCTGCGGCCGGTGCTCGTACGCCGGCCCCATGGCCTGCTGCACGCGGCCCCCCGGGCCGAGAAGGTCCTGCATCTTCATGGGAAGGTACGGTACCACGGGGCAGG
>CAZTXN010000229.1:0-3040 GCA_964617655.1 uncultured Nitrospiraceae bacterium | reverse complement strand
AAGATATTTCTGAGCTTTTTGTGCCATTTTGTGGCTAACAGGACTTCTTACGAGATCATCAACGTTGGAAGAAGCGAAGAAATGCCGGATGGACCAAGGACCGGCCGGGTCATGAGGGAAGACCGATGATCGATCTGCATACCCATTCCCTGTTCAGCGACGGCGTCCTGGTGCCGTCGGAGCTGGTGCGCCGCGCCGTGATGCAGGGGTACGAGGTCATCGCCATCACGGACCATGCCGACGCCTCGAACCTCGACTTCATCATCCCCCGGGTGACCGCGGCCTGCCGCGAGCTCGGGAAGCGCTGGAAGATCAGGGCGCTGCCGGGCATCGAGCTGACCCATATCCCGCCCGAGACCTTCGGGCCGCTCACGAAGCAGGCGCGGTCCCTCGGCGCCGCGGTCGTCGTCGCCCACGGCGAGACCCTGGTGGAGCCGGTCCATCCGGGCACGAACCGCGCGGCCATCGAGGCGAAGGTGGACATCCTGGCCCATCCCGGCCTGCTCACCAAGGAGGAGGCCCGGCTGGCGGCGAAGCACGGGGTCTGCCTGGAGATCACCACCCGCAAGGGCCACAGCCTCTCGAACGGCCATGTGGCGCGGACCGCGCTGGACGCCGGCGCGCTCCTGGTGATCGATACGGACACCCACGAGCCGGGCGACCTGGTCTCGGACGCGCAGGCGCGGCGGATACTGCTCGGCGCCGGCCTCTCGGCCCGGCAGGCGGACCAGGTCTTCAGGAACTCGCGGAAGCTCTCGGAGCGGGCAGCGAAACGGTTCTGCTGAGACGGAAGCGGATCTGGTCGTTACTTCCAGGCCCCTCGCCTGTATCCTCTCCCTCGGGGGAGAGGGTGGGGTGAGGGGGCTTTGTTCCGATCTCCTTCGCTGTGCTTGCACGGACGGGCAGGAGATCGTTCCAGCGGCCTGATGAATGCGATAACGTCTGTGAAGAAGGATGTCGATCCCCATCATCGTAAAAGGAGGAAACGCCAAAGATGGCGAAGATCAAGAAACGGACAGGCAGGACGCAGATAAGACCGATCCAGGATTTCCGGTCCATCGCCGAGGGAGCAGCGGACCACTACCGGGCATACCAGAAGCCCTACAATACCGCGCTCACGGTTCTGGTCGTGGCGCTGCTGGCAGGCCTGCTCTATTCCTTTATGCAGAGCGGGAAGGAAAAGAAGGCGGCGCAGATGTTCGATGCCGCGTACTCCTTCTACCGGCCGGCCGGCGGGCTGACAGGGGACCTTCCCCGGGCGCTCCAGGGGTTCCGGGAGACGGTGCAGCAGTACGGCTCGACGCTGGCGGGAGCATCGGCCCTCTACTTCAGCGGTAATGTGCTCGTGGAGATGGGAAGGATGGAGGACGCGGTGAAGGCCTATGAGGAGTTCACGAAACAGCACAGCTCACGGACCTTCCTGCTTGCCATGGTGCAGCAGCGGCTGGGATATGCCTATGCGGCCCAGGGCAGGCGCGAGGATGCGCTTCGGGCCTTCAGCCGGGCCGAGAGCCTCGCGGGCACCGGGCCGGCGACCCTGGAGCAGGCGCGCCTCTATGAGCGCATCGGGAGCCAGGAGGAGGCGCAGAAGAAGTACAAACAGGTGACCGAGGACCTCGCGGCAACGACCCTGGCCATGGAGGCGCGCTCCAAGCTGCCGCCGCCGGATCTCAAGCCGCCGGTCGGCGCGGGCGAGCGAAAGACCGGGAACTAGCCGGACCGCGGCGGTCCGAGGCATTGGAGAAAAGAGAAGGGTCAGGAGACAAGCTCCTGACCCTTTTATTTGTGTGGATGAACTGGAATATCGTCGTAATGACGGGACGTCGCAATCTGAATTATCCTAAAAACGAAAATGGTGAATCTATAAAGGCGGGATTAATGTTGGAAGCAACACGCGCTCGCGTACCTCGCCTCCTCCCAGCTCCCGAACGGCTCCTGATCCAAGGCCATGCCTGCAAAGGGCGAGACGGTCACCCTCACCGCTTCGGTCAAGAACACGGGCTTCGAACCAGCGGGCAGCATCATCGTCCGCTTCTACCAGGGCGACCCTTCGACAGGCTCAGGGCAGCAGATCGGCGCGGATCAGGCCATCCTCTCGCTCGCTTCCGGCCAGTTCCGGATTATCACCATGACAGCGAGAACGGAGTGTAAGCGCGCAACTGAAGGGATATCGCGCAGAGAAGGAGCTCAGGTGTAAAAAAAGAGCCGCGGCATCTTGCCGCGGCTACCGGTCTTTCCCTCTGTTTTTACTAGCCGTCCCACGTGCATCTCCCACCAAAAGAGCTCATGTCCGCAGCCGGGGCGCAGGAGTTCCGAAGAGCATGCCTTCGGCGCTGATGTCCTCGTCGATCTCAGGCCAGCGGATCCCCTGGCCGTCGCCGATGATCTCGTACTGCGCACGCTGCTCCGGCGTGGCCTCGGAAAGACGCCATGACCATGCGAGCGGTACGCTGATGGTCCTCCCATCGGCCAGAGATGCGGTGATGAGGTCCTCGGTCACCCTGACGCTCTTAATTTTTACGTCGTGGAGCACGACCGCAGTGTTCATTCCATGCCTCCAGTATCTTCTCCCTGTTCTCAGAGATGGTCCTGCGTATGACGTTCAGTTCGGAAGACGCGAACCCGTGGTTCCGTGACAAGGCAAGCGGCTCCAGCCAGAACTTGCAGGTCAGCCGTTCCCGCTGCACATGTACATGCGCCGGCTCGTTGCAGTCAAAGCTGTAGAAGAACAACCGGTAAGGTCCTGGTATGTTCCTGACCGTCGGCATCGGTGCAGAGCCTGGCGCATGGAGCTGCGAGAACGTATGAGAATACTAGCATACTTGGACATTGAAAGGAATTATATTTATGCGGCAGGAGTGGCGGACGGGCGCTTCATGGTTCCTCGTGCCGCGAACTTCTTCCCGCGACAGGACAGGTACTTTTAGTTCACAATGCAGTCTGGTGCAGAACCCTACCCGAAAAATACACCGTCAAAATGAGAACTTATTGTTGACCTTGCTGCAGGATTCTGGTGTAATACCGCCTACCTTCGTAGTAC
>CAZTXN010000228.1:0-3058 GCA_964617655.1 uncultured Nitrospiraceae bacterium | reverse complement strand
TGATACGGAAGTTTCAGCCCAGTCTGTCGTTATTCCTCCGTAAAGTAGTCGGAGTCAATCATGACTACAAGTTCGCTTCGCTCGCAAAGACAGGCAAAATTATATTTCAACAACCTGATAACGCGCGCTGCTGCCAAAGGGCTTTCGTGCCGCGGCGCAGCATGTTATAATCCCCCCCATGCCGCCGTTCATCGCTGACCTGCATGTCCATTCGAGATACTCCCGCGCAACGAGCCAGGACATGTGCCCTGAGGGGCTCTGGCGCGGGGCGCAGCTCAAGGGCATCGCGGTGATCGGCACCGGCGACTTCACCCATCCTGCCTATCTAACTGAGCTCAAGGAGAAGCTGGAGCCCCAGGGGAACGGCCTCTACGCGCTCCGGAAGCAGCACCGGTCCGGCGAGGTCCCGGCCTCCTGCCGGGCCGAGGTCTCCTTCATCCTCTCGGCAGAGGTGAGCTGCATCTTCCGCAGGAAGGACAGGACGCGGAAGGTCCATGCGGTCCTGCTGATGCCGGACCTGTCGTCAGCAGAGCGCCTGAACCGGAGCCTCGGGAAGATCGGCAACCTCCAGGCGGACGGCAGGCCGATCCTCGGCCTGGACGCGAAGGAGCTGCTCCGTCTCTCGCTCGATGCCTCGCCTGAGGCGCTCTTCATCCCCGCCCATGCCTGGACCCCGCATTTCTCGGTCTTCGGCGCTGCCTCGGGCTTCGATTCCCTGGAGGAGTGCTTCGGAGAGCTGACCCCGCAGATCCACGCCATCGAGACCGGGCTCTCGTCCGACCCGGCCATGAACTGGCGCGTCTCGGCCCTGGACAGCATCACGCTGCTCTCGAACTCCGACGCCCACTCCGCTGCCAAGCTCGCGAGGGAGGCGAACCTCTTTGATACGGACCGTTCCTACGGCGGCATCAGCGCCGCGGTGCGCACCCGCAGAGGATTCCTCGGCACTCTCGAGTTCTTTCCCGAGGAAGGGAAGTACCACTATGACGGCCACCGCGGCTGCGGCGTGCGGCTCACCCCGCGCGAGACCTCTGCGTTGGACGGCCGCTGCCCGGCATGCGGCGGACGGCTCACCATCGGCGTGATGCACCGCGTGGAGGCGCTCGCGGACCGGGAGGAGGGTCGAAGGCCGGAGGCCGCGCCGGGATACAGCAGCATCATCCCCCTGCAGGAGCTCGCGGCGGAGTCGCTTGGAGCAGGCGTGAACACGAAGAAGGTGCAGGCCCTCTACGGTTCCCTGCTCGATGCGCTCGGGCCGGAGCTCTTCATCCTGCGCGAAGCCCCCCTGGAGGCGATCGAGCAGGCGGGCACGTTGCTCATCGCCGAGGCGGTGCGGCGCATGCGGCTGGGCGCGGTGCGGATCTCGCCGGGCTATGACGGCGAGTTCGGGAAGATCGGCATCTTCACGGAGGAGGAGCGGGCTGCCGCCGGCGGGAAGCCGGCACGCCGCAAGCAGCGGATGCCTTCAGCGGTCAGCAAGGAAGCGGTCAGCAGGTAGCGGACGTTTGCGGAGGACGGAAGTATGCCGAAGATCGAGTTCGAACGGTTCGAGTCCCTCTTCACGATCCAGAACCCCTTCAATGACTTCGCCGAGGAGGAGCACCGCGTGGAGGTGCGGCGGGACCCCCTCCTGCGCGACACCAGCATCTACAATCCCTTCCTGAAGGACAAGGCCAAGGCATTCTTCGGCGAGAACGACGCCGGCCTCCTGGACGCGCTCGCGAAGGAGACGGCCGAGAACTGCATCTTCTGCCCGGACAGGGTGCGGAGCAGGACCGCGCGGTATCCCGAGGCCGTGCTTCCCGGGGGCAGGATGGAGCAGGGCGAGGCCGTGCTCTTCGCCAACCTCTTCTCCCTGGCGCACTACCACCCGGTCATCGTGCTGACGCGGGAGCACTTCGTGCGGCCGGCGGATATGGAGCCGCTGCTCCTGGCCGACGGGTTCCAGCTGGCGCGGAACTTCCTGAAGGACGTCTATGAGCGGGACGTGACCGTGGGCTTCGCGACCGTGGGCGCGAACTATCTCCTGCCGGCCGGCGCCAGCCTGGTCCATCCGCACATGCAGATGCTCGCCTCGGACGTGCCCTACACCTACCACGGGAGGATGCTGGACGCCTCCACCGAGTACGTGGCCCGGAACGGCACGCACTACTTCGCGGACCTCATCGCCGAGGAGCGGCGTCGGGGCGAGCGGTACATCGGGCAGTACGGCGCCTGGCACTGGATCGCGCCTTTTGCGCCCATGGGCAGCAACGAGATCATGGCGGTGCACGAGGAACAGAGCGACCTCGGCAGGATCACGGTGCGGGACCTGCGGGACCTCTGCGACGGCATCGCGGCGGTCCTGCGGCTCTACGAGGAGCTGGGCCACCTGAGCTTCAACTTCATGCTCTACTCGGCCCGGGGAGGGGAGACCGTAGGCTTCCACTGCATCCTGAAGATGGTGAACCGCCAGAACCTCTCGCCGAACTACCGGAACGACGACTTCTTCCTCCAGAAACTGCTCAGGACCGAGATGGTCCTGAACCTTCCCGAGGAGCTCGCGCAGCGCGCGCGAGCCCATTTCGAACGAGGAGCCGCCCCATGATCGTGACCGACCTCAAGCTTATCGAGCGGCAGATGCCGCTGTCGCCGACGCTCGTGAAGGCCATCGAGTTCCTGCGGCGGCCGGACCTGGCTTCGCTCGACGCCGAGCGCGTCGAGATCGACGGGGACCGGGTCTTCGCCCTGCCGCAGCGCTGCGAGACCGTCCCGCCGGAGAAGGCGCGTTACGAGTACCACCGCAGGTACATCGACCTCCAGTTCATCCTGGAGGGCGAGGAGACGATCGGCTGGGCGCCGGCGGCGCGGATGCGGATCACCGAGGCCTACGACCGGGAGAAGGACATCACCTTCGGCGACGTCCCGCCCGGGGAGGCCACGCTGGTCCGGCTCCAGGCGGGACAGGTGGCGGTATTCTATCCCGAGGACGCCCATGCGCCGCGGCTGGCCTCCCGGGGGCCCGCTGCGGTGCGGAAGGTCGTGGTGAAGGTCGAGGTGAAGGGGTTTTGACCGGCGC
>CAZTXN010000227.1:0-3093 GCA_964617655.1 uncultured Nitrospiraceae bacterium | reverse complement strand
CCCCAGCTCCGCGGCCAGATCGCCGAAGCTCCGCAGCACGCGCGGATCTGCAGACGCCGCCTCCTGGAAGGCCGTCCGCGCCTCGGTCTTCCTGTTGAGCCGCAGCAGTGCCCGCGCAAGGTTCACCCGGGTGCCCACGTCCTCCGGGTCCGATGCGAGCGCGGCCTCATAGGAGATCCGCGCGTCATCCGTCCGGCCCTGGAGAAAATAGATGTTGCCCAGGTTGTTCAGAGCCGTGGCGTTCGTCCTGTCCAGGGCGAGGAGCTTCTGGAGCTGCTCCAGGGCCTCGGCATACATGCCGTTCTCGCCGTACAGGATGCCGAGACGGTACAGGGCGTTCCTGTCCGCCGGGTCCCGCTTCAGCGCGGCGATATAACCGGCCGAGAGCATGGCAAGCCGCTGCCGGCCGAGCTCCTGCAGCTCATCGGGGAACCTGGCCTCGATCTCATCCGCTTTGACCCGCACCGCAGCGGTTTCGGCATGCGGCAGGGTGACCGGCCGGAACTCCTCCCAGGCCTTCTGGATCTCGAGGACCACCGCTTTGCCCCTGGCGGACCAGTCGTGGAACTGCTCCGCGCCCTTCTGCCATGCCCGGGTGAAGGACGCGCCGACCATGGTCATCTCCACCGGCAGCCAGACCGAGCCGCGGTGCACCGCGAGCAGCGTATCAGGCACACCGAGCGTCGCCCTGTCCGATTCGGGAACGCCGGTGTTCAGAAGCACGAAGACATGTCCCGGCACATCGACGAAGGCCGCGCCGATCCCGATGTTCTCGAGCGCCGACGCGTAAAGGACCGAGAGGTCGTCGCAGTCCCCGCTCTTCCTCGCCAGGGTGTCGCGCGGATACTGCAGATAGTCCACGGCCGTGCTCTTCTCCGAGAACTCCTGGAAGGGACTCGTGGGGTCCACGATGTAGGACAGCCCATAGACGCCCAGGGCCGCGTAGAGCGCACGGGCATGAACGATCGCCGGATGCAGGTTCGGATGGGCTTCCACGTAGGGCTGGACCGTGCTCCGGGCGAAGTCGGCCACCGGCGGGTCCTTCGGCGTCACGAATGCGCCGATCTTGGCCAGCAGGTCCCAGGTCATGGCATGGCGCTCGTAGAGCGTCACGGGATGGCTCCGCTTGACGGTCCGCGGCTCGGCGCCGGCATAATAGAGAAGGGCGATCTCGCTCTGGAGCGGCGTGTTCTCGGTCACCTCGAGGATGCGGTTGTTGAAGACCGGCTTGAGCGGGACCTCCGCCTGCTGCCGCGGTCCGATCTCGGGAACCTCGACTTCCGTGGGGAAGTCCATGTAGTCGCGGATCGCGAAGGTGAGCTTCATGCCCGCCGCGGGGCCGTCGGTGTTGTTCCTGACCGCGACCGTGCCGAGGGGATGCGACTCGTAGTGCTTGTACGCCGACGCGAAGATCTCCCGCAGCTCGATCTTCACGATCTCCACCGGCGGAGCGGCCAGCGGCGGCCGCGGCGTCGTGGCGAAGGCGACCTCGCTCGCCGGGCTCTCGTCCCCTTCCTTCCCCACGGCCGTCACCTGGTAATAGTAGAGCGTCTCGTCGGCCAGTCCCGCGTCGAGAAAGACCGGCCGGTCGGTCTCGGCCACGGCCTCGAAGCCGCTCCCCAGGTTCCGGGTGCGGTAGACCCGGTAGGAGCTCACGAAGGGCTCCTTGTTCGGGAGCCAGGAGAGCGCGATCTGCTTCTCCGATGCGTCGGGCCGGACGCTCCGCGGCGCCGAGGGCACGAGACGGGGCGTGACCGCCGATGCCGTCGCCGACGGCGCGCTCTCATTTCCCTGCACCGCCTGACTGGTCACGCGGTAGTGGAAAGCCTGGTTGCTCGGCAGGCCGCGGTCCAGGTAGAAGGGCTCCGTGGTCGCGGCCAGAAGCGTGAAGACGCCGTCCGGGTCATCGGCGCGGTAGACCTTGTAGGTCTCCAGGTAGGTCTCCCGGTTCGGCTTCCAGGAAAGCTGCACCTCGTTCATCCGCGGCTGCGCGGCCACCTCGGCGGGGACCGCCGGCGTCTGGCGCAGGGTGAAGGCCTGGATGCGTTTGTTGCCCCGGTCCGCCACGAGGAGGCGGATGCTGCCGTCCAGCGCCATGCCCGTCGGCTCCAGCAGATCGCCCGGCCCCCTGCCCTCGCTCCCGAAGGCCCGCAGGAACCTGCCGCTGTTGTCGAAGACCTGCACTCTCGCGTTCCCGCCGTCGAGCACGAACACTTCGCCGTCCGTTGAGATGATGATGCTCTCCGGCCCGCGGAAGGCTCCCTCCGCTCTGCCGCTCGTCCCGGCGGTCCAGAGCTGGTTCCCCGCGCTGTCGTGTTTCGAGATCCGGTCCATCCCGCGGTCGGCGACGTACATGTTCTCGCCGCTGTCAACGGCCACCGCCGCGGGCTCGCGGAACTGGCCGTCCTTCCCGGTCTTCCCGCGGAATGCGCCCAGGAAGACCCCCTTGGGGCTGAAGACCTGCACGCGCCGGTTGCCCGTGTCGGCCACCACCACGTTCCCTTTCGGGGTCACCGCCACGCCCGCCGGAGCACGGAGCTCGCCCTCCCCGGATCCGGGCCTGCCGATGACCTGCAGGAGCGCGCCGTCCGGTCCGAACTTCTGGATGCGGTCGTTCCCCGTGTCCGCGACCCAGATGTTGCCGGTCACGTCCAGCGCGATGGTCCGGGCGTTGCGGAGCTGGCCCGGATCGCTGCCCCGCGTGCCGAACCGGGCCGGTCCGGCCGCGGAGAGCTCCCGGACCTCGTCGCCTGCCAGAGCCCAGAGCCGCCTGCCCTGCGCCAGCGCGGTCACCTCGGCCGGGACCTGCTCATCCGCCAGCACCACCGAGGCAGGAGGCGACGCCGGCGCCGGCGGCTTCGCTTCGCCCACCTCGACCTGAATGACCTGCAGGGTACCCTTGTTCCTGTCCACGATATAGGTGCGGCCGGCCCCGTTCACCTTGATCCCCGCAGGGCTGCGGAACTGGCCGGGGCCGATGCCCTCGGACCCGAAGGCGCCCAGGAGCTTCCCCTGGCCGTCGAACTTCTTGATCTTGGCGTTCCCCGTGTCAGCGACGAAGATGTTGCCGCGGTCGTCGATCGCCAGGCCCAG
>CAZTXN010000226.1:0-3167 GCA_964617655.1 uncultured Nitrospiraceae bacterium | reverse complement strand
CGCCGCCCGAGGCCCGCGATCCCGGCATGGGCAACGCACCGGACCAACAATCTTGATGAAGTCGTAAAAAGTCAAAAATCACACAAAATGTCATTCTGAGCGAAGCGAAGAATCTCGGTTTTCCAATATGTTGAGAGACCCTTCGCGTTGCTCAGGGTGACACGTTAGGACTTTTTACGAGACCGTTAATCTTGTTGCTTCCATATTAAACCTGTGGTATAACGCTTCCTGAGGCCGCTGGCATGAAGATCACTGCGTTCACGTTCGGCACGATCACGATCGCGGGAAGGACCTATACCCGCGATGTCATCGTCTTCCCCGACCGGGTGCTCGAGGACTGGAAGCGGGAGGAGGAGCACCGGCCCCAGATCAGCGAGTTCGCCGAGATCGTCAGCGCCGAGCCCGCCATCCTGATCATCGGCACCGGCTACGGAGGCGTCATGTCCGTCCCTGACCAGATCCGGAACTATCTCACCTCCAAGGGCATCGAGGTGCGGGTGGACAAGACCCGGGCCGCTGTGGAGCTCTTCAACTCCCTCCAGGGCTCGGAGAAGGTCGTCGCGGCCCTGCATATCACCTGCTGAACTCCCGCCCCATGCCGCTTGCGCAGATTTCCCGTCACCGGCAGAGCAGCCCCGAAAGATAGGACCCGTCCCCGGCGGGCGCGGTCCAGCAGACCCGTGCGCTCAGGGACGCGGGCGGGTTCCCGGTCTGGAGCAGCACGGTCGTGCCCCGCGCGATCGGCTCCGCGGCCTTGAGGCAGAGCCCCGAGCGGCTCCGGTTCACCGCCAGTCCCGTCGCGAACCCATCAGCACCCTCGGAACGATAGCGCACCTCTTCCCTGCAGGCCTGCCGCTCCTCCCGCCGCTTGAAGGGCAGCGGGACCGAGAGGTCCATCCGCTCCTCGCACCCGTCCACCCAGCTCCCGAGGTCCAAGAACTCCACGGGCTTCTGGAAATGCGCCGAACCCAGGGCCTCCAGCCGCTCACGGTCCTCGGGCTCCAGGTATCCAGACAGCAGCGCCTTGTTCCGCGGCGTGAGCCTGCAGCCGCGCTGCGCCTGGGCTGCCAGCAGCTCGAGGCCGCTCATGCGCGGCATCTTGTTGTCCGTGATCAGGAGATCGGCGCAGGGCGCCAGGGCGCTGCAGGATGCGTTCTCGCCATAGACCGGGCAGACCGTCGGCTCGGCCAGCGCAAGGACCTCGTAGCCGCGCATCTCGAAGAAGTTCCGCAGCACCACCAGAATGATGGTCTCATCGTCCACCAGGATGACCCTGCGCTTTCGCATGCGCGCCTCCTGCGGCAGCGGTCCGCTGGCCGTGACCCTTCAGGTCCGCCGGGAACGCGCCGCTGCTTCGGACCAGACGGTCCTGATCAGGAAAGGAACGAAAAAGTGAGGTTCATTCGTAGATAACGCAATTGAAAAACAGCTATAAACTTCGGTCTCGCGCTAAGCCGCCAAGCACGCAACGAGATCGATGCCAGATGCTTAAGAAGATTATCGTAGGTTGGGTCAAGCAGAGCGCGACCCAACAGCTTCTGTTGGGTTTCACTTCGTTCAACCCAACCTACCGGCTGAGCATGCGTTCCGGAGCGAAAGCTCCAGAACGATGCAGGAGCTGTTCCGAGCAGCACAGAGGTGAGCAGAAGATCGCAGAGGGACGCTATTCAGTGCGTTTTCCTGGAACTCAAACGGATCATGCCTGCGATCGAACATATACAACTGCGGTTGGAGGGATTATAGAGGGTCTTCCGGGAAGCGTCAAGGTAGCCGGCAGGGATCAAGAAGGGTCCAGGAAACCTGGCATGCAGCGCAGCCCGGCAAGATAGGACGAGCGGTCCACCTGCCGCACCCAGCGCACCGACGCCTCCCGGCAGGAGTCGAAGTGACCGGAATGGATGTTGATGGTCTCCTCTTTCCGGAGAGGGGAGCCCAGCCTCAGACAGAAGCCCGAGGGGCTGATATTGACCGCGATGCCGGTCATCATCTTCGCCTCGCGGGGCATGCGGAAGGTGACCTCCCGGAAGCTCTCGAAGCGCTCCTCCTGCCTCCGCGACGCCAGCGGCCGGCGGAGGTCCACCCGCTTCTCGCAGGCATCGATCCATTCCGAGAGGCTGAAGAGCGTAAAGGGCTTCTGGAAGAAGGCGCAGCCCAGCTCCTGCACCTGCCGGCGGCTCTGCTCGTCGATGTAGCCCGAGATGACCGCCTTGTTCCTGTTGTCCATGCTGCAGCCCTTCCTGAGCTGGTGCGCGATCAGTTCCACGCCGTTCAGGCCGGGCATGCTGAAGTCGGTGATCAGCACGTCCGCGCAGGGCCGTCCGTACCCGCAGGAATCGCCCTCCGCGCCCAGGAGGGGGCAGAGGACCGAGGGGTCGGCATAGGAAAGCACCTCGTAGCCCCGCATGCGGAAGAAGTCGTTCAGCATGTTCAGGATGAAGACCTCGTCATCAAAGATGACAACCCGCGGTTTTCGCATCAGGACCTGCTCCTTTGTTGCTCCGGCTTGGGTGCTGCAACTTTCGTAGGAAAGGCGATGCTGGATTATAAAAATTCAGCAACTGTCTGTCAATCATCTTTTCCAGTCAACTGGCTGCTTCTGAAACATTCTGCCAAAACTTCAGCCTGGCGCTGGAATAGGCAGCCGCGGCCGAGAGCTGCCAAGCGCGGTCTCGGCAGGAGCGAACCACGGCAGGAAGCGTTCATCGGGCTGCTTGACTCGCCCCTGCCCGGGTGTTACTCTGGCGCCATGTCCGCTCCCCTCAGGTCCTGCTGCTTCGCTGTCCTCGCCTGTATCCTGCTCTCCTCCCTGGCTCCGCCCGCGGCGGAAGCATCGGCGGTCGAGCGCATCAGGCAGCGCGGCGTGCTGCTCTGGGGCTCTGATTCCCAGGGCGGCGCGCCCTACGTCTTCCCCGACCCCAAGGACCCGTCGCGGCTTATCGGGTTCGAGCTGGACATCGCCGAGGACATCGCCCGGGAGCTGGGCGTGCGGCAGCGGCTCGTCCAGACCGCCTGGGACAGCCTGGTGCCGGCCCTCGAGCGCGGGGACTTCGACCTGGCCCTGGACGAGGTGATCAACAGACTCCTGCGCACCGGCGAACTGAAGCGCTGCTCATCGGCAAGGTCAAGGAGGGCGAGCGGGATTATATCATGATGTCCATGAACGATGA
>CAZTXN010000225.1:0-3212 GCA_964617655.1 uncultured Nitrospiraceae bacterium | reverse complement strand
CGACGATCCTTGAGACGTATCAATTTTCCCGCCGTCTCTGCCGATGGCAGTGCCACGTCGGTCCTATCGCCTGTTTTCCTCGTCTTCCGCGGGCAGCGCTGCTTCCGGGCTGCTTTGGGATTCGCTCTCGGGAGCGCGGCGAACACCGCATCTGCCGCTCTTGCAGCTGCCCGGAGCAGCGATCTCGACGCCCTCCTCGCCCATGTTCTTGAGCAGCAGGTAAATGGCGCCGACGGCGACGGCGAGCACGATCAGGGCGATGACGACAGCGAGCATGATGGCGTTCGGGGGGATGGCGATGAGGCCGCCATGCTAGCGCGTCTGTCCGCCGGTAGCGATGCTCACTTCACGCCAGCCAGCCGGCGCGTGACCGCCGCAACGCGCGCGCCGAACAGCCGCGCGGTTTCCAGGTCGCCGGCGAACATCTCGTCCGGGCTGCTGTCGGAAGGCGACTGCGTCATCGCGCCGCTGAACGAGCCGACATAGTTGATGTCGTTGCGCTGCGCGGCCTTGCTGTTGGACGGCATCAGGCCGGTGCCGACCCACAGGCCGCTGTGCTGCATCGCCAGCGTGAAGAGGTAGTGCAGCGTCGAGAGCTTGTCGCCGTTCATCGTCGCGCTGTTGGTGAAGCCGGCGAACAGCTTGTCTTTCCAGGCCTGGCCGAACCAGGGCTTGCTCGATGCATCGGCGAATTTCTTGAACTGCCAGCTCACGCTGCCCATGTAGGTGGGCGAACCCATGATGATGGCGTCGGCGGCGTTCAGCTTCTCCCAGCCACCTTCGGGCAGGTTGCCTTCGGCGTCGATCGGGATCAGTTCGGCGCCCGCGCCGGTGGCGACGGCCTCGGCGACGCGCAGGGTGTGGCCGTAGCCGGAATGGAATACGACAGCGATTTTCGACATGGTGAGTCTCCTTATGAGTTGAGGGTCGGGGTTGCGGGTTGAAACGAAAAGGCATCCATCGCCAGCACGTAGTCGTCGATGCCGGCATGCAGACGCTTGGCGCGTCCCTGCATGCCGCCGGATCCCAGGGCGACGAAAAACGGCAGCAGGTGGTCGTCGTCGGGATGGGCGCGGGCGGCATGCGGAGCCTGCCGGCGATAGTCGAGCAAGGCCGGCACGTCGCCGGACTTGAGCTTGAGCCAGAACCAGTCGGCAAATTCGCGCACGTAGGGGGGCGCCGCGCCGCCTTCCAGATAGGCGTGGCGAAAATCGCCGAGGTTGTGCGTGAGGTTGCCCGAGGCGATGACGAGAAAGCCCTGCTCCGCCAGCGGCGCAAGCGCGCGGCCGAGCGCGTAATGATGCGCGGGGCCGAGATGGCTCTGGATGGAGAGCGGAATCACCGGCACGTCGGCGTGGGGAAACATCATGCGCAGCGGAATCCATGCGCCGTGATCGAGACCGCGCTGGTCGTCGCCGGTGGCGGCGAAGCCCGCATCGGTCAGGCGTTCGATGATCTCGGCGCCCGCCTCGCGGCAACCCGTGGCGGGATACTGGATGCGATAGAGCTGGCTGGGGAAGCCCCAGAAGTCGTGGATCGTTGCGGGTCGCTCGGCGAGCCCGACCGTCGGCGCGGTGGTATCCCAATGGGCGCTGACGACGATGATCGCGCGCGGCTGGGGCAGGCGCGCGGCGGCACGGGCGAGCGTGGCGCCGGCAATGCCGGGGCGCATGGCAAAGGTTGGCGCGCCGTGGGGGACGAACAAGCTGGGCAGCGGGGTTGGGGTCGCGAGCATGATGGCCTCCTGTGAATTACTGAATCGATGGCCGCACTGTAGTTGAAGCTTTCGCAGCGAAATAGGCGACAATGAGCGCATCTTTGTTTTCAAATAAGCAACAATGGACCGACTCGATGCCATGCGCCTGTTCGTGCGGGTTGCCGAACGCGGCAATTTCTCCGCCATCGCCCAAGAGATGGGCGTCGCCCGTTCGGTGGTCACCCGTCAGATTGCCGCGCTGGAAACGCACCTGCAAGTCAAACTGCTGGCGCGCAGCACGCGGCGCCTGTCGCTCACCTCGGCGGGCGCGGCCTATCTCGAAAAATGCCGCGTGATTCTGAATCTGGTCGATAACGCGGAATCCGACCTGGCCGGCGAAAACCAGATCCTGCGCGGACCCATTCGCCTGAGCGTGCCGCTCAGCTACGGCGTGCTCCACCTTGCGCCGCTGCTGCTCGAATTCGCCGCCACGTATCCCGAAGTCAGCCTGAGCGTCGATTACAGCGAGCAGCGCAGCAACCTGTTCGAGGAAGGCATCGACCTCGCGGTGCGCATCGCCAGCCGGCTGGAACCGGGTGACGTGGCCCGCCGCATCGGCACGAGCCGGATGTGCGTCGTCGCCTCGCCCGACTACCTCGCACGGCATGGCGTACCGGAACATCCGGACGAACTGATCCATCACGAATGCCTCGCCTACACCGGCACCGCGAATCCGCTGCTCTGGGAGTTCATCATCGCCGGCCGGCCGGAAAACTTCCCGATCCGCGGCCGCCTGCAGGCCAGCAATGGCGACGTGCTGCTGCAGGCGGCGGTCGCCGGGTTCGGCATCACCTGCGCGCCCGCCTTCATCTGTGCCGCTGCGCTGCGCGAGGGCAAGGTCAGCGAAATCCTGAACGACTTCCCGATGGTCGATCTGGGCATCCACGCCCTGTTGCCGGGCAATCGGCTGGTGCCGCAGCGCGTGCGGACGCTCATGGATTTCCTCGTCGAACAGCTGCAGTCGCCGGCCAGCTGACTCGACCGGGAACTTTCTCCAACCCCTTGAACTCTCTTTTGAAAAAGCGTATCAATGCACCCATAAAACAGCTGTATCCAATAACAACCGACAGAGAGTGTGTCTGGCATGAATACTTCTGCACCCGCAGGGGATCAGCGCGGCACGTCCGCCGACGCGGAGTGGTTTCGTGTGCTTTTCAATGCAAGCTCGGATCCGGCGCGCGTCACGCAAGCGCGCCTGCGACTGGCCAGCAGCATCCTCGAAAGCACCAGCGAGGGCATTCTGGTCACCGACGAGCACGGCACGATCGTATCGGTCAATCCGGCCTTCACCCATATCACGGGCTATCGTGCCGACGAGGCGATCGGCAGGAAGCCCAGCCTGCTCAAATCAGACCACCACGGCCACGACTTCTACGCGGAACTCTGGAACACCCTGCTGACCGAAGGCCGCTGGCGGGGAGAAATCTGGAACCGCCACAAGAACGGCACCGCCTAT
>CAZTXN010000224.1:0-3222 GCA_964617655.1 uncultured Nitrospiraceae bacterium | reverse complement strand
TGCTCATGCCGCACTGCCTCCAGTTCAACGACTGCGCCATCAAGATCACGAGCGACGTCTACAAGTGCAAGGCCTGCGGCAAATGCCGCATCAAGGACCTGGTCGAGCTGGCCCAGCAGCACAACGTCCATCTCTCCGTGGCCACGGGCGGCACGCTCGCCCGGCGGCGCGTGGCCGAGGCGAGACCCCAGGCCATCATCGCCGTTGCCTGCGAGCGGGACCTGACCAGCGGCATTCAGGACGCCTATCCGCTCCCGGTCATCGGCATCATCAACGACCGGCCCTTCGGCCCCTGCTTCAACACGAGCGTGGACATCGCCAAAGTGGCCGATGCCCTTGCCTTCCTCGCCGCGGGACGGAGCGGGGCCCATGCCGCAGCCCGATAAGGTCCGCGGCAGGGCGCTGGCCGTTCTCTGCCGGGCCGAAGAGGGCGCTCCTGCCGACCGCCTCCTGGAGGAGGCGCGGCAGGGCCTTGACGGCCGCGACCGCGCCTTCCTGCTCGAGCTGGTCTACGGCGTGCTCCGGAACCGGGCGCGCATCGACTGGCTCCTGGACCGGTTCTCGGCCCAGCCGGTCTCCCGCACCGACATCGGGACGCGGAACATCCTCCGCCTCGCCGCCTACCAGCTCCTCTTCCTCGATAAAGTGCCTCCCAGCGCTGCCGTGAACACCGCCACGGAGCTTGCCAAGCTCCGGGGAAGGAAGCCCGGGTATGTCAACGGCCTGCTGCGCAGCCTCGGCCGGAGCCGGGACTCCCTCCCGGTCCCGGAGAATGCCGACCCTGCCGTACGGATGGCGCTCCTCCATTCCCATCCCCCCTGGCTCGTGCGGCGCTGGATGGGCCGGTACGGCATGGAGCGCACGGAAGAAGCATTGCGGAGGAACAACCTTCCCGCTCCGCTCTGCATCAGGACCAACCGGCTCAAAGGCGGACGGGACGAGCTGGCATCCCTGCTCGAGGCTCAGGGTGCAACGGTCAGGCGGACCGCGCTCTCGCCCGCGGGCCTGGAGGTCCTCTCCTCGCCGGGACTGACGAGCCTGCAAGCCTTTCAGGAGGGCTGGTTCATGGTGCAGGACGAGGCGGCCCAGCTCGTCAGCCTCCTCGTGGCACCGCAGCCCGGCGAGACCGTGCTGGACGCCTGCGCCGCGCCGGGCGGCAAGGCGACCCATCTTGCGGAGCTGATGCAGGACCAGGGCTCGGTGGTCGCGCTCGAGAGCGACCCCGGCAGGATCGGCCTGATCGACCAGAACCTCCAGCGGCTCGGCAGCACCATCGTCCGGCCGGTCCGGGGCGATGCTGCCGCATTTCAGGAAGGCAGCTATGACCGTGTGCTGGTCGATGCGCCCTGTTCCGGCCTGGGCGTGCTGCGGCGCCATCCCGATGGACGGTGGACCAAGACGGACCGGAGCATCGCGGAGAAGCAGGACCTGCAACGGAGGATGCTCCGGAACTGCGCATCATTGGTCCGGCCTGGAGGAACACTGGTATATGCCACCTGCACCACCGAAAAAGAGGAGAATGAGGATGTCATTACCCACTTTTTAGCTGAATACAGGGACCAATACTTTCTAGACGACCCAGGGCGACTGCTTCCGCCGGCCGCGGCCGAGCTTGTGGATGACCAGGGATTCTTCAGGACCTTCCCGTCAGAGAGGGACCTGGACGGCTTCTTTGCAGCGCGGCTGGTCGGAACGAAGACATGACCGCCTCCCCGCACCCATCCTCCTCTTCCGGATGAGAAACCCCTGTTCGCAATCCCTGCTCCAGGGCCTCCTGAACGCTCCGAAATAGTTGCAATGTTCCTTCCCTGCGGGTAAAATGGGCTTTCACCACCGACCATGAACCGGTTCATCAAAGGCATCGGCATCCTCTTTGCCCTGATCGCGGTCGGCGTGGCCAGCGCGCTGGCGGTCATCGCCCTGCTCCTCAGGCAGGAGGAGGTGCGCGTGCCTGACCTGATCGGCCGGGACATCGTGACGGTCATCGAGCTGGTCAACCAGCAGGGCCTCCAGATCAAGGTGGACCGGCGGGAGCCGAACCAGACCATCCCCAAGGACGCGGTCATCGACCAGAGCCCCAAGCCGGGCAGCGGCGCCAAGAAGGGACGGGCGGTGCGGGTGGTCGTGAGCCTCGGGCCGAGCGAGTTCCTGACGCCCCGGCTGCTGGGCGAGCAGTACCGGCGTGCCGAGATCCAGCTTCGCCAGAACGGCCTCCCGGCGCCGGAGGTGGCGCGGGTCTGGTCCGACACGGTCGAACGGGACCTGGTCATTGCCCAGGACCCTCCGCCAGGCACGCCGCTCGAGGCCGGCAGCCGCGTCGGGCTCCTGGTCAGCCTGGGAAAGCGGTCCCGCGTGCTGGTCATGCCGAAGCTGACCGGCAGGAGCGCCGAGGAGGCGGTGCGGCTCGTGGACCGCATGGGCATCCAGCACCGGGTGGTATCCCAGGCGGCTTCAACGGCAGCGCCCTTTGCCGAGCGCACGGTCGTGCGCCAGAAGCCCCTGCCCGGCCACCCGCTTCCCGCGGACGCCGTGGTGGAGCTGGTGGTGAGCAAGTGAGACCACGAGGTTGAGAAGGCAGGAAGGTAAGACGGAGAAAAACTTTTCGCATCAACATGCTTGCTCCGTGCTTCCGTGGTAGATCTTGATTTTTTGTGAGATCATCTTTCTTACGTCCTATTGAGGTCATCATGTCACGAAAGATCCAGGTAGCGCCCTCGATCCTCTCCGCGGACTTCTCCCGCCTGGGCGAGGAGATCCGCGCGGTCGAGGCTGCCGGCGCGGACATCATCCATGTGGATGTCATGGACGGACACTTCGTGCCGAACATCACCATCGGCCCGCTTGTGGTCGAGGCCTGCCGGAAGGCGACCAAGCTGCCGCTCGACGTGCACCTCATGATCGAGCGGCCGGAGCTCTATATCGCCGACTTCGCCCGGGCCGGAGCGGACTACCTCGCGGTCCATGCCGAGGCCGCTGCGCACCTGCACCGGCTCATCCAGAACATCCGCGAACAGAAGGGCGTCAAGGCCGCGGTCTCGCTCAATCCGGCCACGCCGCTCGATGCGCTCGAGTACGTCCTGGGAGACCTGGACATGGTGCTTCTCATGTCCGTGAACCCCGGCTTCGGCGGCCAGGCCTTCATCCCCTCGGCATTGGACAAGATCAGGCGCCTCCGGAAGATGATCGACGAGCGGAAGCTCTCCGTGGAGATCGAGGTGGACG
>CAZTXN010000223.1:0-3223 GCA_964617655.1 uncultured Nitrospiraceae bacterium | reverse complement strand
GAAGATCTGCAAGGTGATGGACCACGCGGTGCGGGTCGGCGCGCCGATCATCGGCCTGAACGATTCCGGCGGCGCCCGCATCCAGGAGGGCGTCGAATCGCTCGGCGCGTACGGAGAGATCTTCCACCGCAATGTTCAGGCAAGCGGGGTGGTGCCGCAGATATCCTGCGTCATGGGCCCCTGCGCCGGCGGCGCGGTCTACAGCCCTGCCATCACGGACTTCACCTTCATGGTCGAGAACACCTCCTACATGTTCGTCACCGGCCCCAACGTCGTGAAGACCGTCACGCACCAGGACATCACCGCCGAGGACCTGGGCGGGGCCATGGTGCACAGCAAGAAGAGCGGCGTGGCCCATTTCGCGCTGCCCAACGACATCCTCTGCCTGCGCGAGGTGCGGCGGCTGATCAACTACCTGCCCTCGAACAACCGCCAGCAGGCGCCGATCCTGGACCTGCGGGACCCGGCGGAGCGCACGGACCCCGCGCTGGACTACCTGGTCCCGGCGAATCCGAACCAGACCTACGACATGAAGGTGCTCATCACCAGCATCCTGGACGGGGCGGAATTCCTGGAGGTCCACCCCCATTTCGCGCGAAATATCATTGTCGGCTTCGGCCGCCTCGGCGGACAGACCATCGGCCTCATCGCCAATCAGCCCGCGGTGCTTGCCGGCGTCATCGACGTCCAGGCCTCGGAAAAGGCCGCCCGCTTCGTCCGCTTCTGCGACGCCTTCAACATCCCGCTCATCTGCCTGGAGGACGTCCCGGGGTTCATGCCCGGCCCGGTGCAGGAGCACGGCGGCATCATCCGGCACGGGGCGAAGCTGCTCTATGCCTTCTCCGAGGCCACGGTGCCGCGGATCACGGTCATCATCCGGAAGGCCTACGGCGGCGCCTACGTGGTCATGAACTCCAAACACATCGGCTGCGACGTGAACTTCGCCTGGCCCGCGGCCGAGATCGCCGTGCTCGGCCCCAAGGGAGCCGCGGAGATCATCTACCGCAAGGAGATCGAGGAGGCCGGCGACCCCGAAGAGATGCTCGCCCGGAAGACGGAGGAATACCGGCAGACCTACGCCAATCCCTTCCTGGCGGCCAAGCGGGGCCTGATCGACGACGTCATCACGCCGCGCGACACGCGGCACCGGCTGATCCGAAGCCTCCAGTTCCTGGAGAGCAAGCGGACGGAGCGGCCGCAGCGGAAGCACGGGAACATCCCGTTGTGAGCCGCAACCCGGACACACCAGAATCAAAACGACTTATTTTGCCACGGATGGACACGGATCAACACGGATGAAAGACAAATATCATGAATGAGACTTCATTGCCTGAATTGGTTTCATTCGTGTCATTCGGCAGTTATTCGTGCAATTCGTGTTAAAGGTTCTGCAGTGATTTTATCCGTGGCCAATTGATTGGTGAATGCTTTAGACCTGTAAAGGAGCCGTTATGTTCGACAAGATCCTTATAGCAAACCGTGGTGAGATCGCGATCCGCATCATGAGGACCTGCAGGAAGCTGGGGGTCAGGACCGCGGCGGTCTATTCCGATGCCGACGCGCGGTCGCTCCATGTCCGGGAGGCCGACGAGGCCGTGCATATCGGGCCGGCGCCCTCCACATCCTCCTACCTGGTGCATGAAAAGATCGTCCAGGCCGCGCTCGACACGGGCGCCCAGGCCGTGCATCCGGGGTACGGGTTCCTTTCGGAGAACGCGAAGTTCGCCGCGGCCGTGGTCAAGGCCGGATTGACCTTCATCGGGCCATCGGCGGAGGTGATCGCCGCGCTGGGAGACAAGATCTCGGCCAAGAACATCGCCATGAAGGCCGGCGTGCCGGTGGTGCAGGGCCACAACCTGCCCATCGTCGACCTCGCCGAGATACGGGCGCTTGCCGCTGAGATCGGCTACCCCGTGCTGCTCAAGCCCGCGGCCGGGGGCGGCGGCCGGGGCATGCGCCTGGTCGCCTCGTCCGCGGAGCTCGAGTCCGCCCTTCGATCGGCGCAGGAGGAGACCCGCAAGGCCTTCGGCGACACCCGGATCTTCCTGGAGCGCTTCGTCAGCACCCCCCGCCATATCGAGGTCCAGATCATCGCCGACAAGCACGGGAACGTGGTCTCGCTCGGGGAGCGGGAATGCTCCATCCAGCGGCGGTACCAGAAGGTGATCGAGGAGGCCCCCTCCCTGGCCGTCGACGAGGCGCTCAGGGCCCGCATGGGCGAGATGGCCTGCGCGCTGGCCCGGGAGGCGGGGTATGCCAACGCGGGGACCGTGGAGTTCATCATGGACGGCAACCGGAACTTCTTCTTCATGGAGATGAACACCCGGCTCCAGGTGGAGCATCCGGTCACCGAATTGGTCACGGGCGTCGACCTGGTGGAGCTTCAGCTGCGGGTCGCGGCGGGCGAGAAGCTGCCGATCTCGCAGAAGGACGTCTCGATCAAGGGCTGGTCCATCGAGGCCAGGATCTGCGCCGAGGATGCGAAGCGGAACTTCCTTCCCTCTACCGGGCTGATCACCCGGTACTCGAACCTCAAGGGCAGGAATGTCAGGCTTGACAGCGGCGTGGAGGCCGGCAGCTTCGTCAGCGTGTATTACGACTCGCTGCTCTCCAAGGTGATCAGCTGGGGCGAGACGCGGGAAGAGGCCCGGACCACCCTGATCAACGCCCTCAACCGATACCACATCGAGGGCGTGACCACCAATGTGGGCTTCGCGAACTCGATCCTCAACCATCCCGGCTTCATCAAGGGCGAGCTCACCACCGGGTTCATCGATGAGCACTATGAGGGAGGCAGGGCCAGGATCGCCCCGCCGAAGGAGCAGCTGGAAGCCATGGTCATTGCCGCGACCATCGTGTACCACAACCGCAAGAACCTGGTCCGGGAATCCCTCAAGCCCATGGTCGCCAAGGTCGGCCTCTCGCACAAGCCGGACCAGAAGCACCGGTATGTGGTCAAGGGCGACACGGACACCTTCGAGGTCGAACTGACCGGAGAGCTCGCCTCCCCGGACTGGCAGTGCCGGGTGAACGGCGCGGACTACCGCGTCGTCACCCCGGCGTTCGAGTTCTACCGGCGCATCTTGAGGCTCTCGATCAACGGGGAGAACCGCTACTTCAGGCTCCAGTACCGGCAGAACTTCATCTGGGCGGCCCATTGCGGCGCCTCCCGCATCTTCGAGATCCTCGACTCGAACCCAGTCGTCACCGAGAAGTAGGATGC
>CAZTXN010000222.1:0-3248 GCA_964617655.1 uncultured Nitrospiraceae bacterium | reverse complement strand
CGCTTGGGAGGCACGGAGACGGTCTCCCCCGTTTTGGGATTCCTGCCTTCTTTTGCCCTGCGGTGACGGATCCGGAAGCTTCCAAAGCCGCGGATCTCGACCTTGTCCTCCTTCGCCAGCGCGTCCTTGATGCTGTCCAGCACGGTATTGACCACGACCTCCACCTGCTTCCGGGTAAGGCCCGGCTTCCTCTCCGCGATCGTGTCGATCAGCTCCGCCTTGGTCATGCACCACCCTCCTCTGACATCCGTCACTGAGTGAGATACTCAAGCCTCACGATGCTCCTCCCGAGGCCTTGTGCGATCAGGTCCGCGATCCACGCAGACGCCTCCTCCCGCAGGTACTCCAGGAAGGGGACCCGCTTCTCCTTCCGGATCACCCTGGGCTTTCCTTTTATGCCGGCGAGTTCGGCTGCCGTCTTGATGCTGTCATCCAGGTCGCCCAGCTGGTCCACAAGCTTGAGCTGCAGGGCCTGTCTGCCGGTGAAGATCCTGCCGTCGGCGATGCTGCGCACCTCTTCCACGGGAAGCCCCCGTCCCGCGGCCACCGCCTCGATGAACTGCTCATGCACGTCATCGACCACCGCCTGCAGCAGACGCTTCTCTCCCTCGGTCATCTCGCGGTAGGGAGAGCCGATGTCCTTGTAGGCGCCCGCCTTGACGGTCATGCCCCGGACGCCGATCTTCTCGAGCAGCTTTTCGAGGTTCGCGAACTCCATCTTGACCCCGATGCTCCCCGTCATCGTGCCGGGATTGGCTACGATCCGGTCTCCGGCCGCCGCGACATAATAGCCGCCCGACGCCGCGACCGCGCCGAGGGAGACCACCACCTTCTTGCCTGCGGCACGCGCCTTCCGGACGGCATTGTGGATCTCCTGGGAAGCCGCCACGCCGCCGCCTGGGCTCTCCACACGGATGATGATCGCCTTGACGGATGCATCCTCTGCATAGGACGTGATCTCGTTCACCACCGGCTCGGACGCTATCAGCAGGCCCTCGACCTTGACCAGGGCGACGCGGTCCCCCACCGCGAGCGGGACGAGCGGCGCCGTTGCCCTCCTGCCGCCGGTGAGAAGCATCGCGCCGAAGAGCACGGCGAAAAAGAGCACGCCAAGCCCGAGCGCGGTGAGAACGATGATGACGGGTTTGCTCTTCATATGATCAATTCCCGTGCTCCCGGTCCTTCAGCAGGGCGCCGATGGAGGTGTCGAGCTTCTCCTGCTGCTTCATGAAGTCCCGAAGGCTGTCCTTGTCGCTGCCGCGGATCTGCGCCTTGATCGAAAGGGCGACCTTGCGGTCGCTCCGGTCCACCTTGATGATCCGGGCCGTCACTTCCGCCCCCTCCACCGGGTCACCCGCATCGCGCGGGACCTCCGAGGCGGGAATGAGGCCCTCGATGCCGAACTCGAGTTCCACGAAGAAGCCGGCCTCGGTCTTCCGAGCGACCCGTACCTGTTCGTCCCGGCCGACCTTGTACCGCGCCGGGATCGCCTCCTTCCAGGGATCGGGCTCGAGCTGTTTCAGACCGAGGGATATCCGCTGGCGCGGCGCATCCACCGAGAGCACCACTGCGCGGACCGCCTGCCCCTTCCGGAGCAGCTCCGACGGATGCTTGATGTGCTTCGTCCAGGACAGGTCGGACACGTGTACCAGGCCGTCGATGCCCTCCTCGATGCCCACGAACGCGCCGAAATCGGTGATGGTCCTCACTTTGCCCTCGATCGTCGCGCCGGCAGGATACCGCTCGCCCACCGAGTCCCATGGGTTCGGCTGCACCTGCCGGAGGCCGAGCGAGATGCGCCGGGCTGCGGGGTCGACGCTCAGCACCTGCGCCGTCACCGTCTCACCGGCGCCCAGGACCTTCGAGGGGTGCCGGACCTTCTGGGTCCAGGACATCTCGGAGACATGGATCAGTCCCTCGACGCCGGGCTCCAGCTCCACGAAGGCGCCGTACTCGGCAAGACTGGTCACCTTCCCCGTGATCCGCGTTCCCGCGGGATACCTGTCCGCAGCGGTCGTCCAGGGGTCCGCGGTCCGCTGTTTGATGCCCAGCGAGACCTTCCCCTTCTCCCGGTCGAACTTCAGCACCACCGCCTCGACCGGATCCCCGGGCTTGAGCAGCTCCGACGGATGGCCGACCCGCCCCCAGGAGAGGTCTGTCACATGGACCAGACCGTCGATCCCCCCCAGGTCGACGAAGGCTCCGTACTCGGTGATATTCTTCACCGTTCCGGCGACCGTATTCCCTTCCGCGAGGCCGGCCAGCACCTCTTCCCGCCGTCTGCGCTGCTCGTCTTCCAGCACCGCCCGCCGGGACATGACGATGTTGCCCCTGCCGGAGTTCATCTTGATGATGCGCATGTCCAGGACCTTCCCGAGATACTGGTCCAGGTCGTGAACCGGCCGCAGGTCGACCTGCGAACCCGGCAGGAATGCCGGGACGCCGATGTCCACCGAGAGACCGCCCTTCACCTTGGCCGTGACCCTGCCGGGGATGGCTGTCCCCTTTTGATAGGCAACGTTCAGGTCGTCCCAGGCCTGCAGCTTCTTCGCTTTCTCCCGGGACAGTACGAGGTTGCCGCGGCTGTCCTCGGCCTCCTCGAGATAGACCTCGAGCTCATCGCCGGGTGCGAGCGCGGCCAGTTCCTCGGGCGTGAACTGGTCGGCGGGAATGATGCCGTCGGACTTGTATCCCAGGTCCACGAGCACCGCGGCAGGCTGGACGCTCAGGACGCGCGCTTTGACGATCGAGCCTTTCTGCAGCTTCCTGAGAGACTGGTTGTACAGCCGCTCGAACTCGCTGCTCTCCTGCTCCTCATTGTTGTCATCGTACTCGATATCGGTGTTGCCCAGGCTCATGATACCGTCTTCCCCCTCACTGCGGCGTGCGGCCGCTCACGAATGCTCAGAACCTGCCGGTCCGCAGCCGCTCCACGACCGCATCGATGATCCAGCCCGGCGTGGACGCGCCGGCCGTGACGCCGACGCTCCTCACGCCTTTGAGCCATTCCGGCCGGATCTCGTCCACGACCTCCACATGATAGGCCGGTTTGCCGGACTCCCGGCAGAGCGAGACCAGCCGGGTCGTGTTAGCGCTGTTGCGGCCGCCCACGACGATCATCACATCCACGCGGGAGGCCAGCACCTGCGCCGCCTCCTGCCGCTCCTTGGTGGAGCTGCAGATGGTGTTGAATACCTTTAACTCCTTGGAAACACGGAGTAATCGTAGCACAATTTCCGAGAAATTAC
>CAZTXN010000221.1:0-3324 GCA_964617655.1 uncultured Nitrospiraceae bacterium | reverse complement strand
GTCATAGTTGCATCATAGATTTTCAGCGTTGAAAGTCTTTCTTTGTCTTGATGAATGGATTTCCAACTTTCTTGCAAGTGAGCCGATGGTTATGGCCTGACGTTCATCTATCATAAGGAGGTTCCCATGGAAAATGTCTTGATTGCGTTCTGCGCCGCGCTGGCCATCGGCATCCCCGCCCTGGCCACGGCCTGGGCCCAGTCCCGGATCGGAGCCGCGGGCGCCGGCACCCTGGCCGAGAAGCCGGAGCTGACCGGAACGGTCATCATCCTGGTGGCCATTCCCGAGACCATGGTCATCCTGGGCTTCGTGGTGGCCACCATGATCCTCTTCACGGTGAAGTAGCATGGGCTGCAAAGAGCTGATCGAGGCGCTTCGCGCTTCGGGCGACGAGAAGCTGCGCGCGCTGCGGGCTGAGGCGGAGCAGGAGGCGGAGCGCCTCCGGGCCGAAGCAGCCGGAATGATCCAGGAGGTCCGTCTGCGCCATGCGCGGGAGCTCCAGGCCGAGGCGGCGGAGGCGGCCGATGCGCTCCTGGCAGAGGCCGGAGCCGGGGCGCGGCAGCTCCGCATCCGCGCCGAGCGGGAGCTGGCGGACCGGCTCTTCGCGCTGGCGAGAGCGTCTCTCCCCGTGCTGCGGAACGAGGGGTATGAGGCGGTCTTCCGGTCCTTTGCCCAGGAGCTGCCCCGGCTCTCCTGGAAGAAGGTGCTCGTGAACCCGAAGGACGCTGCGCTGGCCGCCAGCCTCTTCCCGGGCGCCGAGGTCCTGCCTGATGATGCCGTCACCGGCGGCATGACCGTCCTGGATGAGCAGGACCGGGTGCGCGTGGTGAACACCTTCGAGAAGCGGCTGGAGCGGAAGTGGGAGGACCTGCTTCCGGAGATCATGCGCGAGGCGCTGGAGCTTGCCCGATGAGGCGCGTCGGCGGACCGGTAGGAGGAGAGAACGGGCGGTCCGGCAGGACCGGGCCGGCCGGCTTCCTGCGTACCGGCCGGCAGAGCCTTCCGCGGGAGTACCTGCTGAGCCGCCTGCGGGGACGACGTTCGAAGCTCATCCGGAGCTGGCGGACGCTGCTGCTGGAGCCGTCTCCGGAGGAGCATCTTGCTTCAGCGCGCTATGAGGGATTCGCGCGCGGCCGCGGCAGCGAGGGGCTCTGGCAGGCGCTCCTGCAGGAGCATCGGTGGGTCTATGGCCAGATGGACGATCCGCTGCGGCGGGACCTGGCCCCGTACTTCCTCTACGCGGAGCTCAGGACCGTCTTCATCCGCCTCCGGGGCCTTCAGGCCGGCAGGCCGGAGGATGCGGTCGAGCTGCTCGGAACGAGCCTCCTCTCCCGGGAGATCGCAGGCCTCCTGCGGACCGGGACGGCCGCTGAGGCGGTGAGCAGGCTCGAGGCGCGGCTGCGCGGGCTTTCGCCGCGCTTTGCCGGCCTTGCGGAGCAGTACGCAGCAAAGGGGCTCCGCCAGGTGGAGCGCTCGATGACCGACGCCTATCTCGGTCATGTCCTTTCCCTGCCGCTTCCGCGTCCGCTGCACGGCCTCTTCATGCGGCTGGCGGACGCGCGGAACATCCTCAGCCTCTTCAAGGCGCTGCGCATGGGCGCAGCGGAAAGGCCGGTCTTCCTTGCCGGCGGGACCATCGCACTGGAGCGGCTGTACGGAGCGCTGGAGCGCGGCGATCCCCAGGCTGTGCTGCCGCTCGTCCGACGGAGCAGCGGCATCACCCCGGCCGGGCCGGAGGCCACGGCGGTCGAGACCTCGCTCTACCGGGGCGTCACGAGGCACCTCCGGGCCGAGGCCCGGGACCCGCTCGGCACGGCCGTGGTGCTGGACTACCTCTGGCGCTGCTCCCTGGAGATCACGAACCTCGGCCTGCTCCTCGCCGGGAAAGAGCTGGAGCGGCAGGAGCTGGAGGCGGAGCTGGTGTATTGAGAGTCAGGAGACAGGAGACAGGAGACAGGAGACAGCCTCCTCCCTTGATGAGGCGCAGCATGATCACAGGGGCGGGTTTCAAACCCGCGCCTACAGGGACCTGAGAAAACGAGAACGATGAAGAAGATCGTCTTCATAACCCCCGGGGATGCGGAGTTCGGGTTCGGCCTCGCGGGGATCGGCCAGCAGGTCGCGGAGCCGGAGGGCGCGGAAGCGGCGGTCCGGGCGGTTGTCGCGGACGCGGACACGGGCCTCGTGGTCCTGGACGAGCGGCTGCTCACGGCGGTCGGCGAGGAACTTCTGCGGGACCTGGAGGATGACTGGCGGGGCGTCGTGCTGGTGCTGCCGTCGCCCGAGCTGCCGCCTGCCGGGGTGGAGGACTATGCGGCCCGGCTCATCCGGCGGGCCATCGGATACCATGTCCGGCTGGGCGGGTGATCTGGACTGGCAGGGGCGGGTCTGAGACCCGCCCCTGCGAGGGTATCGCTGTCATGAAGACCGGAAGGATCCTCGGCATATCAGGACCGACCGTCTCGGTCGACCTCAAGGGGCTGAAGCTCTACGAACGCATCTTCGTAGGCCACGGGCTTCTGACCGGCGAGGTGGTGCGGCTCGAGCGCAACCGGGCCGTGGTCCAGGTCTACGAGGAGACGCGGGGCCTTGCCGTGGGCGAGCCGGTCAAGGGAGCGGGGATGCCGCTCACGGTCCGGCTCGGACCCGGATTGCTGGGCGGCATGTTCGACGGCCTGCAGCGGCCCCTGGAGCAGATGCGGAGCGAGATGGGCCCCTTTATCCGCACCTGGAAGGAGATATACGGCCTGGACTACATCAAACGATGGCAGTTCACGCCGCGCGTCCAGCCGGGGGATTACCTGCAGATGGGAATGATCGTGGGCGAGGTTGAGGAGGGGGCATTCCGGCACCTGATCATGTGCGGATCCGAACGGGGCAAAGTGGCCCGCATCGCCTCGGGCGACATCAGCCTGGACGAGCCCTTCGGCGAGTTCGAGAATGGCCTCGAGATCCCCGGCTGCCATGAGTGGCCGGTGCGGCTGGCCCGGCCCTTCCGGAGGAAGCTGCCGCCCGCCGAACCCCTGGTGACCGGCCAGCGCTGCATCGATTTCCTCTTCCCCCTGGCCCGGGGCGGCACGGCCATCATCCCCGGCGGGTTCGGGACGGGCAAGACCATCCTGGAGCAGTCCGTGGCCAAGTATGCCGATGTGGACATCGTGGTCTACGTGGGCTGCGGCGAGCGCGGCAACGAGATGGCGGACCTGATCGCCGAGTTCGGGGAGCTCGCCGACCCCCGGACCGGGCGGAAGCTGACCGAGCGGACGGTGCTGGTCGTGAACACCTCGAACATGCCGGTGGCCGCCCGCGAGGCCTCGATCTACA
>CAZTXN010000220.1:0-3372 GCA_964617655.1 uncultured Nitrospiraceae bacterium | reverse complement strand
CGCGCCGAGGACCGGCCAATGGAGCCGCATCCGGGACCGCAGATGATGCGCGACCACCGTCCCTACGGCGGCTACTGCCAGGGGCCCCAGTGGGGCTGGTACGGCGCACGCATGCCCGTGCGGAACCGGGAGGAGGCCCGCCGCCGCCTGGAGTCCTTCTTCCAGGGGCAGGACGTGGTGATCGGCGTCATCACGCCGCGGGGCAGGCATTTCCTGGCCGACATCCTGGACAAGGACCGGAAGATCGTCGACCGCGTCATCATCGACCGGCGGACCGGTCGGATCCGTTCGCTCTACTGACGAAATCTTTCCTGAGCCGCGCCCGCCTTTTTCAAGCTACAATACCTAGAGGGACCTTCTCTGCATCAGAACCATCAGTTCGCTCACCAGGACCGCCGCAGGGACCAGGCATCTGTCCTCTCCCATCTTTGTTCCGGAGGACGGGAAGAACCTGTTTTTTCTGTTCTAGAACATCCCGGGAAAGGAGGTGAGGTCATGAAGATAACCAAGGTCACGAGGTCGAAGGGGACGGCCTGCAAGTGCCACAGCTCCTGCTAGCGGAGACCGGAACAGCGCCAGCTTTCATGCGATACTGAGCCTGAAGCACCCCGTGGAGAGGAGCCTGCCATGAAGGTCAAGGACCCGGTCTGTGGAATGACCATCGAGGAGAAGGACGCCGCGGGAACATCGACCTACCAGGGCAGAACGTACCACTTCTGTTCCCCCGCTTGCAAGGAGAAGTTCGAGAAGGACCCCGGGTCCTACGTGGAGAAAGAGCGGCCGAAGGAAGCGAAGAAGCATGCATCCGGCTCCTGCCCCACCTGCAGCAGGCCCCTGCTGCCTGGCCGGCCCCACCAGCATGCAGCTGCACGGGAATATACCTGCCCCATGCACCCCGAGATCGTAAGCGACCGGCCCGGGAGCTGCCCCAAGTGCGGCATGGCCCTCGAGCCGAGGACCATCACCGCTGAGGAGGAAGAGAACCCCGAGCTCATCGAGATGACCCGGCGGTTCAAGGTCAGCGCAGTGCTCTCCGTTCCGCTGGTCTACCTCGCCATGGGCGGCATGCTCCCCACCCTCGCGCCGGAGCGGTTCCTTCCCGCGGGGATCCTGCGCTGGCTTGAGCTTGCCCTGGCAACGCCCGTGGTGCTCTGGGGCGGATGGACCTTCTTTGTCCGCGGCTGGCGGTCCGTCGTCACCCGGAACCCCAACATGTTCACCCTCATCGGGCTCGGTACCGGCGTGGCCTATCTCTACAGCATCGTGGCCGCGCTCTTCCCCAGCCTCTTCCCCGCTTCCTTCCGGGGCCATGACGGCTCCGTGGGAGTCTATTTCGAGGCAGCAGCCGTGATCGTCACGCTCGTGCTGCTGGGCCAGGTGCTGGAGCTCCGCGCGCGCAGCAAGACCGGTGCGGCCATCAAGGCCCTTCTCGGGCTCGCGCCAAAAACGGCACGGCGCGTGCAGCAGGACGGGACCGAGCAGGACGTTCCCCTGGACCAGGTCCAGGCAGGCGACCTGCTGCGGGTCCGCCCCGGCGAGAAGGTCCCGGTGGACGGCGTGGTGACCGAGGGTGCGAGCAGCCTGGACGAGTCCATGGTGACCGGCGAGCCGATCCCCGTGGAGAAGCATCCCGGCGATCGCGTGGTCGGCGCCACGGTGAACGGCACCGGCTCCCTGGTCATGCGGGCCGAGAAGGTCGGGGCCGAGACCCTCCTGTCCCGCATCGTCCAGATGGTGGCCGAGGCGCAGCGCAGCCGCGCGCCCATCCAGAAGCTGGCCGACATTATCGCCGGCTACTTCGTCCAGATTGTCGTCGCCATCGCCGCGGTCACCTTCATCATCTGGGCCTGGATCGGTCCCGAGCCGCGCTATGTCTACGCGCTCGTGAACGCGGTGGCGGTCCTGATCATCGCCTGCCCCTGCGCCCTGGGGCTCGCCACGCCGGTCTCGATCATGGTCGCCATGGGAAAGAGCGCGTCGGGCGGCGTGCTCTTCAGGAACGCCGAGGCCATCGAACTGATGCGGAAGGTGGACACGCTCGTGGTGGACAAGACGGGGACGCTGACCGAGGGGAAGCCGAAGCTCATCGACCTCGTCCCTTTCGATGGGACCGGCAAGCAGGAGATCCTCAGGCTCGCCGCGAGCCTGGAGCGGGGCAGCGAACACCCGCTCGCGGCAGCCATCGTCGCCGCGGCCGAGGAGCAGAGCGCCGCGCTCGTCAAGGTGGATGACTTCTCCTCGCGGACTGGCAAAGGAGTCCTGGGGACCGTGGAGGGAAAGAGGATCGCCCTCGGCAATGCCGCGCTCGTCGACGAGATGGGCGTCGCTCCCGGCACTGCGGTGGAGAAGGCCGAGGAGATGCGCGCACAGGGAGTGACCGTGATGTTCCTGGTGGTCGACGGAGCGGTCGCCGGCCTGCTGGGCGTCGCAGACCCGATCAAGGAAAGTGCGCGCGAGGCCGTGGACCTCCTGCACCAGGAGGGCGTGCGCATCGTGATGCTGACCGGCGACAGCAGGACCACGGCCGGCGCTGTCGCCCGTCAGCTCAATATCGACACCGTGGTCGCCGAGGTGCTGCCTGACCAGAAAGCGGATACCGTGAAGGGCTTTCAGGACCAGGGCGGCGTGGTCGCCATGGCAGGCGACGGCATCAACGACGCCCCCGCCCTTGCCCAGGCCCACGTGGGCATTGCCATGGGCACGGGCGCCGATGTGGCCATGGAGAGCGCCGGCGTCACGCTCGTGAAGGGCGACCTTCGCGCCATTGCGCGGGCGCGGCGCCTCTCCCGGGCCACGATGAAGAACATCAAGCAGAACCTCTTCTTCGCCTTCGCCTACAACGCCCTCGGAGTCCCGATCGCGGCGGGCGTGCTCTACCCGTTCCTCGGCATCCTGCTCAGCCCCATCTTCGCTGCCGCGGCCATGAGCTTCAGCTCCGTCTCGGTCATCGGGAACGCCCTGCGGCTCCGGGGAGCACGGATGGGATAGACATCCGCAGCCCCGCTCCGGGACGCTGCCTGAGCAGGCCGTTCCTCTCCGAGCAGGCAGCCCCACCCTTCACAATCCTTCATCTTTCCTTCGCACTCCCTTCACACCGCTCCTGTATGATCTGTCCATCACGTTCGCGAAGGAGGGAGCGTATGCACTGGGGTGCTGGTGGCTTCGGAATGGGGTTCAGCGGCATCATCATGCCGCTTGCCTGGATCGTCCTGATCGGTCTGACGGTCTATGCCGCAGTCCGGGCCTTCGGACCGCGCGGGAATGCGGAGCAGGTCCCCGGGTCCCCGCTCGAGATCGCCCGGGCGCGGTACGCTCGGGGAGAGATCGACCGCGAGGAGTTCGAGCGGCTGCAGAACGACCTGGCAAAGCGTT
>CAZTXN010000219.1:0-3375 GCA_964617655.1 uncultured Nitrospiraceae bacterium | reverse complement strand
ATCAGCGACAATCTCTCGGCCAACGGGGTCGAGATCCTGAAGAAGGCCGGGCTCGAGGTCGAGTTCCGGAGCAAGACCAGCGCCGAGGAGATCGAGAAGATGATCGGCGAGTACGACGCGCTCATCATCCGCTCGGCCACCAAGGTCACGGCGGGCCTCCTCGAGAAGGCGGCGAAGCTCAAGGTCGTCGGCCGGGCCGGCAGCGGCCTGGACAACGTGGACATCCCGGCGGCCACCAAGAAGGGCGTGGTGGTGATGAACACGCCGGGCGGCAACACGGTCACCACCGCCGAGCACACCATCGGCATGCTCTTCGCCTGCGCCCGCATGATCCCCCAGGCCTACGCCTCGATGAAGGCGGGCAAGTGGGAGAAGAAGAAGTTCGAGGGCGTGGAGCTCTTCGAGAAGACCCTCGGCGTCATCGGCCTGGGCGCCATCGGCGGCGTGGTGGCGACCCGCTGCGTCGCCATGGGCATGAAGGTCCTGGCCTACGATCCCTTCATCTCGCCCGACAAGGCCAGGAGCATGGGGATCGAGCTCGCGGACCTGGAGACCATCTACCAGCGCTCCGACTTCCTGACGCTCCATACGCCCAAGACGAAGGAGACCGCGAACCTCATCAACAAGGAAACGATCGCCAGGATGAAGGACGGCGTGCGCATCATCAACTGCGCCCGCGGCGGGATCGTGAACGAGCAGGACCTCTTCGAGGCGCTCAGGAGCGGCAAAGTGGCCGCCGCGGCCTTCGACGTCTTCGAGAAGGAGCCGCCGGAGAACCATCCGCTCATGACGCTCGAGAACTTCATCGCCACGCCGCACCTCGGCGCCTCGACCAGGGAGGCGCAGGAGAACGTGGCCACGGCCGTGGCGGAGCAGATCGTGGACTACCTCGTGGCTGGCACGGTCCGGAACGCGGTGAACGTGCCGTCGGTCCCGGCGGACCAGCTCCCGAGCCTCAGCCCCTACATCGACCTGGCCGAGCGCATGGGCCTCTTCGCCGGCCAGATCGCCGACGGCGGCCTGACGCGCGTGACCGTGGCCTACACCGGCGAGGTGGCGAACCTCAAGCTCGAGCCGGTCACCCTCGCGGCGCTCAAGGGGCTGCTGACGCCCATGGTGCAGGAGAACGTGAACTACGTGAACGCGCCGCTCATCGCCAAGGACCGGGGCATCGAGGTGACGGTCACCCAGTCCCAGGACACCAAGGAGTACACCAGCCTCATCACCCTCCGGATCAAGGCGGACGGCAAGGAGACCACGGTGGCCGGCACGCTGAACAGCAGGAAGGAGCCGCGCATCATCCTGGTGGACAACTTCCCCATGGAGACCGTCCCGGCAGGGGACATGCTGGTGCTGATGAACAACGACAAGCCGGGCGTCATCGGCGGCATCGGGACGCTGCTGGGCCAGAACGGCATCAACATCGCGCGCATGCAGTTCGGCCGCGAGACCCAGGGCGGCCTGGCCATGTCCGTGGTGAGCGTGGATACCGCGCTGCCGGAGAAGGTGACGGAGCAGGTCCGGAATCTGCCGAACGTGCTGTCGGTGAAGCAGATCAGGATATGAGAGGCCGTAAGGCGTGAGGGGTAAGGGGTAAGGGGTTAGGCGGGGGAAGGCCCTTCGCCTGACGCCTGCCGCCTGACGGGAACACATATACCTGACGTGCGATCGTACAGCGGAACGGCTGCTTTCGCTGTCAATCGAGGAGCAACCATGCCGGTGCTGGTGGTGGTAGGCGCCCAGTGGGGCGACGAGGGCAAGGGAAAGATCATCGACCTCCTGACGGAGCGGGCCGACATGGTGGCGCGCTACCAGGGCGGGCACAACGCCGGCCACACCGTGGTCGTGGGGATGGACGAGTTCATCCTGCACCTCATTCCCTCGGGCATCCTGCACAAGGGGAAGCAGTGCATCATCGGGAACGGCGTGGTGGTGGACCCGGCCGCGCTGCTCCAGGAGATGGACGGCCTGGCGAAGCGCGGCATCCGGTTCGAGAAGAGCCTCCTGATCAGCGAGAACGCCCATGTCATCATGCCCTACCACCGGGCGCTGGACGTGGCCGGCGAGAAGCTGAAGGGCGAGCGGAAGATCGGCACCACCGGCCGGGGCATCGGCCCGGCCTACGCCGACAAGATCAGCCGCAAGGGCATCCGCATGGCCGACCTGCTCGATCCCGCGCGGTTCCGGGAGAAGCTCACCGTGAACGTGGGCGAGGCGAACTTCCTGCTCGAGCGGTTCTTCAACGCTCCGCTCGTGAACCATGACGCGGTCTACGAGGAGTACCAGGGCTACGCCGGCCGGCTGAAGCGGTACATCGCCGACACCACGCTCGTGCTGGCCGACGCCGTCAGGAAGCGGAAGCGGGTTCTGGCCGAGGGCGCCCAGGGGACCCACCTGGACGTGGACCACGGCACCTATCCCTTCGTGACCTCCTCGAGCCCCACGGCCGGCGGCGCCTGCACGGGCCTCGGCATCGGTCCGAACACCATCACCGAGGTGCTCGGCATCGTGAAGGCCTACACCACGCGGGTGGGCAGCGGGCCCTTCCCCACGGAGCAGGACAACGGCCTGGGCGGGCTGCTGCGCGACCGCGGCAGGGAGTACGGCGCCACCACGGGCCGGGCGCGGCGCTGCGGCTGGTTCGACGCGCTCATCGTGCGCCATGCGGTGCGCGTCAACGGCATGACCGGCATGGCGCTCACGAAGCTCGATGTGCTCGACACGCTGGAGGAGATCAATATCTGCGTGGGGTACAAGCACAAGGGCCGGCTCTATGAGGAGATGCCCGCGGATCTCACGGTCCTGGAGCAGGCGACGCCGCAGTACCTCGCCATGCCGGGATGGAAGCAGACCACCATCGGCGTCAGGAAGTATGAGCAGCTCCCGAAGCGGGCCCGGGCCTATATCGAGAAGCTCTCCCGGCTCTGCGGGGTGAAGCCCGCGATCATCTCGACCGGCGCGCGGCGCGACGAGACCATCATCGTCGAGCAGCCCTTCAGGAAGGCGGCGGGGAAGAAGAAATAGCAGAGCGAAGCCCGTCGCCTGACGCCCTTCGGCTTCTCAGGCTTTTGTGTTGACGCGCCCGCGCTTCCTTGTTAATATACGCGTCTTGCGGGAACGGTGATGCGGGCCGGTAGCTCAGCTGGTAGAGCACCGCCCTTTTAAGGCGGGTGTCCTGGGTTCGATCCCCAGCCGGCTCACCAACCTTACGGCAAATTCGAATTTCGACGTTCGAATTTCGAGATTGAAGCAAGAGGTCCCCTTCGTCTAGTCTGGCCCAGGACACCGCCCTTTCACGGCGATAACGCGGGTTCAAATCCCGCAGGGGACGCCAAGATGATCACAAGAGCTGCCGGTCTCCGGCAGCTCTTTTTC
>CAZTXN010000218.1:0-3396 GCA_964617655.1 uncultured Nitrospiraceae bacterium | reverse complement strand
AGGAGTCCATGACCCGGATTCCCTCGGTCGTGATCTTCGCTGACGCGATGTCCAGGTTCAGGTCATAGAGCGTCTTGGCGATCCGGTAGAGGAGCCCGACGCGGTCCCTGCAGGTGATATCGATGATCGTGAGCGCAGCGGACGATGCATTGTCAAAGACGACCGACGGCGCGACCGCTCCCGGCGTCGGCCTCTCGAACGCCGAGATGCGCGCCTCCGGGGGCCGCTTCCCTTCGACCAGCACGGTCCGGAGCTCCTGCTTCACGGTCTCCCAGACCTCGGCATGCGGCGCCCGCTCCCCGTCCGCGCCGGTGATCTCGAAGGTATCGATCATGACGCCGTTCCGCGCGGTAAAGATCTTGGCGCGGACGATGTTCAGCCCCTGGGACGCGATCGTACCCGCGGTCCGGAAGAACATGCCGTAGGCGTCATAGGCGCAGACCGTCAGCTCGGTGCAGCCCCGGTCGGGCCGGTCCCGGTGCCGGATCACCACCTCCTCGCGGGGAAGCAGGCGGACCCACTCAAGGTGTTCCAGGACGCGTTCCGGACGGCTGCTGAGAAGATAGTTCGGAGGCATGGCCGCCAGGAAGGCATTGGTCTCGTCCGGCGGGAACCTCTCCGCTGCTGCCTCACGGACCCGATCCTCCGCGTCCTCGATCCGGAGCCGTTCATCCTCCTCCCGCGCCTCCGGCCGTTCGAGGAAGGCCAGGGAGCGCAGGTAGAGGTCCTGGAGCAGCGTGAACTTCCATGCCGTCCAGGTGGTCGGACCGACCGCCGACATGTCCGCGAAGGTCAGCAGATAGAGCAGGCCGAGGTTATCCCGGTCGCCGGCCTTTCTGCAGAGCTCCTGGATCACCCCGCGGTCGGTCAGCTCCCGCCGCTGGGACAGCTCCGCCATGAGCAGGTGCTGCTCCACAAGGAAGAGTACGCGATCGCGGTCTTCGGACCCGATGCCGAGCCGGTCGAGCACGGCGCCGGCCAGGCCGGCTCCCCGTGAAGCATGGTCCTGCGGGAACGCCTTGCCGATGTCATGGAGCAGGAGTGCGAGCATCAGCACCCACCGCTTCTCAAGGTTCCGAAAGGCCGCTGCCAGCGTTGCCAGTGCAGGCATGCGACCCGCCCAGAGCTCCTCCAGGTTCCTGATCGCCCGCAGGACATGCTCGTCCACGGTGTAGAGGTGATAATAGTCATGCCGGGCCAGACCCTGGATGGCCCGGAACTCGGGAAGATACCGTCCCAGGACCCGCAGGTCCCGCATCCGGGAGAGCAGGTCCGCGAGCCCTTCGGGACGGTCCAGCAGGTCCAGGAAGACCCGCGCTGCCTCGGGAGAGCGCCGCATCCGGTCGTCGAACCGCTGCGCCCTGATGATCTGCGTGAGACCGTCCGAGAGCTTCAGATGCCTGCTGCGGCAGAGCTCGAAGGCCTCGAAGAGCTTCTCCGGCCGGTTCCGGCAGGACTCCCCTGCCGTGGGCAGCAGGACCTTGCCCATGACCGTGAAGGACCCTGCCGGCCGCGGACGGCCGAACCAGGGCCGTGAGCGCCGCGCCAGGGAGCGGTCGGTGATCAGCCGGGAGAACTGCTGCACCGTCCGCGCATGGAGAAAATAGGCCTTCATGAAGCGCTCCACCGCCCGGAGGTCCCGCGAGTCCCGGAACCGGAAGTCCCTGGCCGCCGCCTCCTGCAGGTCATAGGTCAGCTGGTCGTTCTTCCTTCCCGCGCGGTAATGGAGCTCGTTTCGCACCCGCCAGAGGAAGCTGCGCGCGCGGTTGAAGACGGCAAGCTCCCCGGCGTTGACCACGCCCAAGGGGACCAGGTCTGCGAAGGAAGAGACGCGGAACCGGGTCATGGCGATCCACCGCGCAAGATGGAAATCCCGGAGGCCTCCGCTGCTCTCCTTGATGTTCGGCTCGCGGAGGTAGAGCGAGCCGCCGAACTTCCGGCGCGCCGCCGTCCGCTCGGCGATCTTCTCGGCGATGAACCGGTCGACCTTCCGGTGGAACACGTCGGCGTCCATCCGGCCGCGGTAGGAGCGGTAGAAAACCGGGTCTCCGGCGATCAGGCGGGATTCGAGGAGCGACGTGCGGATGCGTCCGTCCGCCCGGGCAAGATCGATGCATTCGGAAACGGTCCGGACGCTGTACCCGATGTCGAGTCCGGCGTCCCAGAAGGAATAGAGCAGCGGAGAGCTGCTCTCGCGCTGCCGTTCGTCGCGGCAGAGCAGCATGATGTCGATATCGGAATGGGGGTTCAGTTCCCCCCTGCCGTACCCGCCGATGGCGAGGAGCGTGGGGGGTCTGCGGTCCGGCGGAGGGAGGCCGTGGAGATCGCGCAGGGTCCGGTCGATCAGCGCGGTCCGGCGCTGCATCACTTCGCCGCCGCCGGCCCCGGCGAAGTGGCCCTGCCGGATGAACGACTCCTCCTCGGCGAGCAGGGCCCGGATCTCGGAAAGGCGGGAGGATGTCGTATGCTGGCTCACGTTGGTCACTGCAATCAAGAAAAGGCGGGATCCGCAGATTGCGCAGAAGACACAGATTACCAATAGGTCACAGCAGCCCTGCCGGGTAGGCGCTGATCGGTGATATCCGTGCAACTCGATTATGTCTTATTTCCGTCTCTATCGGTGTTTATCAGATGGTATCCGTGTCCAAATGCTTTTCTTCTCTTTTCCTGGAACGAAAAAACCGCCTCCCCTGGATGATGGAGACGGTCCGTTCAGGCGTTCACTGCTGCGCCTTGAAGGATACGCTCTTGATCTCGTCCACGGTCAGCATGAAGCTCCCGAAGGGGGCCTCTCCGAAGCACCGGGAGTCCGCGTCGATGTCGAGCCGCGTCTCGCCGCCGTCCTTCAGCTTCACCACGGCCCTTACCTTCTTCTCGGCCTTCTCGCCGAAGGTGATCTCCCGGATGCGGTCGAAGGGAAGATTGACGCTCGCCATGCCCATGCTGCCGGTGAAATGGACCCTTCCCTCCCAGCTGAACTTCTCGCCGCTGATCGCGATGCCCGAGAGGTCGGTCACCGTGACCGCGTAGTTCTTCTCCACCCGGGGCGCCCGTTCGAACCCGCTCCCCTTGCCGCCCATGGCGGTGAGCAGCGGGAACGCAACGAGCAGGAGCGCAAGGCCGGCTGTTCTCTTCATGTTCTGAGGTCTCCTTGTATGATGAATAAAAACGCAACAGGCATCCGCAGATTACGCAGATTCCGCGGATTTCCATAGAACTTATCGGGCGGCGATGATCATCATGATCACACGGAAGTTCCTGCAATCCGAGCCACCGAGACAGAAGGCGAAACGGATGCGCATCCGATCCTGTGTGATCTATGCAATCTGCGGATCGATCGTATTTTCCCGTTTTGTTTCGCCATCTTACTATAATACTCCCGGCCTTTCAAGAAAA
>CAZTXN010000217.1:0-3431 GCA_964617655.1 uncultured Nitrospiraceae bacterium | reverse complement strand
AGGTCGTGGACACGACGAACAAGTCCATTGAAGAGACGGCCTGGGAGATCATCCACAAGGTCTACGGCGAGGAGCATGCGGAGTACGGGTAGGCGGCAAGGGAGAATGGTGGAAAAGGTCACCGGAGACAGAGAGGGGTTTCAGAGCTTATAAAATGACTTGACGGTCCTGGTTTGCCGGTGTATCTTCAATGTAGATACATTGAAGGAGGGTCAGAATGAAAACACGTGTTCAGAAATGGGGCAATAGTCTTGCGTTGCGCATTCCGAAATCATTTGCGAACGAAGTCGGTTTACTGAACGATTCTTCTGTTGAGGTTTCCCTGGCCAACGGGAAGCTTGTCATCGTGCCGATTGAAAAACCGAGTGTGACGCTAAAAAAACTATTGGCGCAGATAACCGAAAAGAATATTCATCACGAGGTTGACAGCGGTCCCGCTGTTGGGAATGAAGCATGGTAGATCCCAGATTGTATGTCCCCAAGCGGGGTGATGTAATTTGGATTACTTTACATCCTCAAGCCGGGCGCGAGCAAGCCGGCCGAA
This sequence comes from uncultured Nitrospiraceae bacterium, assembly GCA_964617655.1. Taxonomy (GTDB): domain Bacteria; phylum Nitrospirota; class UBA9217; order UBA9217; family UBA9217; genus JAKAHZ01. The sequence continues at coordinate 2,887 of CAZTXN010000217.1, read as the reverse complement.
GACCCGCTGTCGTGCTATCGCCGCAGCCGTACAATGAAAAGGTTGGACTCGCTCTCCTATGCCCTATTACCAACCAAATCAAAGGATACCCTTTTGAAGTTGTCATTCCGCCCGACCTGTCTGTAACCGGAGCCATTCTTTCCGACCAAGTGAAGAGTTTGGACTGGCGCACAAGAAACGCGGAATTAATCGGTTCCTTGCCCCCAAGGATACTATCTGAAGTGCTGCAGAAGATCAGTCTATTGCTGACGCGATAGCGCAGCATTCACCTGTGGCAGAATCACTTCATTAGAGGATGATGTCATGGGCAGCAAGGTGAAAGCGCTGGAAAAGGAGGTCCAGGACCTTTCCCGGGATGAGCCGGCCTCCTTTCGGAGCTGGTTCGTGAAATATGATGCAGCAGCATGGGACCGCCGGATCGGGGCCGACGTCGAGGCCGGCAGGCTGGATGCGCCGGCCGCAAAGGCAGTGGAAGCGCAAGAACGCGGGGAGAGCCGGGACCTTTGAAACACCACGCTTCTCCGGATTTCTGGGCCGGCTTTGACGCCCTCCCCGGGCCGGTGCAGGACCTCGCGCGAAGGAACTTCGCACTTCTCAAAGAAAACCCGTCCCATCCTTCTCTCCATTTCAAGCAGATCAGATGCCATTGCGACCGCCCATGCCGCTGATTAACCTAAAAACGGCAATGGGGACACGGAAAATGCGGATAAAACCTGAAAAGGCAAATACTCAATTTTAAGACAGGTTCTAAGCAGCCGTGTCCACCATGAACCGGGTCATCTCGTTCGGCGGAACCGGTCTGCTGAAAAGATAGCCCTGCACCTCGTCGCACTTGAGGCCGCGGAGGTACTCAAGCTGGTCCGGCGTCTCGACGCCCTCGCCGATCACCCGCATGTTCAGGTTGTGCGCCAGGGCGACGATGGCCTTCGAGACCGCCTGGTTCCCGCGGTCCGCGGAGATGGAGTTCACGAAGGAGCGGTCGAGCTTCAGCGTGCTGAAGGGCAGGTCCTTGAGACAGCTCAGGGAGGAGTAGCCGGTCCCGAAGTCGTCGATGGTGAGCCGCACGCCGAGGGCCTTGAGCTCCCGGATGGCCGTCAGGGGCCGTTCGCCGTCAGGCATGAGCATGCTCTCGGTCAGCTCCAGGTCGAGGGACGCGGGGTCCATGCCGCTCTGCTCCAGCGCCTGGCGCACCCGGGCCGGCAGGTCGTCCTGCAGGAACTGGCGCATCGAGAGGTTGAGCGACATCCTGAGCGCCGGCCAGCCGGACGACTGCCAGGACCGGGCCTGCTTGCAGGCCTGCTGCAGCAGCCACTCGCCGAGCGGGACGATCAGGCCGGTCTCCTCGGCAAGGGGGATGAACTCCCGGGGGTAGAGCAGGCCCATGACCGGGTGCTGCCAGCGCACGAGCGCCTCGGCGCCCGTCACCGCGCCGGAGGAAAGGTCCACCAGGGGCTGGTAGTGCAGCATCATCTCGCCCCGCTCCACGGCCCTGCGGAGATGGTTCTCGAGCACCAGCTTCCGGAGCGCCTCGGCATGCATGGTATGGGCGTAGAAGTGGACGCTGTTCCGGCCCTGCCCCTTGGCCTGATACATGGCCACGTCCGCATGCCGGATGAGCGTGTCCGCGTCCGTGCCGTCCGCCGGCGCCAGGCTCACGCCGATGCTGGCCGTGACGAAGAGGTCCTGGCCGCCCACGGCGAAGGGAGCGGTCAGGATGTCCGCCACCTTGCGCGCCACGAGCACGGCGTCCGAGGCGCTCCGGATGCCGGGCACGGCGATGATGAACTCGTCCCCGCCATGGCGCGCCACGGTGTCCGACTCCCGGAGGGCGCGGGAGAGCCGGTTCGCCACGGCCATCAGGAGCAGGTCCCCGGTCCGGTGGCCCAGGGTGTTGTTCACCGCTTTGAACCGGTCGATGTCCAGCAGGATCACGGCGAGCATGCCGCGGTTGCGGATGGTCTGGACCAGGGACTGGCGCAGCCGGTCCAGGAAGAGCTCCCGGTTCGGCAGGCCGGTCAGGGGGTCGTAATAGGCGAGGTGCTGGAGCTGCTCGGCGGCCCAGGTCCTTTCGGTCACGTCGCGGGCCGACCCGAAGACCCCTTCGAGCCGTTCGTCCCGAAGGTAGGGAACGCAGGAGAGCTCGCAGGTGAGATAGACGCCGCCCCGCGACCGGAGCCGCAGCTCGGCAGGCGGCGGCGTCCTGCGGTCGAGCATGATGGCGTCGACCTGCTTCAGGGCCGCGGGAACGTCCTCGGGATGGACCAGCTCGGTCAGGCTCTTTCCCAGCATCTCGCCGGCGGTCCAGCCGGTCATGCGCTCGAAGACGTTGCTCAGGAAGGTGAACGAGCCGTCGCGGGCAAGGCGGAAGAAGAAGTCCCGGGACCCCTCGGCAAGCTGCCGGTAGGCCCGCTCCGAATCGCGCACCTCGGCATGCAGCCGTTCCCGGTGCTCCAGCTCGTTCTCGAGCTCCCGGTGGCGCTCGAAGAGGTACCCTGCCGCAGCGCCGGCGCCGAGCAGGGCCAGGCCCGGGACCGTGAGGTGCGGGAGGGACAGGACGTCCGTGCTGCTGCCGTTGGTCTGAGACCGGAGCAGGAGAAGGAAGACGGACGCAAGCCCGGCGAGCGAGCCCGTCCGGAGGCCCCAGAGGGCGCCTGCGGAGACCACGGCTGCGGCAAGCGCTGCAGCGGCCGGGTTTCCTATTGCGGACGCAAGCGGAGCGAAGGCCACGGCAGCGGCAAGTGCCGCAAGCGCCATGGACCGCGCCAGACTGCTCCGGATGGTGGCCGCGATGCTATCCATCAGAAAACCCTAACCCGGACAGGCCGGAACAGGAGCACACCGGCCACAGGCGGCTGCGCCAAGGACAGAAGAGACGAGCATGATACTA
>CAZTXN010000216.1:0-3589 GCA_964617655.1 uncultured Nitrospiraceae bacterium | reverse complement strand
GGGACATACTACCACGGAACCGTTCTGAGCTGTCCGGACATTTCCGTTCGGCAGACATACGAAGCCCCTTCCCGCTTTGTGCGAGAAGGGGCAAGTGAACTGCGCAGCAGCAGGAGGAGGAAGCATCACCTCCTGCCAAACCTCCTCGGCGCCGTCACCCGGAACCGCAGCAGGATGATCAGGCCCGGCGGAAGGACCAGCAGCGGAAGAATTGCAGGTTCCTTCACTGCCTGGACGATTGGGGTCAGAAGCCAGCGGGTCATCATCCGCAGCGTCTCATTCCGCCTGATGAGATCCGCAACCGGCGGCGAATTCCGGTAGTACAGCGCAACAAATGCCCGTCCGGGAGCATTGGTCAGGAGATGGGTGTCCCGGAAATCGCGCAGCACCTTGACCTGGGGATCCAGAGAGGAGCCGTATGCCGCCGTTGCGATGAAGCAGCCTCCTCCTCCACCTCCTCCGTCACCGCCGCCTCCGCCCGAGCCTCCTCCGTCTCCGGAACCCCCGCTGTCCGATGTGACGCCGGTGCCGCTCAGCCCGACCGAGAGCGAAGGAGTATCAGGGTCGTTCGACGAGATCGCGAGTGTCGCGGACCGGGCGCCTGCAGCCGCCGGGGTGAAAGTGATCGTCAAGCCACAGCTCCCGAGAGCGCTGATGGCGCCGCAGGAACCGCTCACGCTGAAGTCGGATGCGTTCGTCCCGCCCATGTTCAGTCCCGTGACGTTCAACGCGACGCTCCCCGTGTTCAGGACGGCCAGGCCGCGTGAGGACGGGCTTCCTACCGTTACATTGCCAAAGCTCAGGCTGCCCGGAGTCACGCTGATGCGGGGCTGAATGCTCGTACCGTTCAGGGAGATGTCCACGGTCGGCGATGCAGGATCGTTCGTGGAGAGCCGCAGTATGGCCGACCGGCTGGACGGCCCCTTCGGCGTGAACGTAAGCTCCAGGGTGCAGCTGGCGTCCGGCGCCACGCTCACCGGCACGGCGCAGCTGCCGCCCGTGACGCTGAAGTCCGCGGGATTCGCGCCCGTGAAGGTCAGGGAGGATGTGAGGGCGCCGTTCCAGAGGTTGGTAATGGTCACCGTCTCGGGAGCGGACGAACTGCCTCGGTTTACGCTCCCGAAGCTCATGTAGGTCTTGTCCAAGACGATCTCCGGTTCCGGCGCGGGCGCCGTGACGGGGGCGACGGACGGCGACTGGAGGATGATGCCCCCCTCTCCCACGGCGACCACCGCGTTGTTTTCGTACGCCACGCCATAGAGCCAGTAGGAGGAGCCGGTATCGTTCGCGGACCAGGTCCTTCCGTCCGCCGACGAATAGACCCGCGACAGGCTGCCGCCCGAGCGGTAGGCGGCGGCATAGAAGGTATTGTTCCCGAACGCGACGCCGCGGAGCCAGTAGCCGTTCGCCGCCGTCATGCGCCTGGTCCAGTTGACGGTGCCGCTCGAGGTGTACACCGTATCGTTCTCGCCGACGGCGACCTGCACCCCGTTCCCGAAAGCGATGGCGAACAGGTCATTGCAGTTGTACGAGAAGCTGCCGCAGGCATCCCGCGCCGTCCAATCCGCGCCGTCGGTCGAGACGAAGACCGAAGCGTCGCTCCCGGCGGCGGTGAATCGGCCGTTGTTGAAGGCGACATCATAGAGGGGCGGCAGACCGGCGCCGGTGTTCACCGCGGTCCAGTCGACGCCGTTCAGGGACCTCATCACCGCGCCGTACTGGCCGTTCTTGCCCACGCCGACATAGACGCCGTTGCCGTAGGCGACACCGTAGAGATACGTGGGCGGCAGGTAGGTTTGTCGCTCCGTCCAGGTCGCGCCGTCCGGCGAGGTGACGATCGCCTCGCCGACCGCCGCGTAGAGGCCGTTCCCCAGCGCGACCGCATTGAGCGCGTACGGCGTCTTCGAATCGCGCGCCGCCCAGAATGTACCGTCCGGCGACGTCATGACGGCGCCGACCTTGCCGACGGCGACGAACTGTCCGCCCAGGAACTGGACCCTCGCAAGGCTACGGGCAAAACCCTCCGTTGTTCCCGGCAGGACCGGGTCCCACGTGGTTCCGGTCGAGCTCGACAGCATGCCATATCCCAGCGTATAGAGCCTGTTGTTCAGCAATTTGAGCCGCTGCGGCGTCTCATCATAGGGGTAGCTCCGCAATGTCCAGGACGAACCGGTCGGCGATGTATAGTACCTTCCCGGGCTGCCCGCGCCGGCCGCGGATGCCACGAACAGGCCGTTCAGGAACTCGATGTTCGAGAGGCGATACAGGACCGGGTCCGCGGTGAGCGTGGTCGATGAATTGATCGTGCTCCAGGCGGTGCCGTTCACGGACGTGGTATAGGCGGCGACGTAGTTGTTACTTCCTTGGCCGACCGCAACATACCTGCTGCCGTTGTATGCCACGGCGTAGAGGTCCGGATTGATGCCGAAGCCTGAATAGGGTACTGCCGAGCTCGTCCAGCCGGTCCCGGTCGGAGAGGTCACGACATAGCTTCCCCCGAGGCCCATGAAGCGGTTGTTCACGTAATAGACGCCATTCAGCATCGCCGGGAATGACGGATCTGCTGCCGCCCACGACAGTCCGTTGGTGGAGCGGAGGACGATACTGCCGTCGGCGATCGCGACAAAGGCGCCGCCGCCAAAAGCAATGGAGGTAATATAGAGGAGCGGATTCCCGGTCGCCGGGTTGTTCGGCAGGGAGACGGTGGTCCAGGATACCAGGTCAGCCGAGTAGTACAGGGTCGCGGAAGTGGTGTTCGATCCCGCTGCAACGGCCACGTTGTTCCCCACGGCGACCCCGTACAGTGCGCCATTGTCGCTCTGAGGCTTCCAGAGCTTCCAGGTGGCCGCGTCCGGTGATGTCAGTATCCGCGTTCCGCCGATGATGCTGGTGGTGCCAACGGCAACATACGCGGGATTGCCGCCAACGGTCCCGTACGCGGCATCCAGCAGGTTCACGTCCGGGAAGCTCCGCATGATCCAGGTTTCAAGGTTCCCTGTCCCGGAGGGACCTGACTGCACGGCCTGGAAGATCCTTCCCTGCCCGCCCGGCGGCGGATCTTGCGCTGCCCCCGGCCCTTCCGAACCGCAACCGAGCAGGACCGCAACCGAGATTAAGACTGCTGCTCCAAGTGATTTCCTGGCTCTTCTGTCCATGGACCGCTCCCTCCTCCTCGTCTGGCGGGGCTTCGGATAGTGCTCTTCGCGCCATGGCCGAGTGGAGAAAACATAGCATAAGTAGATAGTTGCAGCAAGAGGAAACTTCTGAAGCGAGGTTGTAATGCGGGGTATTTTAAGGGTATTTTGCTACTTTTCTGCTATTTATTGTTCGACCCGAGCACAAATATCGGTCAGATGTCGTGGCTTGCGGGCCGGGCTCGCGCCGACCGGCGAGACCCAGCAGGAGGTCACGCAGGAACCTTTCACTGCCGGGCGATCAGAAACACTCCGATGAAGTGTCAGTGTCTCGTCCGGGAAGGGAGGTCATCTGCGCGGTCGGTTCCGCTTCCTGCTCCCCTCCAACGGCTTCCGCTCCTAGGTGACCCCTTACGGGCCTGCACCTGCGTAAAGAGCGCCCCGGTTGCGCTGCG
>CAZTXN010000215.1:0-3626 GCA_964617655.1 uncultured Nitrospiraceae bacterium | reverse complement strand
TCACCTTGCAGGTGAGTTCTTTTTCAGGTATTGACCGCAGGTTTCTCCCGACCTTGTCAGATGGTATCAGATTTTATCCGCGTCCAAATGCTTTTTTCAGGATACATTATCGCGCAAAGACGCCAAGTCGCGAAGAAAGACACGGCATATGCAGTCTTATTGTTGGAAGCTTTTCTTCGCGTCTTTACGGCTTGCGAGAGACAGCTTCTTGTTTGTGTCTTCATAGTTCCGGCTTGTCCGGGTTCGGGGAGTGCGGGAACAGGGACGGGACGTCTGGTATAATAGCGGTATGCAGGTGAAGATCAAACTGTTCGCGTCGCTCAGGACCTTCGGTCCTGACGAGCAGGGCCGGGAACTGCCGGAGGGAACCACGATCGACGCTGTCGTGGATATCCTCAGGATCCCCCGGACCATCCGGCTGCTCATGATCGTGAACGGGGAGCACCGGAACGCCGACCAGGTCCTGAAGGACGGCGACGACCTTGCCCTCTTCCCCCCCATCGCCGGAGGATGATATTCTCTCCGTCAGCTTCCGGACCCCGAAGATAGCGAGAGCATGACCCTGTCCGCAGGGATCCTCCGGAGCGCATTCGGCAGGGCTGCCGGCCTGACCGCCTTGCCGTCCAGCGTGAAGCGGCATCGCGACCGAAGTTCTGGCCGGTGCCCGGCCAGGAACCGTATCAGGTCCGCGGTCCTCACGAGCACGCCCCTGCGCAGGAGACCGGGTCCCATCTCCGCCATCAGGAGGTTGAATATCTTGAGCCCGACCCGTCCTTCGCCGCGCTCGCAAGCGGTGCCGCTCTCATGATAGGTGATCGCTCCGCGGAATGACGAATAGGCCCCGCCCCTTCTGAGCGCGGCGCCTACGAGACCCGGCATGGCCGAGGACAGCGCAAGCGTCGAGCCGTCATGCACGATGGCGGTCTTGATGTCGTCGACCGGTTTGCCGTCGAGCATGACGGACTGTATCCGCTCGATGGTCTCCTGCGTCGCGCCGAGTTCCTCATGCAGGAAGACATCGACACTGCAGCCGACGCGGCAGGGGAGCTGCGCTCCCTCCTGGAGGAGCAGGAGGAACCGCGGCAGGAGTGTCTGGTCGACCGTGACCGCAAGACGCGGGTATGGCCCGGACAGTTCCGGATCAATGCCTTTCATAGATGTTTTACCATCGAGCAAAGCCCATTCACACGCGCCGAAGAGACCCATGAAAGGACCATGAAGTTGTCAGTGCAAGTCATAGCTTCTCTCAAAAAATTCCGGCGTCAAGGACGTCCATGCAGGGAAGTCTCCTGCCATGATCAGCGTTCATCAGGACCCGTCCCCGAATGAAGTGACCGGGGATCGTATCCGTGTCCGATTGCCATATTGCCTTTGCCCTGCCGGGCGCACATAAAAAAGGGAGAGGCATGCGCCTCTCCCCGGCATCATCTCTTCTCCGGCTGCTACCAGTTGAAGACCTTGTCCAGGTCCTCGTCCTTGACCGCGAAGGTCACATTGTGCGGCGCGAACTTCTCGCTCTTGAAGTAGCTCGGCAGCCGGTCGTGCTGCGGCGTGAACCCGGCGGCCTTGTTGAAGTCCCGCTCCATCTTCAGCACCTTCTTGCCGAGGTCCGTGACCCCGTCTCCGGTCATGTTGATGCCGTAGAACGCGCTGATCATGTCAAGCAGCGCCTGGAACGTGTCGGCCTGGTCGAGCACCGCGAAGGCGATGAAGAGGCACATGCCGGTCGAGTCGATCGCCGCTGTCGCGATCTGGAGGTTCCGCGAAAGCTCGATCTGCCCCTCGGGCTTGAGCGCGTCCACGTGGCCGCCCACCTTCAGGACGTTCGTGGCGACAGCGTATCCGGCCGTATGGTCCGCGCCCATGGGGCTCGTCGCGTACGTGACGCCGATGCCCTGGACCGCTCGTGGGTCATAGGCCGGCATGGCCTGCCCCTTCACCACCGGCACGCGCTCCACGCCGAAGGCCCTGCCGGTGACCGCAGCGCCGCTGCCGAGGATCCTGCCGAGGTGCGTGCCCTTGCCGACCTCGTGGATGAACTTGATGGCCGCGTCGGCGTCGCCGAACGGCGCCAGACCCGCTTCCATGGCCACGGCGATCGTCGCGCCCATCTCGATCGTGTCAATGCCGTAGTTGTCATCCAGGAAGTCCATCTGGGCGATCTTGTCCAGGTCGCTGATGCCGCAGTTTCCGCCGTGTGCCCAGATGGTCTCGTACTCGGGCTGCTTGGTAAGGTAATGGCCGTCCTTGTCATTGAAGGTTCCCGAGCACTGGATGACGCAGCCCCGGTGGCAGCCGTGCGTCGGGTTCGCCCCGCGCTTCTTCTCCAACTCCGCCTGGGTCTCGCCGCTGATCCTGGCGGCGCCGTCGAAGCGCCCCTGCCGGAAGTTGTACGTGGGATAGCCGCCTACCTCGTTCAGGATGTTCGTCAGCACATTGGTGCCGTAAGCCGGAAGGCCCTGGCCGGTGACCGGGTGCTTCTTCAGGCCGTCCACGAACCGTTTGTTCGCATCCTGGAACTTCTGCGGGTCCTTCGGCGCCCGTACCGGCATGCCCGTGGCATCGAGCACGATGACCTTGATGTTCTTCGCGCCCATGACCGCGCCCAGGCCGCCGCGGCCCGCGTGGCGGGTCGGCCGGAGTTCCATGTCGGTGAACGCGACCGTTGACGCTCCCAGCTTCATCTCGCCTGCCGGGCCGATGGAGATGCAGCAGATCTTGTCGCCGTACTCCTTTTTCATCTTCTCGACAAGATCGTAATTGGGCAGCATCTTGAGGCTGTTGTCCTTCGCGATCTTGACGCCGTCCTTGTTGATGAAAACCTTGTACAGGTCGTCGCCCTTCGGCTTCCCTTCCAGCACGATCGCCGCGAAACCGAGCTTGGCCAGGACCTGGGAAGCCTGCCCGCCGGAGTTCGCTTCCTTGATGCCGCCGGTGAGCGGGCTTTTGCCGCCCACGGATATCCGTCCCGACTGCGCGGCGGCAGTCCCGCTCAGTATGCCGGGAGCGATCACCAGCTTGTTCTCCGCGCCCAGCGGATGGCAGAGCGGCGGGACCTCCTTCGATACGATCGCCGAGGTCAGCGCCCGTCCGCCGAAGCCCGCGTAGTCTCCCACCGGCGTGGTCATCGCCTTCGGGCCGTCTTCTGCTCCCACATCGATCCTCAAAATCTTATCCATGGGTTACCTCCTCCAGTTCTGTCCAGGACAGACGCTGTATTCCGGCTTGGACCTTTCATTCGATCTTGTCAGAGATATGAAAGAGCGGGGACATATCATGGCGTCCATTCCCGTCCGCGGCGAAGAAGACGAAGGGACCGGAGAAACCTGCGGACTTCGACCAAGCGACCAAGAAAAGCATACTCCTGCTGCACCCGTTCGTCAAGACACTCGAAATGGATTCTTTCGGATTATCAACAGGATTACAACAATTGGTGTTCTAGCGTCGTTCCTTTTTGGGTATTGCGGTCGGACGGATCGACGTTGAAGGAACAAGAGTGAACATCGACGGACAGGCAGGCTCAATCATCGAGTGGGCAAGAGCTATTTCTTTCGCAGAAGAAAGTATAACGTCCCCTCCTGCTTCATGTTCCCCGCCGAAAGCTCCGCCTCCCGCCCCTGGCCCCA
>CAZTXN010000214.1:0-3729 GCA_964617655.1 uncultured Nitrospiraceae bacterium | reverse complement strand
CCCCGTATCTACATTGCACCGTTAATCGATATTCCCGGGAACTTTTCCGGAACCTCCCTTGTCCAATAACCCAAGAGCGCTCCAAAGGCCGTTCGCGGCCGCAGACAGACCAGGACAAAAGGACAATCCAAGGAGGGTACCATGAAGACGTTGATGAAAGCATTGATCGCAGTGGCCATCTTCGCAGCGGCCTGGGCCGGCTCGTTCGCCGGCGCCGGGCAGGAGGACTCCGTTGACCGGACCCTCTCCCCCTACTTCTTCGTGAAGAGCGACGAGCCGGAGGTAGACCGGCTGCCGCTCCGGTCCACGCAGGCGTCGGTGAACATTGCCGGCGTGATCGCCGATGTGACGGTGACGCAGGTCTACAAGAACGACGGGCAGCGGCCCCTCGAGGCCGTCTATGTCTTTCCCGCTTCGACGCGCGCGGCGGTCTACGGCATGAAGATGACCATCGGTGAGCGGACCATTGTCGCGAAGATCCGGAAGAAGGACGAGGCCCGGCAGGAGTACGAGCAGGCGAAGCAGCAGGGCAAGAGCGCTTCGCTCCTCGAACAGCACCGGCCGAACGTGTTCCAGATGAACGTGGCGAACATCATGCCCGGCGACGAGATCCGGGTGGAGCTCAAATACACGGAGCTGCTCGTGCCCACGGAAGGGGAGTACGAGTTCGTCTATCCCACGGTGGTGGGACCCCGCTACTCGAACCAGGCAGCGGACAGGGCTCCCGCATCGGAGCAGTGGGTGCAGAACCCCTACCTGCGCCAGGGCGAGGCGCCTACCTACGGCTTTGACATCTCTGTGAACATCGCCGCCGGCCTCCCGATCCAGAAGCTCACCTCATCGTCCCACAAGATCGACGTGCGCTACACCGGCCCCACGAGCGCTTCGGTCCTGCTCGACCGGTCCGAGCAGAAGGGCGGCAACCGTGACTATATCCTGAAATACCGTCTCGCGGGCAAAGCCGTCGAAACGGGCCTGCTGCTCTTCGAGGGCGAGCGGGAGAACTTCTTCCTGCTCATGGTCCAGCCGCCCAGGCGCGTGAGGCCCGAGATGATCCCGGCACGCGAGTATGTGTTCATCGTTGATATCTCGGGCTCCATGCACGGCTTCCCGCTCGAAATATCCAAGAAGCTGCTGAAGGACCTGATCGGCAATCTCCGGCCTACGGACCGCTTCAACGTCCTGCTCTTTGCCGGGAGCTCTTCCATCATGTCCGAGCAGTCGCTTCCGGCCACGGCGCAGAACATCGCCCGGGCGATCCAGGTCATCGAGAAACAGCGCGGCGGAGGCGGCACCGAGCTGCTGCCCGCGCTCAAGCGGGCGCTGGCCCTTCCCCGGGCCGAGGGCTTCAGCCGCAGCGTGGTGATCGCCACGGACGGCTATGTGACCGTCGAGGAAGAGGCCTTTGACCTTATACGTACGAAGCTGGGAGACGCGAATTTCTTCACCTTCGGCATCGGCAGCAGCGTGAACCGGCACCTTCTCGAAGGCATGGCGCGCGTCGGCATGGGCGAGCCCCTGGTGATCACGAAGCCGGAAGAGGCGGCGGCAAAGGCCGAGACCTTCCGCGCGCTGATCCAGTCGCCCGTGCTTACCGGCATCAGGGCCGGATTCAACGGCTTTGATGTGTACGATGTGGAGCCCGCAGCGATCCCCGACGTGCTGGCTGAGCGGCCCGTGATCGTCTTCGGCAAGTGGCGGGGCAAACCCCGCGGCGTCATCACCGTGAGCGGCCTCTCGGGCGACGGTCCCTACCGCGAGCGGATCGACGTTGCCTCGGCAGTACCGTCCCGGTCCAATACGGCGCTGCGCTATCTCTGGGCGCGCCACCGCATCAGCCTGCTGGCCGATTACAATGCCCTTCGTCCCGATGACGGCAGAATCCGCGAGGTGACCGAGCTGGGGCTCACGTACAGCCTGCTGACCGCCTACACGTCCTTCGTTGCCGTGGACAGCGAGGTGCGGAACAAGAGCGGCAGTTCGACGACGGTGCACCAGCCCCTGCCTCTGCCTGAAGGCGTCTCGGACTATGCCGTGGCAGGCAGGATGCATCGCTATGCTGCCGCGCCCGTCCCCGCAGCGGAACCGAAGATGTTTGCTCAGACCGAAGAGGCCATGAAGCCCGCGGAGGATCGGGCGCCTTACAAGAAAGAGAAGGCGGGGATCGTGATCGACGAGGTCCGGGTCAGCGGTTCGCTCACCGAGAAGGAGGTCCGCAGCTTCGTGGAGCAGCATCTCGGGGAAATGCTGAAGTGCGCCTCAAGCAGCGGTCAGCAGGGCCGGTTCGTCCTGCGGCTCGTCATCGACAGCAGCGGCCGGGTCAAGAGCGTCACCCCGGTGTCCGTGACGCCCGCGACGGGGAGCGCTGAACAGTGCGCCGTCAAAGCCATGATGAAGTGGCGGTTCCCTGCCGCGAAAGGAGACTCGACGGCAACACTGGCGATCCGGGTCCAATAAGCAGGAAGGACCGACTCACCTCAACGCCCCTGCCTGTCAGGGGCGTTTTTATTTCATCGCGCAGGCCGGCGAAAAATTGCTTGACCGGACTGCTGATTCGGCTACAATGGCAAACAGTCCAGGCGCGTTCATCACGACGTTCGCAAAGAGGACCGGGCGCACTCTGTGCGTTCTGCAGCACCTTTGCCGGGCGGCCTGTTCAGATGGGAACCCATTCATGTACGACGTCATCATCATCGGCGCCGGGCCCGCGGGCTCAACGCTGGCGCGGCTGATCGGAAAGCGCTACCGCGTTCTGCTCGTGGACAAGGGCATGGTCCTTCCGGAGAACGGGAAGGCGCCGTCGGCAAAATGCTGCGGTGGCCTGCTCGCCCCCGACGCTCAACGCATGCTCGCGAGAATGGAGTTGGGCCTCCCCCGCGAGATACTCACCGGCCCGCAGCTCTTTGCCGTGCGCACCATCGACCTTCTGAACCGCATTGAACGGTATTACCAGCGCTCCTATCTGAACATCGACCGCGGCAGGTTCGACCAATGGCTCGCCTCCCTGCTCCCGCCTGACGTGGAACTGAGGCAAACCTGCTTCTTCCGGGGCTATGCCGAGGACGAGGAGGGGCTCCGGGTCCACCTCTCCCAGGACGGCGGCATTCACGAGGAATACACTTCCCTCCTGATCGGGGCTGACGGCGCCTTCTCGCTCGTGCGCAAGCAGGCATTTCCCCAGATGCCCGCTCCCCGGCAGTATGTGGCGATCCAGGAGTGGTTCCGGTCGGAGCGGCCGCTCCCCTATTTCACGGCGCTCTTCGACCCCGAGGTCACTGATTTCTATTCCTGGCTCATCCCCAAGGACGACAAGATGATCGTCGGCTCGGCCCTCAGGACAGGCGAGACCGCCACGGCGAACTTCGAGCTGCTCAAGTCAAAGCTCCGGGACTACGGCTTCGACCTGACCCACTCCATCGAAAAGAACGGCTCCCTGCTCATGCGGCCGGTCAAGACGTCCCAGGTCATGACAGGACGGGGAAGGGTCGCGCTCATCGGCGAGGCAGCCGGTTGGATCAGCCCCAGTTCGGCCGAGGGCATCAGCTACGGCTTCCGGAGCGCCCTCGCCCTTGCCGACGCGCTGATGCCGGGTATCGAGGGCTTCCAGAAGCGGTATGCCCGCAAGACGCGCCGGCTGCGCTCGAACATACGGCTCAAGAACCTCAAGGCGCCCTTCATGTATAATAGAATCCTTCGCCGCTTCGTGATGACCTCGGGCATCCACAGCAT
>CAZTXN010000213.1:0-3807 GCA_964617655.1 uncultured Nitrospiraceae bacterium | reverse complement strand
CTCGCCCTGTCCGAGACCGCGCAGGACCCGCTCGCCGTCGCCGAGCGCATGATGGCCCATCCCGCGCTCCCCATGCTCTCCTGCGACCATGCCTATATCGCCGCCGCCGCTCTGCTGGCGGCGCTCCGGAACTCGCCCTACGGCAGGATCACGGAGAAGGAGGTCCGGGAGGTCTTCAGCCGGACCGGGCGGCAGGCCCATGGCGGCTACTGCGGCCTCACCGGCGTCTGCGGCATCGCGCCGGCCGTGGGCGCGGTCTTCTCGGTCTTTCTCGGCGCGCGCTGCGGGTCCGACCGGGAGCAGCGCATCGTGATGGACGCCGTGACCCGCGTCTCCCGGGCCCTCACGGAGCTGACCGGGCCGAGCTGCTGCAAGGCCTTTCTGCGCGCAGCCATCCCGGCGGCCGCGGAGGTCTTCAGCGGGACGCTCGGCATCACCCTGCCGGTGCAGGAGGCCGCGCCGGTCTGCGGCCACCAGGACCGGCATCCCCACGGCTGCCGCGAGGACCGCTGCCCCTACTACCGCAAACCCTCCCGGGACATCTTCGCCGAGAAGGGATTCGTTCCCGGCGCCACCGCCTGCATCACCTGAAAGCCCTGAGCCCGTCCCGGGGGGACGGATGAAGGATGGCGGCGATCGGCCCGGTCTCTTCTCAGCTATTCTCCGGTCATTCCCTGTCACCCTTCCCGGCGCTTATTGACAGATGTGAGGACATATGATAAGGTTGGCCTGTTCAGCGCCTCCCCCGGGCCGCGCAACGCCCGGTTTTTTCAGAATAAAATCCGGCCCTGCCGTTTCAGGAGGAGCGATATGAAGAAGGTTGCGTACAAGGAGATCGGCCTGGTGAACACCCGCGCCATGTTCAAGAAGGCCATGGCGGGCAAGTACGCCATCCCGGCGTACAACTTCAACAACATGGAGCAGCTCCAGGCCATCGTGATGGGCTGCGTGGAGTCCAGATCGCCCTTCATCCTGCAGGTCTCGAGCGGCGCGCGAAAGTACGCGAACCAGACCCTGCTCCGGTTCCTGGCCATGGGCGCGGTGGCCATGATCAGGGACGCCAGGTCGCCGGTCAAGTTCGCCCTGCACCTGGACCACGGCGACACCTTCGAGCTCTGCAAGTCCTGCATCGACAACGGCTTCTCGTCCGTCATGATCGACGGCTCCCACCACTCCTACGACGACAACGTGAAGCTCACGAAGAAGGTGGTGCAGTATGCCCATAAGTTCGGCGTCACCGTCGAGGGCGAGCTCGGCGTGCTGGCCGGCATCGAGGACGACGTCTCGGCCGAGAAGTCGACCTATACCAAGCCCGAGGAGGTCGAGGACTTCGTCAAGAAGACCGGCGTGGACTCCCTGGCCATCTCGATCGGCACCTCCCACGGCGCCATGAAGTTCAAGCCCGAGCAGTGCACCCGCGACGCGCGCGGGGTGCTCGTGCCGCCGCCGCTCCGGTTCGACATCCTGGAGGAGATCGAGAAGCGCATCCCCGGGTTCCCCATCGTGCTGCATGGCGCGTCGTCGGTCATCCCCGAGTACGTGAACATCATCAATGCGAACGGCGGGAAGCTGAAGGACGCCGTGGGCATCCCCGAGGAGCAGCTCCGCAGGGCGGCCCGGAGCGCGGTCTGCAAGGTGAACATCGACTCCGACGGCCGGCTGGCCGTGACCGCCATGGTCCGGAAGGTGATGGCCGAGAAGCCGGCGGAGTTCGACCCGCGGAAGTATCTCGGCCCGGCGCGGGACGAGCTGATCAAGATGATCGTCCACAAGAACAACAACGTGCTGGGATCAGCGGGCCAGGCATAGACGGCCGTTGCGGCGGCCCCGGAAGGTCCGGGGCCGCCGTGGCATTAATTTGCGGCCAAGAGGTCGAAAAAACCCTCGCTTTTTCCGGCGGGACCGGGTATAGTGTCCGCCGATACGACAACATCGCTCGTCCTGACCTTCACCTCGCGCCTCACCATCGCAGGGTTTCCGGTTGGAGACGTTTTGGAACCCGGCGGCGATCCAGCCACAGATTTTCCGCTTCCTCACCCAGGTTCACAACAACTAAACAAGGGCCGCCCGTGGCAGGCGGATCCCGGAACCGGTCGTGTTCGGCTGTCCGCGGACGGACAGGAATGCGCAGCGGTCGTTCGCAGGGGCCAACCGATATGGCTGCCCGTCTCCGGGCGGCCACGCAGGGCCGCCCCTACGGCCGCCCATGCTGCGATTCCCTTCCGTATTCCGCGCACCGGGCTCCGCGACCGGAAAGAAAGGAAGTTATGTCTTTTCAGCAGTTGCAGCTTCATCCGGCACTTCTGCGTGCGGTCAGCGCGTGCGGCTACGAACAGCCCACCGAGATCCAGCAGAAGGCCATCCCGTCGGCCCTGACCGGCGGCGACGTCGTCGCCTCGGCCCAGACCGGCACGGGGAAGACCGCGGCCTTCGTGCTGCCGGCGCTCCATCGCCTCCATGCGACGCCCCGTCCGGGCGGCAGGAACGACCGGAGGCCCCGCATGCTGGTGCTCGCGCCCACGCGCGAGCTGGCCGCCCAGGTCGGCGAGAGCGTGCGCGACCTCGGCAGGTTCCTCCAGTTCCGCTCCGCGGTCATCTTCGGCGGCGTGGGGTATGAGCCCCAGGTCCAGGCGCTCCGCAGGGGGCTCGATGTCCTTGTGGCGACTCCCGGCAGGCTCCTGGACCATGCGGGCCAGAAGACCGTGGACCTCTCCGCGGTCGAGATCCTCGTCCTGGACGAGGCGGACCGCATGCTCGACATGGGCTTCATCCATGACATCCGGCGCGTCATCGCCCTGCTGCCGCAGAAGCGCCAGAACCTCCTCTTCTCGGCCACCTTCCCGTCGGAGGTGCAGGAGATCATCGACAAGATGATGAACAAGCCGGCGCGCATCGAGGCGGCCCGCCGCACGGTGGACGCCGAGAGCGTCTCACAGGCGGTCCACCGCGTGGACAAGGATCGCAAGCGCGAGCTTCTGGCCCATCTCATCACCCTCGGCGGCTGGAGCCAGGTGCTGGTCTTCACCCGCACCAAGCACGGCGCGAACAAGCTGGCGGAGCAGCTCGGCAAGACCGGCATCACCGCCTCGGCCATCCACGGGAACAAGAGCCAGTCGGCGCGCACCAAGGCGCTGGCGGACTTCAAGCAGGGCAGGGTGCGGGTGCTCGTGGCCACGGACATCGCGGCGCGGGGTCTCGACATCGACCGGCTGCCGCACGTGGTGAACTTCGAGCTGCCGAACGTGCCCGAGGACTACGTGCACCGCATCGGCCGCACGGGCCGCGCGGGCCTGAGCGGCGAGGCCGTCTCGCTCGTTGCGGGCGAGGAGCAGGTGCTCCTGGCGGGCATCCAGCGGCTGCTGAAGCGCGAGGTCCCGGTGGTCGAGGTCGAGGGCTTCGCGCCCTCGGCAGGCTGGCGCACCGAGGCGCCCCTGGCGCGCCGGAACCGCGGACGGTCCGCCGCGCAGGGGAGCCGGGGAGGCAGGCCCGGCCAGGCCATGGGCAGGCCGGAGAACAGCGGCCGCGGCCGCGGTCAGGCGCCGGCCCGTTCGGGAGGCTCCTGGCGGTCCGACGGCCCGAAGCCGCGCTGGAAGCGGATCTCCGGCAGGCCGGCAGTGGTGACGGGGTACGAGTAGGAGAAGTAACGGAAGGCAGATCAGAAGCGGGAAGCCGAAAGGCTTCCCGCTTTTTTCTTGAGCATGCGTGCGCAGGTCTCTACAGGCCGGGTCAAGCGGAGCGCAACACAACACCGTACCCTGTCGGGTTTCGCGTTGCTCTACCCGACCTACTGCTATTCGCCCAGCGCAA
>CAZTXN010000212.1:0-3823 GCA_964617655.1 uncultured Nitrospiraceae bacterium | reverse complement strand
ACCCTGCGTGAATTCGAGCCGCAGCCCGGCAGGAAGGGGAAGTTCCATTCCCTCCCCGCCCTGGAGCAGGCCGGCGCCGGAAAGATATCCCGCCTCCCGGTCTCGCTCCGCATCGTGCTGGAATCGGTGCTCCGGAATTGCGACAACAGAACCGTCACCGAGGAGCATGTGCGGCAGCTCGCCTCCTGGGAGCCTTCGGCCCCGCGCACCCGGGAGATACCCTTCGTCGTGGCCCGAATCCTGCTCCAGGACTTCACCGGCGTTCCCCTGCTCTGCGATCTGGCCGCCATGCGGAGCGCGGCCCGCAGGCTCGGAAAGGACCCCGCGCTGATCGAGCCGCTGGTGCCCGTGGACCTGGTGGTCGACCATTCGGTCCAGGTGGACGTTGCCGGACGGCCTGACGCGCTCGAGCGGAACATGGAGATCGAGTTCCGGAGGAACCGGGAGCGCTACGCCTTCCTGAAGTGGGGCATGCATGCCTTCAGGACCTTCAAGGTCGTGCCGCCGGGCATCGGCATCTGCCACCAGGTGAACCTGGAGCATCTCAGCCGGGGCCTGCATGCGCGCGACGGCCTGTACTATCCCGACACGCTCGTCGGAACGGACAGCCACACCACCATGATCAACGGCATCGGCGTCATGGGCTGGGGCGTGGGCGGGATCGAGGCCGAGGCGGGCATGCTCGGCCAGCCCCTCTGCTTCCTGACCCCTGACGTGGTGGGCCTGCACCTGACCGGCAGGCTAAGCGAGGGCGTCACCGCCACGGACCTGGTCCTGACCGTGACCGAGTTCCTGCGGAGCGAGAAGGTCGTGGGCGCCTTCGTGGAGTTCTTCGGCCCCGGCGCCGCGGCGCTCGGCGTGCCCGACCGAGCGACCATCGCGAACATGGCGCCGGAGTACGGGGCCACCATGGGGTTCTTCCCGGTCGATGATGCAACGATCGGGTACTTCCGCAGGACCGGCAGGACGGAGGACGAGATCACCGCCTTCCAGGCCTACTTCGAGGCCCAGAAGATGTTCGGTATGCCGCGTGCCGGGGAGATCGACTACAGCCGGACCCTGGAGCTTGACCTGGCGTCCGTCGGGCCGTCGGTCGCCGGCCCCCGGCGGCCGCAGGACCGCATCGAGCTGGGCCGCCTGAAGAAGCGCTTTACCGGGCTCCTGGACCTGCCCGCTGCTGAGGGCGGCTTCCGGCGGTCGGACAGCGGCGCGGCGAAGCGCATCGCCCTGCCGGAGGGCAGTGACGTGGGCCCGGGCGACGTGGTCATCGCGGCCATCACCTCCTGCACCAACACCTCCAATCCCTCGGTCCTGATCGCCGCCGGCCTGCTCGCGAAAAAGGCCGTGGAGCGGGGTCTGCGCGTGCAGGACCGCGTCAAGACCTCGCTCGCGCCCGGCTCCCGCGTGGTCACGGACTATCTCCGGGCAACGGGACTGCTCCCCTTCCTGGAGCGGCTCGGCTTCTTTATCTCCGCCTACGGCTGCACCACCTGCATCGGCAACTCCGGCCCCCTGGACCCGGCGGTCGAGGAGGCCATCGTCCGGAACGACCTCGTCTGCGCCGCGGTCCTGTCCGGCAACCGGAACTTCGAGGCCCGCATCCATCCCCATATCCGCGCGAACTTCCTGATGAGCCCGCCCCTGGTAGTGGCCTTCGCGATCGCCGGCACCGTGCTCTGGGACCCGGAGACCGATCCGCTCGGCGCGGGACCGGACGGCAGGCCGGTCTTCCTGCGGGAACTCTGGCCCTCGGACGCTGACGTGCAGGCCCTGCTGCCCGCGGCAACGGACCCGGCTGCCTTCCGCAAACGGTACGGAGACCTGTCCGGCGATGCGGAGCTCTGGAACGCCATCGAGGCGACCGCGGACCCGGTCTATCCCTGGCCGGCATCGACCTACATCGCCGAACCGCCCTTCTTCCGCGACGTTACCCAGCAGCCCGGCCGCAGCAGCGACATCCGGGGCGCCCGGGCGCTCGGCATCTTCGGCGACTCGGTCACGACCGACCATATCAGCCCTGCTGGCGCCATCAAGGTCGCTTCGCCCGCCGGCGCGTACCTGCTCGGCATCGGCGTTCCGAAGGAGGAGTTCCAGAGCTACGGCACGCGGCGGGGCAACCACGAGGTGATGATCCGGGGGACCTTCGGCAATGTCCGGATCAGGAACCTCATGCTGCCCGCCCGGCCGGACGGCAGCAGCGTGGAGGGCGGCTACACGCTCTTCCAGCCGTCGGGCGAGCAGATGTTCCTGTACGACGCGGCCATGCGGTACCTTGCGGCCGGCACGCCGGTGGTCGTCTTCGGCGGCGAGGAGTACGGCGCCGGGTCCTCCCGCGACTGGGCGGCCAAGGGGACCCGCCTGCTCGGCGTGCGCGCGGTCATCAGCCGGAGCTTCGAGCGGATCCACCGCGCGAACCTCGTGGGCATGGGCGTGCTGCCGCTCCAGTTCCAGGAGGACGATTCCGCAGGGTCCCTCGGAATCCGGGGGGACGAGAATTTCGACCTGCTCGGCCTGGAAACGCTCGCGCCGCAGGGCGAGGTCACGCTCCGCATCACGGCACCGGACGGCTCCGTCCGCGAGGCGAAGCTCCGCTCGCGCATTGATACGCCGATCGAGGCGGACTATTTCCTGCACGGCGGCATCCTGCCCTATGTGCTTCGCGGACTGTTCAGGAAGTGAGCAGGCTGTTGCTCCCCTGGGCCCCGGAGCCGTCGGCAGTCAGCGCTCAATGGTCAGCAGATCCCATGCGTCCTTCGGGCCGCATGATCATTCGATAGAAATCTTTGACACGGATAACTGCCGATAACGGCTATGATAAGGGCGGATACTTCACAAACCTTGGGGATCTCTTCTGCCTTATCCGTGTTGATCCGTGTCCAATGCTCTTGCTTCGGTTTCTGATCTCCTGAGTTTCTCACGCGGTTCATTCTTTACGAGGTGATGGTCATGAGGACCGGTTTCAGGATCGGCGAATTCGAGCTCACCTGGCTGGAGGGCGGACGGTTCGCGCTCGATGGCGGGGCCATGTTCGGCGTGGTGCCCAAGGCGCTCTGGCGGAAAAAATATCCTGCGGACGGGGACAACGCCATCCCCCTGCTCGCCTCCCCCCTCCTCGTCAGGACGCCGACGGATATCCTGCTGATCGAGTCCGGACTGGGGAACAAGCTCACGGAGAAGCAGCGAAAGATCTACCATGTGCGGAAGGACTGGGCCGTCGCGGACGAGCTGGCGCAGCTCGGCATCCGGCGCGAGGACGTGACACAGGTCATCCTGACCCATTATGACTGGGACCATGCGGGCGGCGTCGTAATGCAGGAGGCGGATGGCTCCCTCACGCTCACCTTTCCTGCGGCAAGACATGTGATCCAGAGGAGCGAATGGGAGGATGTGCTGAACCCGAACAGCAGGTCGGTCAATGCCTACTGGCCGGTGAACATCGAGGTCCTGAAGGAACGAGGCCGGCTGGAGTTGATCGACGGAACGGCTGAGATCGCGCCGGGGATCACCGTGGTCCGCTCAGGCGGCCATGTCAGCGGCCACCAGATCATCCGGATGTCATCAAGGGACGAGACAGTCTACCACCTCGCTGACCTCCTGCCCACCCACGCCCATGCGAACCCGCTCTGGGTCATGGCCTATGACAATCATCCCCTGGACACCATCGCGCTGAAGGAGAAATGGCTCAAGAAGGCGAGGGAAGAGGACGCGTGGCTCACGTTCTATCATGATGCGTTCATGCATGCCTGCAAGCTCGATGATAAAGGGAATGTCGTGCAGAAGTGGCCGGAGGGTTGATGAAGTGCGGAGTGCGGAGTGCGGAGTG
>CAZTXN010000211.1:0-3858 GCA_964617655.1 uncultured Nitrospiraceae bacterium | reverse complement strand
CCGGGCGCAGGACGGGTGCTGCTCCTCGGATCACTGGTTCCAGCAGTTGCCGTAGCCGGGACCCCTGCCCCAGCCGCGCTTGCCGCGGCCCGGGCGCTCGATGCCGGCCTTGTCAGCAGCAGCATGGATCTTGGTGCGGATATCGATGAGATCCTTCTGGATCGTCGCGATCCTGCCCTCATCGGGATCCTCCTTGATGAACTCGTTCCGCAGCTCCAGCCGCTTCAGCATCATCTCCTCGCGCAGGGCGGAGGTCTCCTTCTGGAACTTCTTGAACTTCTCGACATCCGCCGCCTTGCCCGCGCCCGGCCCGTACCCGTACATCATGCCGGGGCCCATGCCGTAGCCCGGACCGGTCTCATCATCGCCCCACATATGGGCCGACGCAACGCCGGACAGGGCCATTGCCACCACTACCACCAAACCCAGGATCGAAAGCTTCTTCATCTGTGCTACCCCCTTTCAGGAATTCTTGATGGTCCCAGGATACCCGGGGGGTGTGAAGGGGCTGCGAAGGAATCATGAAGAATTGTGAATCTCCGGACCCGGCAGAGTGACCGTGAAGACCGCTCCCTGTCCGGCCGTGCTCTCGGCAACGATGCTGCCGCCATGGGCCTCCACGAGCTCCTTTACAATGGCGAGCCCCAGACCCAGGCCGCCCTCGGAAGCGCGAAAGAAGCGCTCGAAGAGGAAGGGCAGGCTCTCCGCCGCAATGCCGCTGCCTGTATCCGCCACCTGCAGCACGGTCGCCGCACCCTGCGGGAAGACTCGCACCTCGATGGTTCCTCCGGCAGGGGTCGCCTTGAGCGCATTGGTCAGGAGGTTCAGCACCGCCTGGCTCAGCCGCTCGGGATCAGCATACGCTTCAAGATCCTGCGGACAGTCCAGGCGGAGGGTGACGCCGGATTCCCGGGCGCGCAGGGCCAGGCGGCCCAGGATGCCCTCGATGAAGGGCTTCAGGCCGAACCGCTCCCGCCGGAGCGAGAGGCTGCTGGCCTGGGCCTGGGCAAGGTCCTCGATGCCTTCGAGCATGCGCTGGAGGCGGCCGGTCTCTTCGTGGAGCGACTCGAGCTGGCCTCGGTCCAGGGGCAGGACGCCGTCCATCATGGCCTCGAGCTCGCCCCGCATGGCGCCGAGCGGGGTGCGGAGCTCATGGGCAAGGTTCGTGATCAGCTTCTTCCGGAGCGCCTCCTGGGTCTCGAGCGCTTCGGCCATGCGGTTGAAGTCCGCGGCGAGGGCCGCGACCTCGTCGCCGCCCTTCACCGGCACCCGCGCCGCAAGGTCGCCCCTGCCCACCGCGGCAGCGGCATCGGCCAGCCGCTTGAGGGAGCGCGTCAGGACCCCCGAGGCGATGACGCTGAGCGCCACGGCGATCCCGCCGAGGGCCACCACGGACCAGACCAGGAACTGGCGGGACTGGCGGATGTAGAGCGCGTTGCGGCCGGGATCGAGGAAATGGACCTCCAGGAGGCCGATCTCCCTGCCGCGCAGGAAGAGGGGATAGGGAAAGTAGGTCCTGCCGGCTTCAGCGTCCCGGGCGCGGTGCTGCCGGACGAGCGCCGCCACCCGCCGGCGCATGAGCGGGGAGAGCGAACCGACGGCCTGGTCCGTGTCCATCACCAGGGCCTCGGACGGGTCGAGCAGCCGGACCTCGAACCCGAGCAGGAGCGCGCGGACGGTCTGGTCCACCACCGCGCCGCGGTCCCAGCGGCCCTGCGTCTCGAAGGAACGCTCGAGGTCCGCGGTGACCCAGTAGACGCGGTCCTCGCGCTCACCCTCGAGATAGTCCCGGAAGTCGCGCAGCATCAGCTCGCGCATCAGGAAGGCGGCGGAGAGCGCGATGGCCGAGACCGCGAGCAGGAGGACGATGAACTTTATGCGCAGCGAGCGGATCATGGGAACGATACTGAGAAACAAGGAGCAAAGAGTTCTTTGACACGGATAACGGCGGATGACAATCTATGAAAGAGCATGATACTGCAATAGCCGCTCTTATCATGGGAACCTGTCCGCCTGAATCTGTGTCAAGGAGTTGCTTCTGTTGCTCTGGTCAGTGGTTCATTCGTCCTTCCTGCCGATGAACTTGTAGCCCACGCCGTAGACCGTGAGGATGAAGGCCGGATGCTTGGAGTCGTCCTCGATCTTCTGGCGGATGTTCTTGATGTGGGCGTCGATGCTTCGTTCGTAGCCCTCGAACTGGTAGCCCAGCGCCTGCTCCACGAGCTCGTCACGCGTCATCACCCGCTCGGGGTGGCCGGCCAGGACCTGCAGGATCTTGAACTCCGTGGGCGTGAGCTTCACCGTCTCGCTGTTCTTCCGCACCTCGTACCGGACCCCGTCCACGAGCAGCGCGCCGTCGTTGAAGCTGAGCGGCCCCGACCGGGACGGGTCGCCCTGGTCCGTACGTTTCAGCAGGGCGCGGATGCGGTAGACAAGCTCCCGGGGGCTGAAGGGCTTCACTACATAGTCGTCCGCGCCCAGGGCGAAGCCGGCGATGCGCTCCTCCTCGGACGACTTCGCGGAGATCATGATGACCGGAGCGTCGGAGCGCGACCGGAGCTCCTGGTAGAGCTCCTCGCCGGTCGTGTCCGGCAGCATGAGGTCGAGCAGGATGAGGAGCGGCGGCTCCCTCTCCGCTGCCGCGATAGCGTCCCGGCCCCGCTCGGCATGGACCACGCGGTATCCCTCGCCTTCCAGGTAGGCCTTCACGACCCGGGCGATCTTCTTGTCATCCTCGACGATCAGGACAGGCTTCACCATGGACCGTTCCCCGCGCTGCTGAGGCATCCTCCCCGATGACGTGGCGCCTCCCTACCATAATACATCCCACGAAAAAGCGCAAGGCGGCCGGTGTCATCCGGTTTGTTGCGCAGGGAGCAGCGGACCAGGGTGCGGCTCCGGCCGGAAACCGAAAAAAAAGATGCTGATGCCTTGAAATCATCGCGGTTGTATAGTACCTTCGCTGGTATACGGTCGCTCCTTGGGGCGGGAGGCACAGCTCTGCAACTTACTGCAAAGGAGGCTTCTTCATGGGTGATGAGACACGGATGGACATGCAGCATGTCAAGGAAGGCGCGGCGGCAGCGGGCGGCATCATCGACCGCTACCTGATGCGCATCCTGGGACCGCTGGGGAGGAGGATCGGCGAATCGTCGCCGATGGGAAAGGCCATGGCCTACCTGGGACTGCTGACCGTGGTGGTCAGCCTGGTCCTGATCTTCTCGAACGCCATGTGGTTCAAGACCCAGGAGCGGAAGGGACGGAAGTACGTGAACATCACCTATGAACGGAAGGGATACGGCGTCGCCCTGCTGTCCGGCGTCGGCCTGGTCGTCGTCGGCACGCTGGTTAAGGACCGGGGAGGCTCGAGAAAGAAGAAGTAAGCGGAGGATGCCATCGGGAAGGACCCACGGCCGGGGCGGTCATCGCCCCGGCCGTGCTGTTCAGCGGTATCGCATCACTTGACGGTCAGCTTCTTGGTCACCTCGTGGATGACCAGCTCGGTCTTTGCCGCGGGGTGGAAGGCGACCTTCACGGTCACGTCGGCGCTCGTCGTGCCCTCGGGCAGCTCGGTGACGAAACGCTCCTTCGTGGTCTTGCGCGGCGGCAGCGTCAGGTCCAGGACCTCCTTGATCTGCCATGCGCCGAACCGTGGCATCCCTTGCAGGTGTCGGAGCTGTAGGCCTTGGCAAGCTCATCGATGGTCTGGTATTCCTTTGCCTGCGAACCGAAGGACAGGCTGCTACCAGGGGAACTCCTCTTCCCCGTGAAGAGAAAATGCCGGGCATGCCAAAGACGTTCCTTCGGCAGCCCGGCAGTCTTCTGTATCTCTCAAGACCCGCGGCTTTCCGCTCCTTT
>CAZTXN010000210.1:0-3890 GCA_964617655.1 uncultured Nitrospiraceae bacterium | reverse complement strand
CCGCAGCGCATCGTCTCGCTCTCGCCGGCAACGACCGAGATCCTCTTCGCCCTCGGCATGGGCGGAAGGGTCGTCGGCGTCACGAGCTTCTGCGACCAGCCCGCGGAGGCAAAGGAGAAGGCCCGGATCGGCGGAATGTCCAATCCTTCGCTCGAGGCGATCGTCGCGCTTAGGCCGGACCTGGTGGTGATGACCACGGACGGCAACCCCCGGGAGGTGGAGCCGCGGCTGCGGTCCCTCGGGCTGCGCACCTTCGTCTGGCGGGCGCGGACCATCGCGGAACTGCCGCAGGGCATCAGGGAACTGGGCCAGGCCATTGGCGCGCCGGCGCAGGCCGGGCGGCTCGCGGCGAAGATCGAGAGCTCCCTGAGTACCTACCGTTCAGCAGGCAGGACGCCGGGGCCGGGGACCGGGCGAAAAAAGGCGCTCTTCATCGTCTGGCCCGAGCCGCTCATCGTGGCGGGCCCGGGCACGGCGATCCATGACGCCCTGGAGCTGATCGGCCTTGCCAACGCCGCGGGCCGCGCGAAGAGCTCTTATCCCCGGTACTCGGTGGAGGAGATGATCCGCGAGGCACCGGAGGTCATCTTCATCGGCAAGGGAACGGGAATGGACATGCAGGCCGTCTCCCAGGGCATACTGCAGAAGCTCGGGTCCACGCCCGCGGCGCGGACCGGCCGGGTCTTCTACGTGGGCGACCATCTCTACCGGCTCGGGCCGCGGGTGGTGCAGGGCATCGAGGAGCTTGCGCAATGCATCCGTTGAGGACCGCGGTCTTCTTCCTTGCGGCAGCGGTGGTGGCGGGCCTCGCGGTCTTCGCCGGACCCCGGCTGATCGATCCCTTCGGCATGAGCGGCCTGGACCGGGAGATCCTCCTGGCCATCCGACTGCCGCGCGTGGTCGTGGCGCTGCTCATGGGCATGGCGCTCGGCGCTTCGGGCGCGGTGCTGCAGGGAGTTCTGCGGAATCCGCTGGCAGACCCCTATATCCTGGGCATCTCGAGCGGCGCCTCGCTCGCCGCGGCCCTCGGTCTGCTCGGCGGGGTCTACCTCCTCGGCGCGGCCAGCGTCCCGCTCTTCGCCTTCTTCGGCGCGGCGCTCGTGAGCGTTCTCGTCGGCGTCTTCGGATGGAAGCGGGGCGGCATCTGGCCCGAACGGCTGCTGCTCGCGGGCATCGGGCTGAACTTCCTCTTCAGCGCGGTGCTGATGCTCCTCCTGAGCCTCTCGAGCGACGAGGGGCTCCGGCGCGCGGTGCTCTGGATGTTCGGGGACCTCTCCCTGGCGGACTGGTCACTCATCCCCTCGGCCGCGGTCTTCGTGGCCGTTGGCCTGGCCATCGCGCTCTGGCGCTCCCGGGCGCTGAACGCCCTGGTCCTGGGCGACGAGCTCGCCTTCAGCCTGGGCTTCGCGCCGCAGCGGGAGCGCCTGACCCTCTTCGCGGCCATGGCGCTCATGACCGCCGCCTCGGTCGCCCTGGGCGGCACCGTCGGGTTCATCGGCCTGTTGATGCCGCATATCGTACGGTTCCTGCTCGGCGCGGACAGCCGGGTGCTGGTCCCGGCATCGGCCGCGGCCGGCGGCGCGTTCCTCTGCCTTGCCGACCTGATCGGCCGGTCCCTGCTGCCGCCGCTCGAGCTTCCGTCCGGCACCGTGACCGCGGTCATCGGCGCGCCGTATTTCCTGTACCTGCTCAGGAGGAAAGATGTCCTCAGCCTATAGCGGTACGATCCTGGAGCTCCGGGATGTCGGCTTCGGCTATCCCGGCGGGAGCAGGCTCATCGCCGGCCTGGACCTCGCGCTCGGCGCAGGCCAGCTCGTGGGCCTGCTGGGAGCCAACGGGTCGGGCAAGTCCACGGTCCTGCGGCTCGCTGCCGGCATGCTGCGGCCTTCAACGGGCGAGGTGCTGCTCTGGAACAAGCCGCTGGACGCCTATGCCGGACGGGACCGGGCCAAGCTGCTCTGCTACTTCCCGCAGCATCTCGACGGGACCCTGCCGTTCACGGTGCGCGAGATCGCGGCTATGGGGCTCTATCCCTACGACATCCCGCCGGCCATGACCGTGGAGGAGGCGCTCGAGGCTACCGGCCTGGCGCGGAAGGCAGGCGACCTGGTGGCGCACCTGAGCGGCGGCGAACGGCGGCGGGTCTTCATAGCCATGACGCTGCTCCAGGGCGCGGGCATCCTGCTCCTGGACGAGCCGCTGGCGAACCTGGACATCCGGTACCAGATCGAGTTCCTCCGGCTGCTGCGGCGGCTGCGCGACGAGCGGGGTCTCTCGGTCCTGATGGCGCTCCATGACATCAACCTGGCGCTCCAGTTCGAGAAGGTGGTGGTCCTGAGGCAGGGCGCCATCCTCGGCATGGGCGGGCCGGAGGCGGTCCTGACCGGCGCGACGCTCCGGGAGGCCTTTGATGCAGAGATCGACGTGCTCCGGACGGGTGAGGGGGCCTATATCATCCATGAGAAATGGTAGCGGAGAAGCGGGCGCCTGCCTGGCGTCCTGGAGCGGGGGCAAGGACAGCTGCTTTGCCCTCTATCATGCCGCCCGGAGCGGTAAGCGCATCGCCGGGCTTCTGAACTGCATCCAGAAGGAGAACGGAAGGGTCAGCTTCCATGGCGTTGACCAACGGCTCGTCCAGGCGCAGGCGGCGCTCTTGGGCATCCCGCTCCTGCAGAAGGAGACCACGGCCGAGCGGTATGCCGAGGAGTTCAAGGAGGGCGTTCGGGAGCTGGGGGAGGGCCGGGGGATCTCGGGGATGGTCTTCGGGGACATCTATCTCGATGAGCACCTGGCCTGGGTGGAGGGCGTCTGCCGGGAGCTCGGCATCGAGGCGATCGAGCCGCTCTGGGGCAAGGACACGGCTGCCTTGCTGAAGGAGTTCATCGATACGGGCTTCCGCTCGGTCATCATCGCAGCGGACTCCCGGCATATCGATGCAGACTGGATCGGTCGGGAGGTCGGCCATGATTTCCGGGAGTACCTTGGCTCGCGGCCGGGCATCGACCCCTGCGGAGAGCGGGGGGAGTATCACTCCCTGGTCATCGGCGGGCCGCTCTTCCACGGACGGATCGAGATCCAGAAGGCGGAGACCGTGGAGCGGAACGGGTACCGGTTCCTGGACATCCGGCGGTTCGATGTGGTGAGGGACTGACGGAGAAAGGAGGGGAAGCGAAAGAAGAAGCAGGATGCATGATGCAGGAAGCGTATCAGAACAGGACAACATGGGAATGCAGAAGCGGAAAGGGGTGCGAATCCCCTGCTGTCGCGCAACTGTGATGGAAACGAAAGCTTACAACGACCGTCAGGCGTCAGGCGTTAGGCGAACAACGAAGGACTGCGGTCGTTAGCCACTGTCCGTAAAGGACGGGAAGGCGGGCGAGTAGGATGTCCTCAGCCAGGAGACCTCTCATTCCCAAAACCTCGAACGAAGGAGAATGCATAGCAATGAAGAAGATGATAGTAGTGATGATGGTCATGGCCGCGCTGCTGGCTTCGAAGTGGCAGGCAGCGGAGGCGCAGCAGCAGAACGTGCAGCTCGGGCCGGTGGTCGTGACCGCGACCAAGACCGAGAAGGACCCGAAGGACGTCACCCAGTCGGTGACCGTGATCACGGCAGAGGACATCCGGCGTTCCACGGCGACCACCGTGGCCGAGGTGGTCCGGGACGCGGCCGGGCTGGCCCTGGTCCGGCAGGGGCCCCGGGGCAGCCTGGACTCGCTCAGCATCCGGGGCGCGAGCTATTCCCAGGTGCTGGTCCTGATCGACGGCGTGAGGCTGAACTCGCCGCGGGACGCGGGCGTGGACCTCTCGGCCCTGCCGGTGGCGCTCGAGGACATCGAGCGGGTGGAGGTCGTCCGCGGACCGGCCTCGGCGCTCTACGGCGCGGACGC
>CAZTXN010000209.1:0-3905 GCA_964617655.1 uncultured Nitrospiraceae bacterium | reverse complement strand
CTTTAATCTGTGTAATCGGCGTAATCTGCGGATAATAAAATGACCTGAGTAGTTACGAAGAAAATACACCGGACAGGCAGGAAAGGCTTCTTTTTCCGGACCTTGGGGCCTCCTGCAGCCCGGCCCTCCGGGCCGGGGAATGCTCCGGGGTCTCTCCCTGCCGATCCGGGGGGATAAAAAAAGCGGGAAGGAGCGGCTGACGATCTCCTTCCCGCTGAACAGGTTCTTCCAGCTCCTAGTGCGCCCCTTCCGTTTCCTCCTCGTACCCCGTGAACATGGCCTTGAGATGCTGCGTCCAGGGATGTCCGAGCGTGGCCAGGTAGACATGTACGAAGAGGAAGGCCGTGAAGAAGAGCGTCAGGAAGACATGGACCGTGTCCACGATCCTGATGCCGCCGGCAAAGGCGATCGCCGCGCTGAACCGTTTGATGTCCCACATCAGCACGCCGGTCACGATCTGGAGCGGCAGCAGGAAGAGCATGATGTTGAAGTAGGCGACCTGCTGCAGGGGATTGAACTTGCGGTCCGACGCCGCGTGGAAGGGGTTCGGTTCGCCCACGAAGATGCCGTAGCCGTAGTACCGCGCCTGCGACACTGCGCCCTGCAGGAAGCGCTTGAAGTTCGGGTCCGGGATATAGACCTTCAGCATGCCCGAAAAGAGGTAGTAGACCACCCAGATCAGGAAGTTCGCGAGCAGCAGGAACCCGAAGATGTTATGGACGTCCACCGCCGTGCGGAAGGAGGTGAGATGCATCACGTCCCGGTACCGTATCTGGGCGCCCGTGACGATCAGCACGAGGAAGCAGACGGCATTGATCCAGTGCCAGATCCTGACAGCCAGGGGATGGAGATAGGTGCGCTGCATGGCTCATCCTCCCTTCCGTGCGTGCCTGCGCCGCCTGCGCAGCCGCGCCGTGAGCATGCGCAGGGTCCCGTGGGCGATGGGGACCATCATACCGCCCAGCACCATGACCGCGCCGAGGTAGTCGAGCGCCCGGATGCGCGTGCCGCCCAGAACATAGAAGTTGCTGAGCGGCAGCATGGCATAGACCGACCGGAGCGCCTCGGCATCGACCTCGTAGAGCGTCTCTCTGCCGTCCGGCCGGGCGACGGCCATGGCCGCGGACTGGAAGAATTTCGCGTTGGCTGAATGGCACCACTCGCACTGCCGCACCGCCTCGGTCTTGGGCGCCAGGTGATGGGCATGCCTACGGTCGCTCAGGTTCACGGTACCGGAGAGATGGATGTTCGCGCCGATGTCCTTGTCCCGGTAGAGCCGCCAGAGGTCGTCGGCCTCGAGTTGGTTCCCCCGGGCCGCCGCCAGGACCACTTTCGTGCCGGCGAAGACCCTGCGCAAGACCGAATCGCTCATCATCATGCCGTCCTCGCCCTCGGTGGCCCGCAGGTAGACGCTCCGTTCGAACCCGCCGGTGATATGGCAGGCCGTGCATGCCACGGCCTCGAAATGCGCCTCCGTGTTCGGCAGCCAGGCGTCATGGGCCGCCGCCACGTCGGGATGGCAGGTCATGCAGAGCTCCCGGGGAGACCGGGAGGCCATGGCCGGCCTGACCTCGTGGGCGTAGTGACAGTCCGAGCAGAGAGGCGCATGGGTCCCGCCCTTCTGCTGCGCAACGCCGTGAACGCTCTCCTGGTAGGCGCTGAATATCTCCCCATGGCACTTCCGGCAGGGCTCGCCCGCCATGGTGTGGGCCAGCGCCTTCGGCCCCACGTCGTGGGCCCCGTGGCAATCGGTGCATACCGGCGTCCGCTGGTCGCCCCCGGACAGCATGGCGTAATGGATGCTGCCCTTGTGCTGCGCGGACTTGTCGGGATGACAGCGGCTGCAGGCGTCCGATGCCATGATGGACAGTTCGCGGACGCTGCCGGGCTGCGGAAGGGGATGGTCAGCCTTGGAATAGGCGGTGTGGCAGTCGGTACAGGCGTGCTTGCTGTGTACTGAATGCCTGATCCATTCCTCGTCGATGGTCAGGGAAACAACCTCTCCCTTGATGGACTTCGTGAGCTGCTGATGGTGGCAGGTGAGGCAGTACTGGGTGGTGCTGAGCTTCTCTTTCTGGGTGGGGACCTTCCGGATGGCGTGGGAACCATGGCACGACGAGCAGGGCGGGGCGTTCGCCTTCGCGATGGCGCGCTGATGCAGGCGGTTCGCTATGAGCTGCTCCTCGGCATGGCAGGTCCTGCAGGCGCTGGCAAGATGAAGCAGAAACTGCTTCCTGCTCGCGTATTTCGCCGACGGATGATTGTCCAGCGACACGGTGGTGTGGCATCCGGTGCAGTCCAGGAAGCCGTGCACGGTGTTCTGGAAGTGGCTCTCGTCGACCTGCACCGAGACCGTCGCGCCGTCCTGGAAGGTCATGGTCATGCCCGGAGCGGCATGGCACCCGAGACAGGCCTGGGCCTCGTCGCCAAGGGATGCCCCGGAGGCCTGCACGGTCCGCGGAAGCAGCGCGAGCAGCATGACAAGGAACAGGAACGGGATCACGACCGTGAACAGCAGCCCCGCGAGCGGGCCGGCGATGCAGATGCCGGTCAGCGGAAGCTTCAGGTAACGGTCGTCCTGCTTCCCGGGCAGCGCCGCTGCGCTGTTCATGTCCACACGCTCGCCGCTGGACAGGTGCCAGTAGGTTCCTTTTCCAACAGTCCGTCCGCCAAGATGCGTGAACATACCTTTCTCCTCCTTTCTGCAGTGATGTCCGGGGACCCGGAGGCCCCTCGGTGGTTCAGCGAATGGGAATGCCGGCGAGGGCGATCACGGCGGGAAACGCTCGAAGCTCGATCGCCCTCTGGAGGTAACAATAGCGGATTCTCCGAAAAAGACAATAGGAAGAAGTTCCTAGAAGGCGAAGTTCCTTGCGTTTCTGCGGATTGCAGCATTCTGCACTGCGGGACAAGAAAGAAGGCCCGGGAGGATGTCCCGGGCCTCTGTGCGCGATGCGTTTCAGCTAGCGGATCAGCGGTGGAGCAGCTTCGCCGCTTCCTTGGCGTGGTAGGTCAATATCAGGTCCGCGCCCGCGCGCTTGATGGAGGTCAGGACCTCGAGCATGACGCGCTCCCCGTCCACCCAGCCTAGCTTCGCCCCGGCCTTGACCATGGAGAACTCTCCGCTCACATTGTAGGCGGCCACCGGCAGGTCGAACTCCTGCTTCACCCGGTAGATGATGTCGAGATAAGCCAGTGCGGGCTTGACCATCACGATGTCCGCGCCCTCGTCGATGTCCAGGGCGACCTCGCGCAGAGCCTCCCGTCCGTTCGGCGGATCCATCTGGTAGGACCGGCGGTCGCCGAACTGCGGCGTGGACTCTGCCGCCTCGCGGAAGGGGCCGTAGAAGCCGGACGCGTACTTCGCCGCATAGGACATGATCGGCAGGTTCGTGAAGCCCTGGTCGTCCAGCGCCTCGCGGATCGCGGCTACCCTGCCGTCCATCATGTCCGAGGGCGCCACCATGTCCGCGCCTGCCCTGGCATGGGAGACCGCCTCGCGGGCCAGGAGCTCCAGAGTCTCGTCGTTCTGCACCTCGCCGTTCCTGACCACGCCGCAGTGGCCGTGGCTCGTGTACTCGCAGAGGCAGACATCGGTGATCACCACCAGGTCCGGGACCGCGTTCTTGATGGCCTTGATGGCATGCTGGACGACCCCGTCGTCGGAGTAGGCTTCGCTCCCCGCTTCGTCCTTCTGCTCCGGGATGCCGAAGAGGATGACCGACGGGATGCCGAGTCCGTACGCCTCCTCGCAGTCCTTCACGATGTTCTCGATGGACTGCTGGTAGTTCCCCGGCATGGAGCCGATCTCCTTCTTCACGCCCCTGCCGTGGGTCACGAAGAGCGGATAGATGAGATCATCGGGAGAAAGCGCGGTCTCGCGCACCATGCGCCGGAGGGTCTCG
>CAZTXN010000208.1:0-3924 GCA_964617655.1 uncultured Nitrospiraceae bacterium | reverse complement strand
GCGACGCTACAACGAGCCCGCCGACGCCCAGGATGCCGTACAGGATGATGAAGGTCCTGAGCCGCGACCGCCGGGAATACAGTTTCGTTCCGATCATCTCGTTCTCCTTCTACCGGAGCGGCCCTGGCCGCGCCGGGTCCTATTTTCTCAGGCTTCGGACATAGGCGATGATCTTCCAGATATCCTCGTCCTTCAGCTCCGCGCCCCAGGAGGGCATGCCCCCCGGCCTTCCCTCGGCGATCGAGCGGAAGATCTCTGCGTCGGACCCGCCGTAGAGCCACCGGTCGTCCGCCAGGTCCGGTCCTCCTCCGCCGCGGCCGTCGCCGCCGTGGCACTCGGCGCAATTGGCATCATACATACGCTCGCCGTCCTTCAGCGCGGCCGCGTTCCCGGCAAAGGGGTTCGCACCGCCGCCCCCGGCCGCCGCGGCCGCGCCGAGCAGGAGGACCGCCGTTACCGCGCCCAGACGCGTTACGAAGCCGCCTCTTCCCTGTCGTCCCATGCTCTCCTCCCCGTCCTGCGAACATCCGTTCCCCGCCCGCTGCGTACTAGAGCCTTCGGTCGAGCAGGTCCGCCATGCGCTCCAGGTGCTGCCGCTCCTCTGCCACGAGATGGCGGAAGACCTCCTTCGGCTTTCCGTCCGGAGCGATCCGGCCCATCTTGATGTAGAGGTCATAGGAGGACATCTCGAGCGAGAGGGCGAGGTCCAGCACCTCGGCCGCCTCCCTGCCCCCGGCCCAGGCGAGCGCATCGCTCACCGGGACGCCGCCTTCCATGACATCCCCTGCCTGCGGGGGCGCCAGGTCCTCGCCGGCCAGGTCCCGGTAGAGCGCCTTGAGCGACGCCTTGTGCCGGTCCTCGGCCTTGACCAGGTCCTGGAAGAGCTTCCGCGCGTCGGCATCCTCCAGCTTCTCCGCCACGGCGGCATAGAACCTTCGCGACCCCTCCTCGAGGGCCCAGGCCGCGGCGGTCAGCTCCTCCACCGTCGCCTTTCCGCTGAAGACCGCCATGCCCGCGTCCGGCGGGCCGGCGGCAGCGAGCCCCTCCCAGGCGTTCATGCCGCCCTGCATGCTCCGGACATCGCTGAACCCCTCGGTCCGGAGCACCGACGCGGCGGCGCGGCTGCGCACCCCGGCGGCGCAGTAGGTGATCGTGGGCTTGGCGGGATCGAGCTCGCGCAGCCGCTCCGGCAGCTCAGCCATGGGGATGAGCCGGGCACCGGGGATATGAGATCGCTCGTACTCCCGGGGCTGGCGCACGTCCAGGAGGTTGTACTCCTCCGGCCCGTGCTTCTTCAGGAACTCCCGCACGTCCCCGGCGGAGAGCGTCTCGACCGGCTTGAAGTAATCGGTGATGCCCATGGAGTCCCTCTCTCCCTGCCGGCTCATGCCGGCAGGCCGGTCTTCTCGCCCGACACCTGGAACTTCTTCATGAACATCCGGTCGATCCGGTCCTTCAGGAGGAAGGCGAGCCGGCCGTCGAAGACGCACTGCCGCTTCATCGCCACGCCCCTGCCGTCGCCGAGGTTCAGGATCAGCAGGAAGTCCTGCTGGGGACGGAAGGGCTCCGGGTCTTGCCCCTCGAGCGCCGCCAGGAGGTTCCGGAAGAGCACCGGGTTCTGGCGGACCGCGTAGACGCCCACCTTGGCGAGCCCGCGGGGGCCGAAGGAGATGCAGTCGCCGCCGCCGTGGACCTCCGGGTGGTCCGGGGACCGCAGGAACTCGTTCACCAGCAGGCCGCCGTCCGGCCCTACGGCCAGGCCGGACGCCCGGAAGAGCGGGGACGGCGAGATGCCCGTGGCGATCAGCACCGCGTCCGCTGCTGCGCGCTCCCCGCTCCCGAGCAGGACCTCCCGCGGGGCCCGGGAGCGGACGTACGCGCCCTCTGCCACCACGATCCCCCGGCGCTCGAAAGACCGCAGCACGCGGCTGCGCGCCGGTCCAGGCAGGCCGGGCAGGAGTCCGTTGCCTGCATAGAGCGTGATGGAGACCGGACCCCGGAGGCCCCGGCAGGCCCGCCAGGCATTGCCCGCGATCTCGACGCCCGCAGGACCGCCGCCGACCACGGCGATCCGCAGCGGGCCCCGGACCGCTGACGCGCGGATGAACCCGGCTGCGCGAACGAGCCCGTCGATGGGCTTGACCGGGAACGCGGCGCCGTGCTCCGCGGCCCCGGGCAAGGGGACCACATCGCTGCCGGTATTGAAAGAGACGACATCGTAGGCCAGCCGTCCGCCGGACCGGAGCAGCAGCGTGCGGCCGTGGGGATCCAGCTGCGCGACCGCATCCTCGACGAAGGAGGCGCCGCGGTCCTCAACCATCTTCCGGACGTGGAACCGCGTCTGCCCGACCGTGTAGGTCCCGCCGAGCAGGCCGGGCCCCATGCCGGAATAGTAATGATAGGCCGCAGGGCTCACGACCGTCACGCGGTGGCCCCTGCGGAGATACTCGCCGCAGCGCTTCAGCACGGTGAGATGCGCATGGCCTCCGCCGACGATCACCAGGTGTCCGCCCATAATCGTCCTCCGCCGGCGGGAATGCGCGCTCCGCTTCGCTGCCCGGCGCGATGATGGTAGAATATACACGAACGCGGCTGGGCTGTCCAGCGCGGGGAGGCAGGATGGGAGCGGACCGACGGGAACGTCACGGCGCTGCAGCGGACCGCCGCGCGGACCACGCGACGCGGCGCAGCCTGCGCTATTCCGTCCTGGACGGGTCCTCTTCCGCGGCCATGATCGGCTTCGGCGAATCCTTCCTGATCGCCTACGCGCTCTTCCTGAAGGCCTCGACGCTCCAGGTCGGCATCCTGAGCTCCCTGCCCCAGGCCCTCGGTTCGATGCTGCAGTTCTTCTCCGGAGCTCTGGTCCGGCTCTTCGGCACACGCAGACGGATGGTCGTGGCCTTCGCGGTCCTGCAGGGGCTGATGTTCGCCCCCATGGCGCTTGCCTACTGGCTCGGCCATCTCCGCGTCTGGCACCTGCTCGTCTTTGCCTGCTGCTACTGGGCCTTCGGGATGGTCCTGGGGCCGGCCTGGAACAGCTGGATGGGCGACCTGGTGCGGGAGGACCGGCGGGGCGCCTACTTCGGCTGGCGCAGCAGGATCACGGGGACCGTCACCTTCGCGGCCGTGATCGCCGCCGGCGCGCTGCTCGAGGCCTTCGGCGGGAGCGAGCGGTCCCAGTACGCGGGCTTCGTGCTGATCTTCCTGCTCGCGCTGGCGAGCCGCATGGCCTCGGCCTACTTCCTCTCCCGGAAGCACGAGCCGCCCTATGCCGTGCCGGCCGCGGCGGAGTTCGGGTTCCTGGAGTTCCTGCGCCAGGCCCATCGCCGCAACTACGGCCGCTTCGTGCTCTACCTGTCCCTCATGAACTTCTGCGTCTTCCTCTCGGCGCCCTTCTTCACGCCCTACATGCTGCAGGAGCTCCGGCTCAGCTACCTGGCCTTCACGGCAGTGAACGCCGCGGCGGTCATCGTCAAGGTGCTCTCCATGCCGGTCTGGGGCCGGGCCGCGGACCGCTTCGGCGCCCGCCGCGTGCTGAGCCTGACGGGCTCCCTGATGCCCCTGGTGCCGCTGCTCTGGCTGCTCTCCGGCGACCCGGCCTGGCTCATCGCCATCCAGGTCTACGCGGGGTTCGTCTGGGGCGGCTTCGAGATCGCGGCCTTCAGCTTCATCTTCGACTCCACGACCGCCCCGAAGCGCGCCGCCTGCGTGGCCTACTACAACATGATCAACGGCGCGGCGCTGCTCGCCGGCGCGCTGCTCGGCAGCCTCATCGTGCGGTCCGGCGAACTGCTCGGGTCGCCCTACCTGCCGGTCTTCCTGGCGAGCGGCCTGCTCCGGCTCGCTGCTTCCCTCGTCTTCCTGCCCCGCCTGCGCGAGGTCCGTCCGGTCGAGTCCATCGGCTACTCCCGTCTCTTCCTGAAG
>CAZTXN010000207.1:0-4012 GCA_964617655.1 uncultured Nitrospiraceae bacterium | reverse complement strand
TCCTCGTGGCGCTCCTGACCCTCTCCGCCTATCTCCTGGCGGACACGGTGGACGCCATGATCGGCAGGAGCCTGAGCGCAGCGCCGAAGTTCACCGGCCCGGCCTCCCGGCAGCCGGCGGGCATCGCGCCGCGCAAGGAGCTCTCGGACTACTCCTCCATCCTCGAGCGCGGCCTCTTCGGCGACGGCCGGGCGCCGTCGGCAGGCGCCGAGACCGCGGCGCAGTCATCGGCCTACACCCTGATCGGCACGGTGGAGGGCGCGAGCTTCAGCGGCGCGGTGCTGCAGGACGAGACGAACATCCAGACCTTCTACCGCAGAAACGAGAAGCTTCCCGACGGGTCCGAGATCGTGAAGGTCCAGCGCGACCGGGTCATGCTCAGGCGGTCCGACGGCGGCACGGTGGAACTCCAGATCGTGGACGATACCCGGATCGTGAACGTGGCCTCCCGCGGTCCGTCCGCGGTGCGGGGAAGCGGCGTGCGCCAGGTCTCGGACGGCCGGTACCTGGTGGACCAGCGCGAGGTGGCCTCGAGCACCGAGAACCTGAGCCAGATCCTGACCCAGGCGCGGGCGCTGCCGTTCCTCGAGAACGGCAAGACCGTGGGCTTCCGGATCAGCGAGATCGTCTCGGGCAGCATCTACGAGAAGATCGGCCTGACGAACGGCGACATCATCCAGCGGGTGAACGCCGAGGACGTGAGCGACCCCGGCAAGTTCTTCCAGATGTACCAGGGGCTGAAGGACGAGCGGCGCATCACCATCGACCTGCTCCGGAACGGCCAGCCCCAGACCCTGCACTACGAGATCCGCTAGATCAGATGGCGGGCGAAGGCCGGCGCGCGGCGCTCAGTCGCGCGTCCCCGTCCCCGTCCGGAGGGAGCAAGTGAACAAGACGCCGGCCCTGCTCCTTGCAGGGCTTCTTAGCTTCCACGCGGCCCAGGCCCAGGAGCCCGCCGCGCCGCCTGCGCCGGAGCAGCAAGAAGCCCCGAAGATCACCCGCGCGGGCGACGACCACATCACGCTCAACTTCAACAACATCGATATCTCGGCGCTCATCAAGGTCATGAGCGAGTACACGCGCCGGAACTTCATCCTTGACGACAAGGTGGCGGGCAAGGTGACGCTCATGACGCCCACCAGGGTCACGCCCGACGAGGCCTACGACATCTTCCTCTCGGCGCTCGAGATCAAGGGCTTCACGGCCATCGAGGACGGCAAGATCATCCGCATCATCCCCACGGCCGCGGCCCGCCAGAGCGGCCTCAAGGTGATCGAGGACGGCGATATGGCGGGCGAGGGCTTCGTCACCAAGCTCATCCGCACCTCCTACGTCAATCCCCAGGAGATCGTGCGCACCCTCACGCCGCTCATGAGCCGCGACGGCATGCTGCTCGCTTATCCCGCCTCGAACTCGCTCATCGTCACCGACGCGGTCGCAGCCATCCGGAAGATCGAGAAGCTCGTGGAGGCCATGGATATCCCGACCCCCACGGGCAAGGGACGGATCAACGTCTACTACTGCAAGAACGCCAGTTCCGAGGACATCGCCAAGGTGATGCAGGCCCTGGTCTCCCGGCTGCCGGCGCCGCCCGCGGGCGGGACCCCGACTCCCACCGGACCGGCCACGATCCTCGAGGGCGCGGTGACCATCACGGCGGACAAGCTCACGAACTCGCTCATCATCGTTGCGTCGCCCATCGACTACGAGACCGTAAAGGACGTGATCGAGAAGCTCGACATCCCGCGGCGGCAGGTCTATGTCGAGGCGGCGATCATCGAGATGGGCCTCTCCACCTCGAACGAGCTGGGCTTCGAGTTCCGGGCCATGCAGCCTTTGGACAACAACGAGATCACGGCCTTCGGCGGCACGAACTTCGGCGGCATCGGCCCGGCCACGGCCACCGGCCCGGCGGCCTTCGCGAACTTCAACGGCATGGCGCTCGGCGCGGTGAAGGGGACCTTCACCTACCGGGGCCAGGAGTTCCTGAACATCGGCGCGCTGCTCCGGGCCCTCCAGAGCGACGCGGACGTGAACGTGCTCTCCACGCCCAACATCCTGACCAGCGACAACCAGAAGGCCGAGATCATGGTGGGCGAAAACGTGCCCTTCGTGACCGGGCAGTCCCAGTCCCCGGCCACGGGCGGCGGCGCGATCCTGACGACCGTGGACAGGCGGGACGTGGGCATCAGCCTCAAGATCACGCCCCAGATCACTTCCGAGGACAATGTGAAGCTCGATCTCTACCAGGAGATCTCGAACGTGACCGAGACCGCGGGGCTGAACCCCAATGTGGTCGGCCCGAGCACGAGCAAGCGGTCCGCCAGCACCACGGTGGTGGTGAAGGACCGCGAGACCATGGTGATCGGCGGCCTGATCCGGGACAACGTGGTGACCGCCGAGCGCAAGGTGCCCTTCCTGGGGGACATCCCGCTGCTCGGCTGGCTCTTCAAGTACCGGACGAGCAAGGTGGAGAAGGTCAACCTCATGATCTTCATCACGCCCTACATCATCAAGAACGAGCAGGACGCCCTGGCCATCACGCGGAAGAAGGGCGAGGCGCTCGAGAACTTCCGGCAGGAGCACCGGATGCAGCGGAAGGAGAAGGGCGGGCTCGTGGAGTCCGCGCCGGCCTCCGCTCCCGCCGCGACGCCGGTGAGCGCCGCCCAGCCCGTCTCGCTGCAGGCCCCGGCGGCCGGAGCGGCCGAGGCCGGGGCAACGACCGCGCCGCAGGCGGCCCCTGACGAGGCAGCGCGGTGAGACGCCTGCTCGGCGAGATCCTCGTAGGGTCCGGTCTCTCCGCCGAACGTCTGCAGAAGACGCTCGAGCTCCAGAAGAAGCGGGGCGGCAGGCTCGGCGGCCTCCTGGTCCGCCTGGGCTTCTCCACCGAGGCCGAGGTGCTCGCCGCGCTGGGCGAACAGACCGGCCTTCCCGTCCTGTCCGGGCTCGGCGAGATCGACCGCGAGCTCGCGCTGAAGCTTCCCCTCACCTATGCCAAGAAGGCCGTGGCGCTGCCGCTCCGGCGGGAGAACGGCTCCGTGCTGGTGGCCACGGCCGAGCCGCTGCTCCTCTCCACGCCCGACGACCTCCGCATCCTGTTCGACGCGGAGATCTCCCTCGGCCTCGCCCCTGCCGATGCGATCCTCGAGACCCTGAACCGGCTGCACAGCGAGGGCCTGGACAAGGCCGAGGACACGGTGCAGGAGGTGGAGGAGGAGGACCTCTCCTTCCTCGCCGCGGAGCTCGAGGAGCCGGCGGACCTGCTCGAGGCGACGGACGACGCGCCGATCATCCGGCTCGTCAACTCGCTTCTCTCCCAGGCCATCCGCGAGCGCGCCAGCGACATCCATGTCGAGCCCTTCGAGAAGGAGGTCGTGGCGCGGTTCCGCATCGACGGCATCCTCTACAACATCCTGACGATCCGGAAGCGGTTCCAGGCCAGCATCGCCTCGCGCGTCAAGATCATGGCCGGCCTGAACATCGCCGAGAAGCGGCTGCCCCAGGACGGCGGCATGCGGATCAAGATCGGCGGCAGGGATGTCGATGTCCGCGTCTCGATCGTGCCCACGGCCTTCGGCGAGCGGATCGTGCTGCGCCTCCTCTACCGCGAGAGCACCCTGCTCTCCCTGGACCGCATCGGCTTCACGGGCGCCGCGCTCACGAGGTTCGCGGAGCATATCGCCAAGCCCCACGGCATCATCCTGGTCACCGGGCCGACCGGCAGCGGCAAGACCACGACCCTCTACGCCTCGCTCGCCAAGATCAACTCGCCGGACAAGAACATCATCACCATCGAGGACCCCATCGAGTACCAGCTCAAGGGCATCGGCCAGATCCAGGTGAACCCCAAGATCCAGCTGACCTTCGCCGCCGGGCTCCGGTCGGTGCTGCGGCAGGACCCGGACGTCATCCTCGTGGGCGAGATCCGCGACTCCGAGACGGCCGAGATCGCCATCCAGGCGGCGCTCACCGGCCACCTGGTCTTCTCGACGCTCCATACGAACGACGCGGC
>CAZTXN010000206.1:1927-4028 GCA_964617655.1 uncultured Nitrospiraceae bacterium | reverse complement strand
GATCATCATCCTCCCGTTTTTTCAAAGACTTCCGCCGAAAAAAAACTTGCAACCCCCTGGCAAAATCAGTAATATTACGGCGTGAAAAAGCTGCAGCACTTCCTGAAGAAGAACTTCTTCACCGGCCTGCTCGTCGTCGTCCCTGTCGCGGTCACGGTATTCGTGATCGAGGCGCTGCTCGGATGGATCGACAGCCTCCTGGGCGACCTGCCGGGCTCGTTCATCGGCCTCCAGTTCCCGGGCCTCGGCATCCTCACCCTGGTCCTCGGCATCCTGATCATCGGCATCATCTCGTCGA
The DNA here is from genome assembly GCA_964617655.1 of uncultured Nitrospiraceae bacterium. Lineage (GTDB taxonomy): Bacteria > Nitrospirota > UBA9217 > UBA9217 > UBA9217 > JAKAHZ01. Next base: position 3,730 of record CAZTXN010000206.1, on the reverse strand, counting down.
ACTACATCGGGAAGAAGGTCTTCGAAGGATGGAACCGGCTGCTGCGCCGTCTTCCGCTGGTCCGGGGGATCTACTCCACGGTCCGGCAGATGATGGAGACCTTCTCGGCCGAGCAGAGCTTCAGCGGCGTGGGGCTGGTGGAGTACCCGCGCAAGGGCTGCTTCAGCGTGGGCTTCATCACCGGCCAGGCGGACGAGCAGGCCATGGGCCTGAGCGGGAGGCACCTCTCGGTCTTCGTGCCCACGACGCCGAACCCCACGGCCGGGTTCCTGCTGATCCTGCCTGAGAACGAGGTTCGCAAGCTGGACATGACCGTCGACCAGGGCATGAAGTACATCGTCTCCCTCGGGCTGGCCATGGTGAACGACAGCCAGGCGCGCAGGCTGCTGAAGGAGCACGTTCGTCCCGAACAGGCAAAACCGGAGAAGAGGGGCGGTCCATGAGACCGCTCGTCGTCATCCTCGCCGCAGGACTGGGCACGCGCATGCGGTCTGCCCTGCCCAAGGCGCTCCACCTGCTGGCCGGCAGACCGCTCCTGGCGCACGTGCTGGAATCGGTGCGCCAATTGGAGCCGGAACGGACGGTCCTGGTGCTCGGCCACCGGGCGGAGGAGGTGCGCAGGGCGGCGGAGGGCCATGCGGTCGAGGTGGTGCTCCAGGCGGAGCAGCTCGGCACGGGCCATGCGGTGCGCCAGGCGTCCGGGGCCATCGCGAACGCGACGGGTCCGGTGATGGTCCTCTGCGCAGACACCCCGCTCCTTACGCCAGAGACGCTGCGGCTCCTGGCGGAGACCCATGCGAAGAAGAAGGCCGCGGTGACAATCCTGACCGCCGAGGTCGAGGACCCGACGGGGTACGGCCGGATCATCCGCGGACGGGCGGGCGTCACGGCCATCGTGGAGGAGAAGGACGCTTCCCCGGCCCAGCGCCGGGTGCGCGAGGTGAACACGGGCATCTACTGCTTTGAGAAGAAGTTCCTGCTCGCCGCGCTCGGCGGGCTGACGAACCGGAACGCCCAGGGCGAGTACTACCTGCCCGACGCGGTGGCGCTGGCCCGGAAGAAGCGGCTCGTGGTGGCCGACCTGCGCTGCGGGGACCCCGACGAGGCCATGGGCATCAACACGCGCTACGACCTGAGCGCAGCCGAGGCCGTGCTCCAGGGAAGGATCAATATGCGCTGGATGCTCGAGGGCGTCACGATGCTCGACCCGCTGACGGTCTTCATCGGTCCGGAGGTCAGGATCGGCAGGGATACGGTGCTCTATCCCCAGATGCGGCTCGAGGGGGCCACGACGCTCGGCGAGGGCTGTACGGTCCATTCGGGGGTGCGCATCGCGGACAGCATCCTGGACGACGGGGTGCGGGTGCGGGACCACTGCGTGATCGAGGGGTCCCGGATCGGCGACGGGGCTTCGGTCGGCCCCTTTGCCCATCTCCGGCCGGGCACGGTTATCGGCAGGAGCGTCCGGATCGGCAACTTCGTGGAGGTGAAGAAGTCCGTGATCGGCGAGAACAGCAAGGCGAACCACCTGGCCTACCTGGGCGACGCTACGGTCGGCAGGGACGTGAACATCGGCGCCGGCGTCATCACCTGCAACTATGACGGCTTCCGGAAGCATCCCACGGTGATCGAGGACGATGTCTTCGTGGGCAGCGACGCGCAGCTCGTCGCTCCGGTGCGGGTCGGCAAGGGCGCGGTTGTCGCCGCGGGCGCGACGGTCACCCGCGACGTGCCGGCCGGCGCGCTGGCGATCTCGCGGCCGCCGCAGGAGAACCGGGAAGGCGTCGCGGAACGAAGAAGGAA
>CAZTXN010000206.1:0-1827 GCA_964617655.1 uncultured Nitrospiraceae bacterium | reverse complement strand
CATGTGCGGCATCATCGGCTATACGGGAAATGAACCGGCAGTGCCCATCCTGGTGGAAGGGCTGAAGAAGCTCGAGTACCGGGGCTACGACTCCTCGGGCGTGGCGGTGCTGCAGGACGGCAAGCTGGCCATCCGGCGGGCCGTGGGCAAGCTCCAGAATCTCGAGGCAACGCTCAGGAACAATTCGATCAGCGGCACCATGGGCGTGGGCCATGTGCGGTGGGCGACCCACGGCAGGCCGTCGGAGGAGAACGCCCATCCGCACCGCGCCGGCAGCGTGGTGGTGGTGCACAACGGCATCATCGAGAACTACGCCAGCCTCAAGAAGGAGCTGACCGGCCAGGGGCGGTCCTTCCGCTCCGAGACCGACACCGAGGTGATCGCCCAGCTCATCGACAGCATCGCGGCGCAGGGCGGCAGTCTCGAGGAGGCGGTGCGCGGCGCGGCCCGGCGGCTCGTGGGCGCCTACGCCATCGCGGTCATCGACGAGCGGGACCCCGAGGTGGTGGTGGGCGCGCGGAAGGGAAGCCCGCTGGTCGTGGGCCTGGGGCAGGGGGAGTTCTTCGTGGCCTCGGATATCCCCGCGATCCTGCACCGCACGCGGGACGTGCTCTTCCTGAACGACGACGAGATGGCCGTGCTCTCCCCCGAGGGCGTGCGGCTCACGGACCTCCAGGGCGGCGAGATCACCCGCGAGGTGACCCGGGTCATGTGGAACCCGGTCATGGCCGAGAAGGGCGGGTACCGCCACTTCATGCTGAAGGAGATCCATGAGCAGCCGCGGGCGATCATGGACACCATCCGCGGCAGGATCTCCCAGGACACGGGAACCGTCCATCTCGAGGAGATCGCGGTCCCCCAGGAGCGGCTGGCGGCCTTCCGGAAGATCTTCATCGTGGCCTGCGGCACCTCCTGGCACGCGGGGCTCGTGGGCAAGTACCTCTTCGAGGAGATGGCCGCCATCCCCACGGAGGTGGACATCGCCTCGGAGTTCCGCTACCGGAAGCCCCTGGTGAACGGCGACACCCTCCTGATCGCCATCACCCAGTCGGGCGAGACCGCCGACACCCTGGCGGCCATGCGCGAGGCAAAGGCCCGGGGCGCCACGGTGATCACGATCTGCAACGTCGTGGGCTCCACGGCGAGCCGCGAGGCCGACGGCGTGGTCTATACCCACGCGGGGCCCGAGATCGGCGTGGCCTCGACCAAGGCCTTCACGGCCCAGCTCACGGCGCTCTATCTCTTCGGCCTCTTCTACGGCCGGGCGCGCGGGACCCTCTCGGCCGAGGACGCGCGGAAGGCCATGGCGGACCTGATCCATCTGCCCGTGCTGGTGGAGCAGTGCCTGGAGCAGAACGAAGCGGTCGAGCGGATCGCCAAGGAGCATTTCAAGGCGAACGACTTCCTCTACCTCGGCCGGGGGCCGAACTACCCCGTGGCGCTCGAGGGCGCGCTGAAGCTGAAGGAGATCTCCTACATCCATGCCGAGGGCTACCCCGCCGGCGAGATGAAGCACGGCCCCATCGCCCTGATCGACGAGAAGATGCCGGTGGTGGTCCTGGCCGGCAGGAACGCGGTCTACGAGAAGATGCTGGCGAACATCCAGGAGGTGAAGGCCCGGGGCGGCATCGTCATCGCCCTGGCGAACGACGGCGACGGCGAGATCGCCGGGCTCGCGGACCAGGTGGTGACCGTGCCGGGCGCCAACCCGCTCCTGATGCCCGTCCTCATGTCCATCCCGCTGCAGCTCCTGGCCTACCACATCGCCGTGCTCCGGGGCGCGGACGTGGACCAGCCCCGGAACCTGGCGAAGAGCGTGACGGTGGA
>CAZTXN010000205.1:0-4054 GCA_964617655.1 uncultured Nitrospiraceae bacterium | reverse complement strand
CCGCCGGCCTTCCCCCGCAGGGCGGCGATCTCCTGCTCCTTTTCCGCCAGCTTCCGCTCCAGCCGCGCGTAGGCCGACCGGTCGCGCAGCACGCACTGGATGAACCGCTTCCCGATCAGCGTCAGGCCCACGCAGCTCATCTCCACGGCCACCACCGCGCCGTCCTCGCGCCGCAGGTCGGCGTTCGTGATGGCCCGGCCGTCCTGGAGCGTACCGGCCAGCGTCGTCCGGACCAGCGCCCCGTCGGTCATCAGCTCCTGCAGGTTCTTGTGCACCAGGTCGAACTTCGCGAAGCCCGAGAGCCGCACGGCATGCTCGTTGGCGAAGAGGACGTCCCCCGCCTCGGAGAGCACGAAGATGGCCTCGTTGGAGTTCTCCACCAGGGTCCGGTAGCGCTCCTCCGACGCGCAGAGCTCCTCGGTCTTCTCGGTGACCCACTGCTCCAGCTCGGTGTTCATCTTCCGGAGCTCGCTCTGGAGCTGCTCGTTCTGCATGGTGTTCGAGAGAATGCCCGCCAGGGTGGTGAAGACGCTGATGTCCTCGTCCGAATAGGTCCGGCCCCGGGCCGAGAGCAGCTCGATGACCCCCATGAGCGCGCCGCTGGAATAGACATAGAGCGGCAGGCAGTAGAGCGTCGAGTAGCTCGAGAGGGCGAGGCCCGGCGCCTCGCGGAAGCGGTCGTCCTTGGTAAAGTCCTTCAGCATGGCCGGCTCGATCCGTCGGGCGACCCAGCCCTCGATCCCCTGGCCGAGGGGGATCCGCACCATGCCCACGGCCTCCTGGTGATGGCCGTTCGTGGCGGCCAGGACCAGCTCGTCCCGCTTCTGCTCGTACCGGTAGATGAGGCAGACGTCGGCGGCCATGACGCGGGCCGTCACATCCGCAGCGTCCCGCAGCCGGGCCGGGAACTCGCGGGGCGAGTTGGCCGCATAGCTCACGTCGTGGATGCCGAGGAGCTTGATGAAGAGGTCGTCCCGCATGTCCTGCACCTCTTCCTGCTTGATATGCAGGGAGAGATTGGCGTCCTCCAGCCTGCGGTAGTACGGCGCGATCATGGAACGATAGAGCACGACGGCCAGGATGGGCGTCACCAGCACGAGCAGCAGCGAGAGCGCGATGCCCCCGCCGTCCCCGCGCGGAACGTGGTACCCCCCCAGCAGGCCCGCGACCAGCGCGACCGCCAGCACCGCGAAGGCAAGCACCGCGATCGTCCGCCTCCGGCCGGCCCCCTCCAGCGCCCGCATCGCCCGTTCGCTCCCTTCATGTTGCTGCATGGCTCCTCCTTGACCACCGGACACCGGATGTCCGCATATCATACGCCGAGCAGTCTGGCCAGGCCGCCTGCCGCCTCGTCCATGTTCAGCGGCATCTCGACCTGCACGCCCCGCGCCCGCAGCCGGCCGAACAGCTCCGTCAGGACCGGCGGGTCGATGTTCGACCGCATGAGCGTCTCGGCCTGGGCGAAGATCTCCGGGGGCGTCCCTGCCAGGACGACCCCCTCGCCGCGCGCGAGAACGTAGACCCGGTCGGCGAAGCTCCCGACGAGGTTCAGATCGTGGGTGGACATGATGATGCTCATGCCCTCCCGGTTCCGGCGGTTCAGGATCTCCACGAGCTCGGCGCGGGAGCGCGTATCGAGCCCCTCGAAGGGCTCGTCCAGGACCAGCAGCTCCGGTCGCATGGCCAGCGCGCCGGCCAGCGCAACCTTCCGCTTCTCCCCGCCGGAGAGGTAATGGCAGATGCGGTCCTGCAGCCGTCCGATGCCGAGCTCGGCCATCACGGCATCCACCATCGCCGTCGTCTCCTCGCTGCTCCTGCCGTAGTTCCGCGGGGAGAAGGAGATGTCCTCGCGCACCGTGGGCGAGAGGATCTGCTCCTCCACGTTCTGGAGCAGCACGCCGATGCGCTCGCGGATGGCCGCGTACTCCGTGGCCGGGTTCCTGCCGAAGACCGCGACCTTCCCCTCGTCCGGCCGCAGCAGGCCGAGGATATGGTAGAGCAGCGTGGTCTTGCCCGACCCGTTGCCGCCCAGCACCACGATCCGTTCCCCGCGGTTCACCACGAAATCGAGTCCGCAGATATGGATCTCCGTGGTGTCGGGATAGATGTGTTTGAGGCAGCTGACCGTGACGATCCGTTCGCTGCCCTGCTGTCCGCCCAGGTCAATTGCCATGGCCGCTCCGCATCCCTATCTCCATGCCAGCACCACGGCCAGGACCGCCCCTCCGGCCGATACCGGCAGCCAGTCCACACCGGCCAGGCCGCCGATGGAGGTCTCGGCCATGCTGCCCCCGTAGCCTCGCACCGTCATGACCGCATAGAGCCGCTGGGACCGCTCCACGGCCCTCACCAGAAGCGCGCCGAGGCCCCGGGTAAGGTTCGCCCCGTTCCGGACGATGTTCCCCGGCGTCAGCCCCCCCCGGAGCCGGACCGCGGTGCCGAAGTCCTGCATCATGTCGAGCAGGATGAAGAAGGTGCGATAGGTCATGAAGAGCCCCGCCGCCAGGGTCCCGGGCAGGAAGGCCGCGAGAAACGAGAAGATCCGGGGATAGGGCGTCGAAACGATCAGCATGCCCACGGCATAGGCCGGCGTGACCGCTTTGAGGAGCACGAGCGCGTAAAGCCAGAGGTCGCCGCGGAGGCTCACCGCGTAGAGGACCGCAAAGACCGCCGCATAGAGGGAGAGCAGGCCGATGGCCAGCCAGGGCAGCCCCGTGACCATGGCGGTCCCGATCAGGAGCACGTACGCCGCGGCCAGCGGCAGCGGGTCGCGCGCCGCCACCGCGGCCGCGACGGCGCAGGCGAGAAAGAAGAGCTTGGCCGCCACCGAGGCGCGGTGAAGGAGGCCGGTCCCATGGGACGCCCAGTGGTCTATCCGCGCCACATCGATCATGGCGCGCGCTCCGGGCCTTCCCGCCGGGCGTGCAACATATGGCCGAGCAGGTCGGGCTTTACTTGGGCGATGAACCGGAGGGCGGCGCCGGTGACCGCGCCCTCGACGGCCCAGCCGACGGCGCCGAGGGAGAGCACCATGACCGCAAAGGTAATGAGCGACGCCCTGCCCGGAGCGCCGTGCGGGACCTCCTTCCCCTCGTGGTCATGGCCGTCGGAGCGGATGAAGGCGTCCGCGTCGGCGTGCGAGACCGCGACGATGCCGATCAACAGGAGCGAGACCAGCAGCAGCGCGGTCACCGTGGCGATCAGGGCGCGGGGGAAGACGGCAAGCCGCTTCGGGAGCAGGTAGAAGATGGAGTGGCCGAGCACGGCCTCGGCGCCGAGCAGAAGGGTGTTGAGGCCCATGACCGTGATGCCGCCATGGCCGAGCAGGGCGAGCATCAGGTTCACGATGAACGCGGCGACGAACCCCAGGGACGGACCGAGGAGGATGCCGCTCGCGACGGACAGGTTCAGGTGGTAGGCGATGGGCAGGAGCTCGAGGCTCATCGAGACGAGCATGGCGGCCGAGAGCGCGCCGAGCAGCGGGATGTTCCTTCGCTGGTCCATCCCCCGCAGCCGGAAGAGGCAGACCGCCAGCGCCGCGGCCATCACCAGGAACCCCGCCCCCCAGAGCCAGAAGGGCAGGATGCCGTCCGGAATATGCATGTGCGTCATGAGCAGCCTTTCGACCGCCGGCCGGAAGCTACCGTTTCCCGCGGCGTTCGTCACCGCCATGCCGGGTCGTGTTGATGTAGACGACCTTCCCGTCGCCGGCCACGAAGAGGTTCAGCAGCCAGCTGACCAGGCTGATGATGCAGGCGCCCCAGAAGGCCGCCCCGAAGCTTTGGATCGTGAAGCCCGGTACGAGCGTGGCGACGAGCTGGAGCATCACCGCGTTGATGACGAGCGTGAAGAGCCCGAGCGTGAACAGAGTGATGGGAAGGGTGAGCAGCAGGACCAGCGGCCGGATGACGGCGTTCACCACCCCCAGGATGCCCGCGGCCAGGACGCCCATGACCATGCTCTCGATGCGCACGCCCTCGATGAGCGACGCCGCGGTCACGAGCGCAAGCAGGTTCATGGACCAGCGCAGCAGGAAACCGATCATCATGCCTCC
>CAZTXN010000204.1:0-4131 GCA_964617655.1 uncultured Nitrospiraceae bacterium | reverse complement strand
GCTGAGCTATCCGCCCATTTTTCCGCCGCAACGGAAGTAACAATATCTATTATTCGCCGCGAAATGTCAAGATAAAATTCGGATTTATCGGCGGCGCGTTCCGACCGTCGTCTTCCTGTGCTGCGGCGCGCCCCTTTCCGTGCTCTGCTGGCTGGAGTGCGTGAGCCTGGGGAGGACAGGCGGCTGGAGGCGAGGGCTTCTGTGCCCGAAATATCTCTTAAGAATACCGGGGAAATGATCCCGCAATGCCGTCTGGATCGAACTAGGTGCGCCCGTCTTTATTACCTCTACGGTGATGAGTTCATTGGTTGAACAGCTGAATGATCATTCGTTCGGCGGCTCGAACCAGGAATGCGAGGGACCGACGAAATTCTCGATCACCGCGTGACAATTGAAGGAACAGTACGAAGGATAGCCGCTGAGCGCGGCAGGACTGCCATACATCCTGCCGTAGATATCAGGACCGACGGCGGTCTGAGAGTACTGCAGATCGTCATAGATCATGCCCCACTGGGTCGCGCTTCCATGCACCCCGTGGCAGGCCGTGCAGCTGAAGCCCGAGGTAACGCCTGAACCCCGGTAATTCCATGCCTGAATTGCGTTGTGCATCCAGTGGAGATTCAGATATTGCCCGAACATGCTCGTATTGTCATAGGGTTTCCCGGAGCCCTGGGCATTCTTGTCGCTGAACCGCGTCCTGATCCCGCCGCTCAGCGAGAGATCGTAGGGCGGGTGGGTGTTGAACGGCGCCGCGCGAAGCGGGGGGTCTTGAAGTGTTCCGTAATTCCCGTCATAGTTGCCACCGAAGGTTATGCCGAAGATGATCTCCTTCGTGACCAGCGGGTATGACTGGTGGCAGTCAAGGCAGAGAGCGTAATCCGACTCCCGATAGCGGCCGGGCAGGGGAATGGTCAGGTTCCTGGCCATCAGCGAGACATTCCCCGTGCCGTGCGCATTGCCATGGCAGCCGGTACCGGGACCGCCGCTTCCGAGGCAAGACAGTCCTTTCTGGCGGTGTCCGAAGTTCTTGTTCCAATCATCACGTATCCGGGTGCTCATCACATAGCTCGTCCCATTGTACGAGACCTGCACCTGTACGTAATCCAGCGAGAAGGTGACCGGCGTCGCATGGTCTCCCCTGCTGGCCCCCAGCTTGACCTTGAAATCAGCATCCAGCAGATCATTGACCGTCCAGGTACGGCAGCTGGTGACATCGAAGGTAACGATCCTGTCGGTGAGCGGCTCGGCGGCATGAAAGCGCGGTGAGCTCGGGCAATCGATACCGCCCACCGTGGCCTGCGCGTTCAACTGGGCGATCGACGCCTGGGTGTCGACGCGGTATTGCACGATTATCCGGACCGCATTGACCCTGCCACGCTCGACCCGGGCAGGAAGGACGCCATCGAAACCGAAATCGCCCCACCGGCTCTCGATCGTCGCGTTCTGTCCCGGGCTCGCGGTGGCATAACGTCCGTCATCGGCATGCGCGTTGTCCGGTGCGGTCCACCCAATGGTCGCGATCTCGTTCCTTGCAGGGTGCCGGTTCGCGCTGTCTGCAGGATAGATGCTCCCCAAGGCTCTCCCGTCTGCCAGGGGGCTCATGTCGTTGTTTGCGCCGTCGGTGTCATGGCAGCTCAGACAGAAGGTCTCGACATTCGCCCGGGAACTGGCCGGGATCGCCACGCCGGTATCGGCATTCTTCAGACGCACCGTTCCGGAGCCATGCTGGTCCATCTCATGGCAGACGATACACTGGGCAGGTGACGGATCGTTTCCACCCGCCACATGGTGGGACGCAATGCCCGGGTTCTGTCCGAAGTCGCCGTTCACGCCCATGACCGCCCGCCGGGTCCCCACCGCCAGATGATGGCACCTGGAGCAGGCCGGCAGCGCACCAGGCGTATAGGAGGGCCGCGTGAAGAGCGAGTCCGGCCCGTGTCCGCCGTCGCAGCCGGCAAGCGCGAGCAGCGCAGCGAAGAGCGGACCGTATCGCAGCAGATGTCCGATATTCCTTGTCATATCCCCGTCCTTATGCAAGGTCCGAACTTCTCCCCTGTCGGTCAATGGCAGAGCGAACAGTTGATCGCCGGGCCCACGACATGGGGCGCCGAGGTGTGCGGCGCCTGGCGGTGGCAGACCGAGCAGTTGTTGCCCGGCGCCGTGGCCGAGCCGAAGTGGCACCAGCCGCAGTGCCGATTCCTCCAGCTCGCGGTATGCGTCCGCGGCGCGGTCTCGCTGTGGCACCGCACGCAGTAGTCCTGCTGATGGCAGGTCCGGCAGCGTTCCCGGTCCCCGGCCGCCATCAGGCCGTGCGACCGTGTGCGCCAGAAGTTCGTGTGGTCCCGCGGCATGACCATGCTGTGGCAGCCCGTGCAGTCCTGCCGGCCGTGGCAGACCAGGCACTCCTCCGCAGGCCGCGCCGGGCCGGCCCCGCCTGCGGCCACCGCCTTGCCGTGGAACCGGAGCCAGTCGCCCTGATGCGATGCAGGCGGAGGAAAGGGGATCCGTCCGTCCTTCTTCCCGCTCTCCGCCGCGACGACAGCTCCGCCGAGGGCCGCTGCAAACGCCGCGCAGAGGAGCAGGACGACGACCGCATGTCTTCCGGAGCTAGAACTCATAGCGCATCCCCACCCGCAGGGTCTGGTATTCCTCGATCCCCCGTTCGTACTCGTACCGGGCGTGAAGCGACACCCCGTCGGCCACTGCCTGCCTGCCTTCCAGGTAATAGGTCCTGACCTTCTCCCGCTCGCCCAGCTCGAGGTAGTAGTCGTACTTGTAGAGGCTGTAGTAGGTCCCCGCTGCCACCCGTCCCTTCCTCCCCCGGGCCCGGAAGGCGTACGCCAGATCCGTGCCGTAGCTGTCCGTGGACGCGCCGCCGGCCTGCCAGACCTCGCCGGTCAGGGTCCAGGAGAGCCCCGGGATGAAGAGGTCCCGCAGCTCCGAGGAGAGATAGGACCTGCTGTACTCCTTGTTGAACGGCCCGGCGTCCGTCCCGTCCAGCAGGAGGCGCTTGAAATACCCCGCGTCCAGCGCAAGCCGTTCACCGAAGAACTTCCGCGCCTTGAGGTCCAGGCTCTGGTAGGGCGACGACGAGCCCATGATGAAGCTCACGGGCGCGAACTCGTTTGTCAGCTCCGCCCGCTCCTTGAGCTGGCGGTAGTAGCTTGCGGTCATCTCCGCGTCCTGCGCCGCCAGGACGGCCGAGGCCTTCACCGAGAGGTCCCGCGGGTCGCCGTCCAGGAACCGGTAGGAAGCCGATACCTGCGCGAACTGCGCGAAACGGCGCCATGCCTTGAAGGCGAGCAGCCGGTCCCGGAAGAGCTCCCGGCCGGAAAGGTACTCCTGCCGGTCGCTCACCAGCAGGTAGTCTGCGCTCATTCCCGTGGACGGGAGCAGGCGGAGGTCGATGCCCGCGCCCTGGAGCGAATCCTCTCCCCAGTGGGTGTTCACCTCCTGGAAATGGACCGCTACGCCGCCGTAGACCGTCACGTTGACCTTGCCGTTCGCCATGCCCGCGTCCGCCGCCACTCCGTCGAAGGTGATCTGCTCGTCCCGCGTGCCGGGCTGCCGCCCCAGGCGAGCCCGCAGGTCCGAGCGGAGCGGGTTGTTCAGCACTGCATAGGCCTCGTAGACCTCGGCCGTGGCCCTTCGGTCATGGGTATTGTTGATGTCCTCGAGCGGAAAGTAAGGATGGAGGCTCTGCTCGCCGTCCAGGTCCGACCTGACGGAGCCGAGAAAGTGAAGCTCCGGATCGCTCTCCTCCCGGCCGGTTGCATTCAGCCGCAGGTCGGCAATGGCATCCTGATCGCTCACGCGGTGGGTCGAGAGGTCGGTCGTGCGATACCAGTATCGCAGCGAAAGACTGCCGTTGACCTGGAGACCGGGAGCGGGGACGTCCTTTTCATCAGCGGAAAACGCGGCGCGGGGAAGGACCATCACTGCTGCGACGGCGAGAAGAATCCGGAGAATGCGATGGATGCTGCTGCACTTCAGGGCCACGGCCACGCTCCTTCCCTCATGGACCGGCAGGTACGACGATGATAGTAGTGATGGTCAGAAATGTCAATCTCTTTCAACTAATTCTAAGTGGCAATCAAGTTGGCACTATTAATCCAAGGCCAATCGCTTAAG
>CAZTXN010000203.1:0-4271 GCA_964617655.1 uncultured Nitrospiraceae bacterium | reverse complement strand
AGACCATGCGGCAGCTCGTGAGGACGGGGATGGAGGGCGTGCTGCAGCTCGCGGTGCCGGTGAAGGTGGACCTGGGTGCGGGCAGGAACTGGGACGAGGCGCACTGATGCAACCCCGGAACAGTACAGGAACGTGGGAAGAAAGAAAGCACCTGTTCAGGTCAAAAGCACATCCGCAGATCACACAGATTTTCACAGATCGAACAAACCCATATCATGTTTTACCATCTGCGTCCATCTGCGGAATCTGCGGACAAGCGGTGTTTCTTGGGTATAATGCTTTTCCGGGTTTCGCTGTGCTGAATAGTTACCGAAAAAGAAAGAAAAGAAATATGACGGTCTCGTAAAAAGTCCTAACGTGTCACCCTGAGCAACGCGAAGGGTCTCTCAACATATTGGAAAACCGAGATTCTTCGCTTCGCTCAGAATGACATTTTGTGTGATTTTTGACTTTTTACGACTTCATCAAATATCAGCGGAACTCGAACCGGAGCTTCAGGTCCGCGCCGATCTGGCCCAGCTCATCGTACTCGCCGATGAGCGAGAAGTTCCGGTTCAGGATGTACTCCACCCGCACGTTCTGTTCGGGCGTGGTCCCGCCCACGTTGGAAGAATAGGTAAGATAGAACCGGTCCTGCAGGAGCTCCTTCCCCACCGTTACCCGCGGCACCGCGGTGTCGTCCTTGTTGAGATAGGGGTCCACCTGGAACCGGTCGAGCCCGGTGATGCTCCGCGCCCTGCTCTCCAGCAGGTCCTGGAACTTGCCCGTGGCGAAGGAGAGCGATTCTCCCATGCCGATGTTCGCTTCGCGACCCTTCAGTTCCTCCCCCCTCCTCCCCAGGGCGAGCAGCGCCAGGATGTCGGAATCCGCCAGCGGCGGATCCGACAGGAAGGCGACCACCGCGCGGTCCGCGGTCCCCGAGACGGCCAGCCGTATGCGGTACTCGCGCACGCGGGTCTCGGCCTGAACGTCCAGCACGGGATTCAGCCGGTTCGGGTCCACAAAGTCCGTGGAAGCATAGAGGATCCGAAAGACGTTGTTCCGGAAATAGACCTCTCCTTCGCGCGCCTCGATGCGGCCGAGCACCTGGAGCTGGTTCACCGTACCCCGGAAAAGCATGTCCATGGTGAGCGGTATCTTGGCGAGATTGTTCTCGAACAGGACCTGCTCGCTGCCGATGAAGCGGATGTTCAGCTGTGTATCGCCGATCCAACCGATATCGGTCTTCCTTCTGCGGGTGATCCCCCGCGTCACGTCCACCAGCATGCTCTTCCACTCGATGCGCTTCTCGTACCGCGCCCGCTGCAGCGTCAGTTCGCCGGAGAGCAGCTGGGTCGAGGCGTCGCCGTCATAATAGAGCGTGCCGCCCAGGGTGGCCGTCAGACCGGGAGGGTAGCGCACCGTGACGCTCTCGACCGTCGTCCGCGTCGAGAACTCGACGAGATCCGTCCCCTTGAGCTGCGCTGATCCGGAGATCGAGATGCGCCCTCCTCCCGCCTCGGCGGTCAGCCGCTCGGTCACGATCCGGTCGCGGTCGAACCGGACCGTGCCGTTGATCGCCGAGAAGCGCTGCGGAACATCACGGACCTTGATCAGGCCGTCCTGAATGGAGAGGTCTCCTTCTACATGGGGGCTCTGCCACTCGTCCCGCACGGTGAGCCTGACCGAGGCAATGCCGTCGCCGTGCTCCACCTCGCGGTAGAGCAGCCTGACGAGCGAGAGGTTCACATCACCGCTGAGCGAAAGATCGAACGTCCGGAAGGGCTGCAGGGCCCCGGTTATCCTCAATTTCGTGCCGGCGCCGGTGAGCTGGAGCCGCCGCACCGCAAGCGCCCCCCGGTCGATGCGGAAGGAAGCGTCGCCTTCGTTCTCGATGCGGGACTCCTGCAGGCTGAGCGCCAGGCGGCTCAGGTCCAGACTGCCGCTGATCCGGTCCGGGTCGAAGCCCTCGCCCTGGAGCGTGGCCTTCCCTTCGGTCGTGACGCGGAGCTTGCTCAGCAGATCGTTGCCGCCGGTGAAGGCCGATGGCCCGGCGTCCCGCACGCGGAAGGAGGCGGCGCCTGTCCAGGCATAGGCGCGTTCGAGCCGCATCACCGCCTGCGCGCGCACCGACCGGTCCGGCTCCCCGTCAAATGCCGCGGAGACCGTCAGCCGCCGCTCGCTGATCGAGAGCTCTCCCGTCAGCGCCCCTGCACCCAGGTCGGGATGGCTGGTCCGGGGAGCTGTCACCCGGGCCTGCACGACCGGTTCGGTGAACCTGCCCGAGGAGAGTATGGAGAGGTCCGCCGGTCCGGACACCTTGAGGCCGGCCAGCTGATCGATCCGCTCCAGGTCCACGCTGTTCGCCTCCACCTGGCCGAAATAGGTCCCGTCGAACCCGATCCATCCCCTGCCGGTCACCTGCCCCCCGCCCTTTTCGAGCACGACCCGGGGGAAGACGACCCGGGAGCTCGTCAGTTCCACGGAAAGGGATCCGCGGTCGAAAGACTCGCCATAGGCCGTTCCCGCCTCAAGGCTGAGCTGCCCTGTTCCGCGGAAGATGCCGCGGGTGCCGCTGAAGTACAGCTCGCCCGATGCGTTCAGGGCAAGCGGGATGCGTTTGTAGAACACCGCCACGATGCCCACGACGTCCGAGCGGACCACGCCGAGGCGCGCCTCGAACTGCGGCTCGCTCTCCCGGAAGCTGACGGAGCCGTCGAAGAGATACCGCGAATCATTCTGCCGCACGGTCGCGCCGGCGAGCGACAGTGTCCGGTCCTGATAGCGCAGCAGGCCGGTCAGGGACTGGAACGTGGTTCCCCGAACCGTCAGCGGCCCCGCGGAGACCGTCCCTTCGAAGGCAAGGGTCTTCGCAGCTCCGGTGAGCGTTCCCGTGACCGATGCCGCTCCCGCGGCATCCAGGCCGGTCAGAAAGGCCGGCGCGCCCCCCCCTTCCGCGATATCCGCGGACAGGGAGAGGTTCATGCCCGCTCCGGGGCTGACGGTGCCGTTGGCCCGAGCGGTCAGGTCCGCGGTCCGCAGGGAGGCGCTGACGATCCGAAGCACGCCGTCCTGGTATTCTGCCTCGGCCTGGACCTGCTGAAGGACATACTTCCGTCCGCTCCGCTCGAGCTGCCAGTCCTCACCAGCGAGCGACCCCTTGCCCCGGGCATAGGCGAACTGCAGCCCCGCTTTGCGCAGCACCATGCCCCCGAACGGGATCGTCCCGATCCTGAGGGTTCCCTCCCAGCGCGGTTCCGTCAGAGTGCCGGTCAAGGCGGCTGCCGCCTCCAGGGACGGCCCCCGGTCCGTCTCGCGCTTCAGCAGCCGGGCGGGACCGGCAGCGGTCCGCACGGTGAAACGCAGGTCCACCGGACCTGCGGCCTCCAGGGAGATGGTCCCGGATACCGAGGCCCGGGCGGTCCCGCCCCGAAGATCGAGGGTGGTGAGCGAGATACTTCCGGCGTCAAAGGCCCCCTCCGCCGAGAGGGAGGCCTCGACCGGCGGATAGGAAGGCGAAACGACGCGCAGCGTGCCCGCGGTGATCCGCATGACGCCGGCAGGAGCTTCGGCGCTCACCGAAGCGCGAAGGTCCAGGTCCGCCAGCGACGCCCGGACGCCCGATGCCGTGTCTGCGAACCGCACCTGTCCGGCCCGCACGACGAGAGAACGGACCCGCAATCCGTAGGAGGTGGAGCCGTTTCGCGGCCGCCGCTCGATATCAGCCCGCAGTCCGCGGACCAGCTCCTGCAGATCGATCGCGCCGTCCGGTTCCCGTACGGCGGAGATCCTCGGCTCCAGGACCGTCACGGAGGTGATATCAATGGTGCGGAACAGAAGGCTGAGCGGATTGATGTACAGACGGACCTTCCGGACCGCGATGCCCTCGGCGCTCTGCTCCGTGGGAATGGCGATGTCCCGGACCTCGAGCACCACCGGCAGGAGCGTGGCCTTGACGCGGCCGATCCGGGCCTTCGGTCCCAGCGCCTCCTGGAGCGGTCCGGCGACCCAGGGCCGGATGCGCTCGGAGAACGCCTCGCTCTGCACATAGGTCCAGAGCGCCGCGAAAGCCGCGAACAGCATGAGGAGAACGGCGAGGACGACCCGCTTCATGACTCCCCCCCGTCCGTCTGCCGGCGCTCGTTCTCGGGTCTCAGGACCTTCAGCAGGACGTCGCGGATCCTGTCCAGACGTTCCGGATCGGTGATTTTCGACCGGAACAGGTCGCTCACATAGAAGGAGTCCATGACCCGGATTCCCTCGGTCGTGATCTTCGCTGACGCGATGTCCAG
>CAZTXN010000202.1:0-4336 GCA_964617655.1 uncultured Nitrospiraceae bacterium | reverse complement strand
AGCTGATCGACGGGGAGGTGGTCTTCTCCGGCAGGGGGAACGGGCACGGCGTGGGCATGTGCCAGTGGGGCGCCCGGGAGCTCGCGCGGCGGGGCCATGACCACCGCGCCATCCTCCTCCACTATTATCCCGGCACGGAGATCGGGACCATGCCTTGAGGTTGCTGCGGGAGCATTCGTGTCGGTGCAGCGCTCAAGGTCCCTTGCTTCAGCATCTTCGCTCCCCGGTGGTTCGGTCCTGATCCTTCTCCGTGGACCTGACGATCCTGAAGGCGACCGTCCCATTCGCGTTTTCGTTGAAAAGAAACAAAACAGCAGGAGGAAAGGATTCAACGCAGAGACCCCGCTGATGCAGGTATGGGCTCTCCCAATGAAGAAGCTCGTTCAGCGGCCATCATACTGCATCTTACTATCTTCAGCGTTGAATTCGGTGCTCTGTTCAACGTTCTGATGTTCAGCTTTCATGATGCCTGAACCCCTGTCCGCGAATGCCCATCTCTCTCCTTGACAAGCAACACGCGGGAACATAGAATAACGGACCATGAGAACAGTTCCTCGGATCCTTTCTCCCCTTGTTCTGCTCGTCATCGTCGGTATGCTTCTCGTTGTCACGGTAGAGCGGAACCGGGTCTACGAGAACTCCGTTTCGGTCTGGCAGAGCATGGTCGCGGCCTCGCCGAACAAGCGGCGGCCTCACCAGAACCTGGGCCAGGCCCTCTCCACGGCGGGAAAGCTGCACGAGGCGCTGAACGAGTTCAAGACCGTGCTGTCCCTTGAAGATGACGGCAGCGTTCCCATGCGGGACATCTACCGCGAGATCGGGGTGGTCTACTTCCGGCTCGGCCTGTATGACGAATCGGTCAATGCCTGGCAGAAGGGTCTGCAGTACGCGCCTTTTGATCCCGGCCTGCTGAACAACCTGGCCATCGCCTTTCTGAAGCTGCGGCGGCTGGATGAAGCGATCACGCATGCCGAGATCGCCGCGCGGAACAACCAGTACATGCCCGAGCCGGTCAATACGCTGGGCGAGATCTACCTCGCCAAGGGCGACCCCCGGAGGGCCGCGGAGCAGTTCAAGCGCTACCTCTACCTGCGGCCGGAGGATTCCCGGGGGTACTGGAACGCGGCCCTGGCGCTGCGCGAGTCCGGCGACCTCGAGGGCGCGCTGGACTATGCGAAGCGATTCCTTGCGCGGGAACGGGACCCGAACTTCCGCCAGCACGCCGCGCAGTTGATCCAGCATCTGCAGGAGCGCCTGGGTCCGCCCCGGCAGTGAAGTGTTTCTTCCCTGACTAGCTGCTCCTTCCCATCCTCATAGCCGGGAAGATGCTGTCGGTGTGCTGCCATGCCAAGATCCCCGATCATACCCATTGTTTCTCTCGCGATCATATCCTCGTTGGTGGTTCTGCTTGCCGTCACGGCCCAGGCGCGCAATCGCATTTACCGGAGCGAGGTCGCGCTCTGGGAGGCCGCCGTGCGGACGACGCCGGGAAAGCGGCGTCCTCATCATAATCTCGGCCATGCGCTCGCTCTCGAGGGACGGCATGAGGAGGCGCTCCAGGCGTTCGCGAGGGTCCTCGGGCTTCCGGAGGACGGCTCGGTCCATATGCCCTTCCTCTATCTCGAACAGGGAAAGGCCTTCTATTACCTCGGTCGATACGGGGATGCGATCACTGCATGGACGAGGGCCCTGGCCCTTGCTCCGGGAGATCCCGAGGCTCTGACCAATATCGCGGTCGCGCTGCTGGAGCAGGGCAGGCTCGACGAAGCCGGAGCCTATGGACGCTCCGCACTTGCGGCGCCTGCTCCGCCGGCAGAGGCCTTCGAGGTCCTCGGCGAGGTCGCTCACTACCAGGGGAAGCATCGCGAGGCCGCATCCCTGCTTGCCGAGGCGCTCCGGAGAAAACCGGGCCTGCTCTCGGCATACCGGACCAGGGCTCTTGCCCTCGAAGCAGCAGGGGATGACAGGGCAGCGCTCTCCCTGGTCCGTGAATACCAGGCCCGGGGCGTCGCCGGACCTGACCACCGGGAGATGCTGGAACTGGGGGAGAGATTGAGCAAAAAGATCAGTGATCCGTCTGATGAACACCCTGAGCGGAATAATAGGGCGAATACCAGCAGATAGCGCACAATCGCTCAATGCAGGCACTGGGAGAGAATTATCCGGTTGCTAACGTGCGTTATTTTGCCAATATTATCGGCATGATGGGAATGCGGGTCATCTGGCATGTCTATTGCTTTATATCAATTCACGTAGTGACGCTGAAATTCAGGAAAATGCACTCATAACCAATAATAAATGTGGAGGGAAAGGAGGCAGCCGCTGCCTGTCAGCAGCAGACGAAGGCCCCGCGCAGGGGCAGGGAGGCCGGTCATATACTAGTCATGAGCGGCAGCCCGGAGCGTTTCAAACCTCTCGAGAGATTTTGAAGCAGATCACCCAACGGCACACAGCTCCATCAATTTCTGTCAGGAAAAGGAGACTTACGATGAAGAAGATGCTCTTGTTCGTTCTGGCGATCATGCTCGTGGCCGGCGTCGCCTCGGCCGCCTCGATCGTCGGCTCAGCTCATGATATGCGGACGTGGCTCACGACCGCGACCAACACCGAGGTCTGCGTCTACTGCCATACGCCGCACCAGGCCACCGGCATCACGATCGATCCCCTCTGGAACCACTCCCTGTCGGCGCACGGCGCCTACGGCGCCTACAGCAGCGCGACGATGAACACGACTGCCGGCGATCTCGACAGCACGAGCGGCGCGGTCTCGGCGCTCTGCATGTCCTGCCATGACGGCACGGTCGCGGTGAACGCGCTCTACAACCCGCCGAACCAGGGCACCACGGGCAACGCCTACTTCGTGACCGGCGATGCCAACCTCGGCACCAACCTCACGAACGACCATCCGATCGAGTTCTCCTACGCGGCCTCCATCACCGGCGGCGACACGGGCCTGAACACCGGCGCCTCGGTCACGGCCCTGCTGATCGGCGGCAACGTGACCTGCGCGTCCTGCCACCAGGTGCATGACCCGCAGTACATCCCGTTCCTGCGCAGGAGCAATGCGGCCAGCGCGCTCTGCACCACCTGCCACAACAAGTAAGGCCGGCAACGAAGGTCGTTTCGAAGGGGGAATGAAAATTCCCCCTTTTTTTTCGCCCCGCGTCGGTGACCGGCGGACGGCCGAAGCCTTTGACACACCATCGGCAAGTATGGTAAAGTAACGCCGGTAACCTGGACCGGTCGCGCCCATTCCACCAGATCATCGGAGCAGAGCCATGAGATCCCGAGCCTTGTCCCTCCTGTTCCTGTCCGTGCCGGCGGCACTCCTGGCGGCAGGATGCGCATCGCAGCCGCTCATCAAGGAAGAAGCGAAGATGTTGTTCCCGCCTGCGCCGAACCGGCCGAAGATCCGGTACGAGCGGAGCCTTCGGGGAGCCGTGGATTTCAAGCAGGCGACCGTTCTGGACCGCATACTGGGCGTGGATGTGACCAGGGACATCGAGAAGCCATTCGACGTCTACAGCAGGGGGGAGAAGGTCTATATCTCCGACACCGGCCGCAAGTACGTTCATGTGGTCGATCTGAAGGCGCGGAAGGTCACCTCCCTGGGGCACTTCGGCAGCGGCAAGCTGCGCATGCCGCTGGGCGTGCGGGGGTCAGCGGACGGGACCATCTACGTGTCCGACAGCGCGCTGGGGAAGATCATGGTCTATGACGAGGGGGGGCGCCTGGTCCGCGAGATCGGCAGGGTCGGGGAGTTCCAGAACCCGGCAGGCATCGCGGTGAACGACGAACTGGACCGGCTCTACGTCGCCGACTCGAAGGCCCATGACATCAAGGTCTATTCAAGGAAAGGGGACTTTCTCTTCCAGTTCGGCCAGGGAGGAGAAGGCGACGGCCAGTTCCTGAACCCCTCGTTCGTCGAGGTGGACCGCAGGAACGGGAATGTCTACGTCTCGGACACGAATAATTTCCGGGTGCAGGTGTTCGACAGGGACGGGAAGTTCATCAGGAAGTTCGGCGAGCTCGGCGACGCCCCGGGGTTCTTCCAGCGGCCGAAGGGAGTGGGCGTGGACAGCGAAGGCAACTGCTACGTCGTCGAAGCGGTATTCGACAACTTTCAGGTCTTCAATGAGAAGGGGCAGGTGCTGACCTGGGTCGGATGGCGGGGCAAGCGCGGACCCGCGGAGTTCTCGAGCCCGGCAGGCATGTATGTGGACGAACAGGACCGGATCTTCGTTGTCGATACGCTGAACAGGCGCGTCCAGATGTTCCAGTATCTGAGCGAGAAGTGGCGCAGCGCGAATCCCGGAGAGTACGAGAAGCTCCTGGC
>CAZTXN010000201.1:0-4348 GCA_964617655.1 uncultured Nitrospiraceae bacterium | reverse complement strand
CGATGTCCTCGCCGAAGGCGCTGGGCATGATCGAGACGCGGAAGTCGATGGTCTTCTTCGCCGTGCGGATCTTGAAACGGCCGTCCTGCGGCACGCGGCGTTCGGCGATGTCCAGGTCGCTCATGACCTTGATGCGCGAGACGATGGCGCTGTGGAACTTGACGTCGATGGGCTCCGTGGCGGGGTAGAGCACGCCGTCGATGCGGTACTTGATGAGGACGTTCCGGTCCGCGGCCTCGATATGGATGTCGCTGGCCCGGCGCTGCAGGGCGTCGAGGATGGTGGTATGCATCAGCCGGATGATGGGCGACCCGTCCTTCTCGATCGATTCCAGCGAGAGGACCTGCTCTTCGCCGTCCTCCTGCTCCCGGACGAGGTGGAACTTGAAGTCCTCGGAGACGGTCTGGAGCACGCGCTCCGATGACCCGCTCCGCCGGAGGGACTCCTGGATGCCGGTCGGCGTGCCGACGCGGACCTCGATCTGGCGCTGCAGCAACAGCTCGATCTCGTCGAGCGCCGGCAGGTTGTTCGGGTCCGCCACGGCCACGACGAGCAGCTCGCCGGTGTCCTCCACCGGCACGAACTGGAACCGCTGCATGATCTCGACAGGCACGGTCTCGAAGAAGACGGGGTCGATGCGGAAATCGGCCAGGTCGATGTACCGGAGGTCGCGCTGCTCTGCCAGCGCCTGGGCTAGGACCTCCTCGGTGATGAGCCCCGCGTCGAGCAGGATCTCGCCGATGCGCTTCCGGGCGTTGTCCGCCCCGGCCAGGACCTCGTTGATGCGCGCGGCGGTGGCCGCGCCCTTGGAGGCCAGGATGTCTCCCAGGCGCTTTCTGCGGAAGGATGTCATCTCAGGTTCGCTCCCATCTCGAAGATCGGAAGGTAGAGCGCCACCACGATCACGGCGATGACGACGCCCATGGTCAGCATCAGGACGGGCTCGATCAGTGAAGTGAGGCTGGCCACGCGGTTCTCCACCTCCTGCTCGTAGAAGTCCGCCACGTCCTCGAGCATCTGGGGCAGGTCGCCCGAGGACTCGCCCACCTCGATCATGCGCACCGTCATGGCGGGGGCGAGGTCCGTCCGCTCGAACGCGTCGGCGAGGCTGACGCCGCCGGTCACGAGCTCCCGGGCCTCGGCGAGCTTCCCCGCGACCACGCGGTTCCCGATGACCCCGCCGGTCGTCTCCAGCGCCTGCACGAGCGGGATGCCGCCGCGGAGCACCGTGGAGAGCGTGCGCGTCAGCTGCGCCAGAATGTACTGCAGCATGAGGGACCTGACCAGGGGGACCCGGAGCTTGAGGCCGTCCAGCGACCGCCTGCCCCCGTCGGTCCGCCGCCAGGCGAGGAGGCCTCCGACCGCGGCAGCGAGGAACAGCGCGATGAGCGGCGCGAAATCCGTGACCAGCCGGGCGAACCCGATCAGCAGCGAGGTCAGGAGCGGCAGGCTGCCGGCCTGGTCGCTGTACATCTGGGTGAAGTTCGGGATGATGTAGAGGAAGAAGAGCGTGATGACCGCGATGGTCGCGAGCACGAGGAAGACGGGGTAGAACAGGGCGTTCCGGACCTTGGCCCGCACGGCCAGCATCCGCTTCTGGTAGGCGATGTAGCGGCGGAGCACGTCCACGAGCGCGCCGCTCTGCTCGCCCGCCCGGACCGTGGACGTATAGAGCGGCGGAAAGACCGCGGGATGGGCCGTCATGGCCTCGGAAAGAGAGGTCCCGCCGCGCACGGCCTCGATGAGCGCCGCGAGGGCGGACCGCAGCCCGGGACGCTCCATGCGGTGGTGCAGGATCTCGAGGGCCTGCATGATCGGCAGCCCGGCCTTCACGAGGGTCATGAACTCCTGGTTGAAGATCAGGAAGTCCTTCTGGCTCGCGCCTCCGGTCCCGGCGCGGGCCCGCTTCTTCCGGACCTCCAGGACCAGGCTGCCCCGGGACTCCAGCGTCTCGCGCACCTCGGAAGCAGAGGCCGCCGTCATCTCATCCCGCACGGACGTGCCGTCCTCCCGCACGGCCTTGTACGAAAAAAGCGGCATACCGATTGATAATACAGGGAAAGCCGGGGGAAGTCAATGCAAGCAGCGGAGCAACTGCCGCGGACACGAGGTCCATGATGCGCGGCCTTCCGCGGTCAGCGGAGCGGCTCCGGGACCCGGAAGAGCGCGCGCACCTCGCGGGCCATGCGCTCGGCGGAAGACCGGGCAAGCTCCTGCTCGGCGCGAATGCCCCGGGAGCCGGTGCGCTCCTGGAAGCTGTTCCGGTAGAGCAGCCTGCCGGTGGCGCAGTCATAGACCCGGAAGGTGAAGTCGCCGTAGGTATAGAGCGAGGAGGAGGTGAGCTTCATCTCCGTGGGGATGAGCACCACGGTGGCCGGCGAGAGGGAGGTCATCAAAAAGGTGAAATGCTTCTCTCCGAGCAGCTCCTTCAGCCCGTCCTTATTCCCCGCGGACCGGACGCGCTCATGGACATAGGACGTGAGCTTCAGCCGCTTGGCCAGTTCGCCCGGGTGGAGGACCTGCTTCATCCCCATCCTGACGAAGGCCCGCTCGAACGCGTCGTTGAAGGCCCGGGAATGGAAGTCCGGCGGCATGACGGCAAGCACGGTCCCTCCTGCCGGCGGAACGGTCGCCTCGGTGATGAACGTCCTGCCGCTGCATGCAGCGGCAAGCAGGACGGTGGAGAGCAGGAGAAGGGAGAAAGCGGTCCGGCGCATCAGTATGGCTCCTTTCCGTTCGGGCGGCAGGCGGCCCCTTCACGGTGCGGTCACAGCCCGCTCCAGCGCTTCCGGTGGATGGATAGGGCGGTCTCGACGGCCCGCTCCGCCTTCGGCGCCTCGACCAACGGCACGGTCCGGCGCGGACCGGTGAAGGCCTGGAGCACGGCCCGCACGCCGTCGCGCAGGCCGTCGGGGCTGTAGCCCCCTTCGAGGGTCAGCAGCGCCTTCCCGCCGCAGCACTCGTCGGCGATCTCCCGGACGAGCGTCGCAATGCCGCCGAAGCCGCTGCCGGTCAGGTCCATGCCGCCCAGGGGGTCCTGGCAGTAGGGGTCGAACCCCGCGGAGACCAGCACCAGCTCGGGCCGGAAACTGCGGGCGATGGGCTGGAGGACCCGGCGGAAGACGGCCGCGTACTCGGCGTCCCCGAACCCGCCCGCGAAGGGCACGTTGACCGTGTAGCCCTCGCCCGGGCCGCTGCCGGTCTCGTCGAAATCGCCGGTGCCGGGATAATGGGGGAACTGGTGGGTGGAGAAGAAGAGGATGTCCGGCCGGGCATAGAAGGCGCGCTGCGTGCCGTTCCCGTGGTGCAGGTCCCAGTCCACGATCAGGACCCGCTGCAGGCCGCGGCGACGGATCGCGTATTCCGCCGCGACCGCCACGTTGTTGAAGAGGCAGAACCCCATGCCCCGGTCCGGCTCGGCATGATGGCCCGGCGGACGGACGAAGGCAAAGACCGCAGAGGCCGGGGGGCGCGGGGCGTCAGGCGTCAGAAGAGCATCAACGGCGTTCAGCAGGCCGCCTGCGGCAAGCCGCGCGGTCCGGTAGGAGCGGGCCGAGAGGCTGGTGTCCGCATCGATGCGGGAGACGGCATGGCCGTCGGTCCGGGCCACGGCCTGGATGTAGTGCGGGTCATGGACCAGGGCGAGCTCGTCCTCGGTCGCCGCGCGGGACGGGATGACCGGCAGGTCCGCGAACTCCCTGTCGAGCACCTCGTGGATCACCCGGAGCCGGTTCGGGCTCTCGGGATGGCCCGGTCCGGGCTCATGCTCCAGGAAGCGCTCGTCGCGTATGATGGCTATGCTGCTCATGGCGTCGTGATCACCGGGTCACCGTGCCGGGTCGCGCCGGGTGTCCGGTCTCCGGGTCCCGGTCACCTCCGGTTCGTCGGTTTCTTCGTCGTGCCCGGCTTCTTGGGCGCAGGCTTCCTGGTGGTGGTCTTCTTTGCGGGCGTGGTATGCTTCAGCTTGGTCCTGCAGTCCTCATAGGACCTGCGGTACTTCTCCATCTCCTGGGTCCGCTCCTCGAGCCACTGCGAGAGCTTGATGTTGTCCGATTTCAGCAGCTCCACTTCCTTCAGCGCCGCGTCCCGCTGGGTCCGCGCCTTGTTGCCCCCGATGAAGCTGAAGACGAGCAGGACCAGCACCACGGCCCCGAGGGAGATGAAGATGAGCTTCGCCTTCTGTGCATCGTCCATGCTGCTGCGGTCCTGTCTGCCTTCCATGGCGGATGAGTCCTCCTGGGGGAGATGAGATCAGAATGAAGATGAAACCCGAAGTACGAAATACGAAATCCGGTAACTACTCAGGTCATTTTATTATCCGCAGATTACGCCGATTACACAGATTAAA
>CAZTXN010000200.1:0-4356 GCA_964617655.1 uncultured Nitrospiraceae bacterium | reverse complement strand
TCGCATCGTAGCTGAAGCAGTAGGTCAGCACCCGGCCCGCCGGGGAGCCGATCTTCCCCTCCGCGGCCTCGGTCACCGCCATGGTGAGCTGGAAGGGCAGGAAGGTCGCGCCGTGCAGGTACCGGACGACCCTGCCGCCCGGCGCCAGGACGACGAGCGCCACGGGATGGGAGAAGAGGTTGCCGTCCCGCTGGACCCGGTAGCCGGTGCTCGCAAGGAACTTCCCGATGTTTTCCTGGTCGCCGGTCAGGAAGCTCCAGGCCTCAGCGGGGAAGGGGGCCTTGACCGCGGCCAGGTAGTTCGGCTTCCGCTCCCGGGCCACGGCCGGCGTGTCCCTGTCGTCGAAGCTCAGGCTGATGACCCGGAAGTCGCTGCCCGGCCGCACCAGCTCCAGCTTCCCGAGCGCCGTGGCCAGCCCGGTGAGCAGCAGGGGGCAGGCATGGCGGCAGCTGTAGTAGACCGGCGCGATGATCAGCGGCCGGTCCGCCAGGGAGCGGAGGTTCACCGGCCTGCCGTCCTCGCTGCGCAGCACGATGTCCGCCGGGATGACGGCGCCCAGCCGCTCCTCCACCGCGATGTCGGCGGATGAGGTCATGGTCTCCATGGCCGCTGCCGGGGAGAACGCAGCAAGGACCGTGATCAGCAGGAAGAGGAGGATGCGCACAGAGGGCCTCGCGATCGGACACTGCGACGGGATATGACGAGCATAGCGCAAAAGAAGCAGAAATGCAAGAAAGAGCATTCTGCAGGACGCCCGCTGGTTGCAGGATGTTGCCGGCGGTATGCTGGACAGTCGGGCGGTCAGGGGCTATAATCAAAGAGTAAATAAGTCCAGGTTCGGGCCGGTCGCGCAGACGCGCCGAGCCCCCGGAGCCCGGCCCGGGAAGAGGAGAAAGGTCATGAGACCGAAGGGATCACTTCTTATCCTGAGCGCAGCGGTCCTCGCGCTCCTTGCATTGCCCGCTTCCGGCGCGACCCCGGCGCCCGCGGGCGCTGAGCTCTACTTCATCACTCCCAAGGACGGCGAGACGGTGACCGGACCGGTGACCGTCCGGTTCGGCCTGAAGGGCATGGGTGTCGCGCCGGCAGGCATCGATATCCCGAAGACCGGCCATCATCACCTGCTGATCGACCTTGACGGGCCGGTGGCCCTGGACAAGCCCATACCGGCCGACGAGAAGCACCGCCACTTCGGCGCAGGCCAGACCGAGGTGGTGCTGGACCTGGCCCCGGGCAGGCATACGCTGCAGCTCCTGCTCGGCGACAAGGCCCATCTGCCCCATGATCCGCCGGTGATGTCCGGGAAGATCACGATCACGGTGAAATAACCGGCGGTCATGTCGTCCCGGGAGCCGTTGAGGGCGGGAATGGCGTTCGCGCGTTCCCGCCCTCGTTCTGTTCCTGATGCCGCGCCGGAGGATCCGGCGCAGGCGGATACTCGTCGTTGAGTGCCTGGTCCCTCTCCAGACGCCATGAACGTCCTCATCATCGCCACGAACCGCAGCGTCCATCCCCAGCCGGTCATGCCCATTGGCGGCTGCGTGGTGGCCGAGGCCTGCGAGCGCACCGGCCACCGCGTCCGGGTTCTGGACCTGATGTTCGAGAAGGAGCCGCCCGCAGCGCTCCGGGCCGCGGTGGCCTCCTTCCGGCCTGATGTCGTCGGCCTCTCGGTCCGGAACATCGACAACAATGACATGCGCGACCCGGTCTTCTTCCTTGACGACCTGCCGCGCCTGGTGAACACGGTCCGCGAACTGACCGATGCGCCGCTGGTCCTGGGCGGCGCCGCGGTGGGCGTCATGCCTGAGGCCATCCTGCGCCATGCCGGCGTCTCCTGCGGCGTTGTGGCCGACGGCGAGCAGGCCTTCCCGCGGCTGCTCAAGCGCCTGGAGGGCGGGGAACCTCTCCAGGGCATCCCCGGCCTGGCCCTGCTGGACCAGGGAGCGTATCATCCCGCAGCCTGCAGGGACGACGGGAGCGCGGCGGCCTGCGCTGCTCCTGACTATCACCGGTGGGTGGAGGTCCCGGCCTACCGGTCCCTGCTCGCCCCTGCGCCGGTCCAGACCAAGCTGGGCTGCGCGTTCCGCTGCATCTACTGCACCTACCGCAGACTTGAGGGCGGCCCCTATCGCCTGGCCGGCGCCGGGGAGGTCGTCGATGCCGTTGCCCGGCTGGCGGTCTCGGGCATGGGCGAGATCGAGTTCGTGGACAGCGTCTTCAATGCGCCGCGCGACCATGCCCTGGGCCTCTGCGAGGAGCTGGCGCGGGCCGGCCATCCTGCCCGGCTCCAGAGCATGGAGCTGAACCCCCTGCACCTGGACGAAGGCCTGCTGCGGGCCATGGAGCGTGCGGGGTTCGTGGGCATCGGAGTGACGGCCGAGAGCGCAGTGGACGAGGTGCTGCAGGGGCTCGGCAAGGGGTTCACGAGCCGCGAGGTCCATGGGGCCGCGGAGGCAGTGCGGAGGTCGCGCCTGCCCTGCGCCTGGATATTCCTCCTGGGCGGGCCCGGCGAGACGCGGGAGACCGTGCGCGAGACCCTTCGCTTCGCCCGCCGGACGGTCCGGCCTCAGGACGCGGCCTTCTTCAACGTGGGCATCCGCATCTATCCCAACACGGAGCTCGACAGCCTGGCGCGGAGGCAGGGATACTTCCACCTGCCGCCGTCAGAGATGCTCCAGCCGGTCTTCTACGTCTCGCCCGAGGTCAGCCCGGCCTGGATCATGGACGAGGTGCGGCGCTCCATGGCAGGATGCATGAACTTCATCAATGCCGACTCCATCGGCCTCTCCTTCCTGCCCTCGATCCACCGGCTCGCCTACCGCCTGGGCGTCAAACCGCCGCTCTGGCGCCACACGCGGACCATCCGGCGGGGGCTCAGGATGCTGGGGATGGATGTGTGAGGGGAGCGGCGAGAGACGAGGGACGAGGATATCTCCTGCATGACCATGAAGAACGAGAGAGACGAAAAGAGAGCATACATCGCCTCCATCGCGACCGCGGTGCCGGAGTACAGCGCTGACCAGGGTTTTGCCGAGGAGTTCATGCGCAGGCATTTCAGCGGCCGGCTCTCCGGCCGGAGCCAGGGCCTGCTCCGGACCGTCTTCAGCCACCCGAGCATACGGAAGCGCCACTTCGCCTTCGACGACCCCTCCTGCCTCGTGGAGGAGGACCCGGATGCGCGCGTGCGGCGGTTCACCGAGCGGTCCCTCGAGCTCTCCTCCCGGGCGGCCGCGGCAGCGCTCAAGGCCGCGGGCCTCGGCCCGGCCGACCTGGCGGGCATCGTGGTGAACACCTGCACCGGCTATGTCTGCCCCGGCCTCTCGACCTATCTTATCGAGCGGCTCGGCATGGCGCGCCAGAGCCGGGCCTATGACATGGTCGGGAGCGGCTGCGGCGGTGCGGTGCCGAACCTCCAGGTGGCCGAGGCCATGGTCCGCTCGGCCGGCGGGCCCGTGCTCTCGGTCTCGGTCGAGATCTGCAGCGCCACCTTCCAGATGGGCGACGACCTTAGCCTGATCCTCTCGAACGCCCTCTTCGGCGACGGCGCGGCCGCTTCGGTGGTCACGGACCGGCCGGAAGGCTGGGAGCTGGCGGCCACGTCAGCGCTGTACGTGCCGGAGCAGCGCGAGACGATCCGGTATGTTCACCGGCAGGGCCAGCTCCATAACCAGCTCTCGCTCAAGCTGCCGGGCCTGGTGCGGGAGGCGGCGGCCGCGGTGACCGCGGATCTGCTGGGCCGGAACGGCCTCTCGCCGGCAGATGTGCGCCACTGGGCCCTGCATACCGGCGGGGAGAAGATCATCAATGCCGTGCGGGACGGCATCGGCATCCCCGAGGAGCGGCTCGGCCCGACGCGGCTGGTGCTCCGGGAGTACGGCAACATGTCGTCCCCCACGGTCTGGTTCGTGCTGGACGAGATCACGCGGAACGGCGTCGCGCCCGGCGACCGCTGCGTCATGATCGCTTACGGCGCCGGCCTCTCGGCCCACGCCTGCCTGCTCCGGAGGGCCTAGGCGGTCCGCTGAGTTCTTCCCGACCTGTCATTGCGAGGAGCTTTGATGGCGATGCAGCTCCCGGTTCCCCTTTGAAATACCTCCCCAGGACCGGGTATAATGGCAGCCATGGGAATCCATGCCGAGCATTGCATGCTCTGCGGCTCGCCGCTCCAGTACCTCCAGGCGGCGGAGGAGCTTGCCTGCACCTCCTGCGGTGCGCGGACGCCGGGCCACATCAAGTGCCCCCAGGGCCATGTGCTCTGCGACGCCTGCCACGGCAGGGAGGCGCGCAGGGTCATCGAGGAACTCGCCCTGTCCGAGACCGCGCAGGACCCGCTCGCCGTCGCCGAGCGCATGATGG
>CAZTXN010000199.1:0-4356 GCA_964617655.1 uncultured Nitrospiraceae bacterium | reverse complement strand
CCCCATACCCCTTGAGAACGCTCTTTAAATCCATATCCGTCCTCACCCTGCTCCTCCTCTACTCCCTCTCCTCCCTCCTCCTGGCGCTCCTCCCGGCGGGAAGGACAGGACGGAGGCGGCTGCTGACGCGGAACACCTCGTTCTTCGCCCGCCTGGTGCTCCGGTCGCTCGGCGTCCGGGTGCGGCCGCTCAAGCGCGGACATCATCCGGTCCCGGACCGGGGCTGCCTGGTGGTAGCGAACCATGTTTCCTACGTGGACATCCTGGTGATCGCCTCGCTCCGGCCCTCGGTCTTCATCACATCCGTCGAGCTCCGCCGCACCTTCCCGCTCGGCACGCTCGCCTGGTTCGGGGGCAGCATCTTCGTGGAGCGCCGGAGCCCGGCAGGGCTGAAGAAGGAGATCCGCGAGATCGGGCAGGTGCTGCGGGAGGGCCATTCCGTGGTGCTCTTCCCCGAGGGCACGACCTCGGACGGCGAGACCGTCCGGCCCTTCCGGAACTCGCTCTTCACCGCCGCGATCGGGGCCGAAGCTCCGGTCCTGCCGCTCTGCCTCCGCTACCGCCGCATCAACGGCCGCCGCATCACCCCGGCGAACCGCGACTCCCTCTACTACCACGGCAGCGACGCCTTCCCCGCCCATGCGCCGCGGCTGCTCAGCCTCCGGTCGGTCCATGTGGACTGCGTCTCCCTGGAGCCCCTCCCCACGGGGCCGGGGCTGAACCGCAAGGACCTGGCGTCGCAGTGCCATGCACGGATCGCGGCTGAATATCATCGGAACGACAAGACCGGAAAAACAATGGGACGCGGATAAGATCGGATCTCCGCGGATCACACCGGTCAGGACACAGGAAGTATGGCAGAACAAAAGCAGGAATGACGGATGGTCTTATATATTCGGCACGCCCCCTCACCCCACCCTCTCCCGCGAAGGGGAGAGGATACAGGGGCTGGAAGCCAAGAGATCTCAACGCCTTTGCATTCGTTCTTGTTATCCGCGTGTATCCTGTTAATCCTGTCAAAGACTTCGGCCGTTGTCTTGATCCCTGTCCTTCCGCGCTCATCTGTTGTCAATTCCTTTACTTCCTTGACAGGATTACATGATCAAAAGGATAGACGGTCTTTGAAGCCAGTTCGTTCTTGTATCCGCTTGTATCCTGTCGATTCTGTCAAAGATTTCGGCCTTTGTCTTGATCCGCGTTCATCCGCGTCCAATATCGTCCTCGGCAATTAAAAAAGGCCCCGGAGCATTGCTCCGGGGCCTTCTGATGGATACGTAGTATATGTAGTGTCAGACCTTCTGTACGTTCGCAGCCTGCAGGCCCTTGGGACCCTGCACGATATCGAAGGTCACCCGCTCGCCCTCCTTCAGCGACTTGAAGCCCTCGGTCTGGATGGCCGAGAAATGCACGAACACGTCCTCGCCATTCTCCTGCTTCAGGAACCCGAACCCCTTGCTGTCATTGAACCACTTCACCACTCCGTCTGCCATGATCTTGTTACCTTTACCTTTCTCCTGAGGTTATCCGGCCAGCGGAGCGCCGGATGGCAGGTATCATACTGATTTCCCTAAATACTGTCAAGCTGATATTTGGCATCCCTGGTTCACATTCCGGCCGCTCTATGGTATACTGCAAACACAAAAAATCCGGTTCGCCGAAAGGGACGGGGCCCCTGCCCGAGCGCCGCCATGCTGATCCAATACCTGAAGCAGATACCCCTCTTCTCCCACCTCAGGGACACGCAGCTCAAGGAGATCGCTGCGCGCTGCACCGACGCGCGGGTCAAGAAGGGGACCACGGTCTTCCAGAAGACCGACATGGGCACCGAGCTCTACATCGTGAACAGCGGCACCCTCAAGGCCGTGCTCATCGACGACGAGGGCGACGAGATGGTGCTCGCCCGGTTTGAGAAGGGCGCCTTCTTCGGCGAGCTCTCGCTGCTCGACGGCAAGGGCCGGTCCGCCACCATCGTTGCGGACCAGGACTCGGAGCTCTCGGTCCTGACCAAGGTGACCTTTTTCCAGCTCATGGACAAGGACCCCCGCATCGCCGTCGGCCTGATGACCACCCTGGTCGAGCGGCTGCGGAAGGCGGACGAGATGATCGAGTCCCTGGCCTTCCAGGAGGTGGGCGAGCGGCTGGTCCGGACGCTGGTCGAGAGCTCCACCGGCGAGGACAAGGTCCAGAAGGGCTTCCTGCGATGCGAGAAGAAGACCCACCGCGAGCTGGCCGCGCTCATCGGCTCGTCGCGCGAGGCGGTCTCAAAGTGCATGAAGGTCCTCTCGACCAACGGCATCGTGAAGGAGTCCGGCGGCAAGCTCCTGATCGCCGAGAACGCCCTGCAGCTGCTCAAGAACCGCGCCACTGCGTGACCCTGCCGCGCCGTTACCCGTCAAGGCACCGCATAACTCATCATCTTGATCGTGCGTCACGTGCGCTCGAATCCCAATCCAACTGCCAAAGCCAGGCCATGGTCCGCAGATTACGCAGATTAATCAGATCATTTTAAATTCTAATCCTTACCCTTTTATAAATCAGGGTAATCTGTGAAATCTGTGGATATACGCCTTTCAGTTGCGGTTTTCTATTCCTTCAGACGACCGCCACATATCCAATAGCCATCCCATCGCCTGACGTACCACCACGCCCCCAGGACAACTCTCCAGCACACCAAAAAACGGGGAGCCCTGTTCCCGGGCTCCCCGCTCCGCTTGTTCCTGTATATCTCCCCCGCTACTTCAGCATCGCATGCAGCCGGTCGAGCGACTTCTTGATGTCCCCCTCGGGATGCTCGTGGTCGATGAGCTTCCCGTTCAGGAAGTCCCCGTAGGCCTGCATGTCGAAGTGGCCGTGGCCCGAGAGATTGAAGAGGATCACCCGCTGCTTGCCCTCCTCCTTCGCCTGGAGCGCCTCATCGATGGCGCAGCGGATGGCATGGGCCGTCTCGGGCGCCGGGATGATGCCCTCGGTCTTGGCGAACTGCATCGCCGCCTGGAAGACCGGGAGCTGCGGATAGGCCTTGGCCTCGATCAGCTTGTCATGGTAGAGCTGCGAGACCAGCGCCGAGTCGCCGTGGTACCGCAGGCCGCCGGCATGGATGCCCGAGGGCACGAAGTCATGGCCCAGGGTGTACATGTTGATGAGCGGCGTCATGCCCGCAACGTCGCCGAAGTCGTAGGTGAACTCGCCCTTGGTGAGCGTGGGGCAGGAGGCAGGCTCCACGGCCACGGCGCGCACCTGCTTGCCGTTGAACTTGTCCTGCAGGAAGGGGAAGGCGATGCCGGCGAAGTTGCTCCCCCCGCCGCAGCAGCCGATCACCACGTCGGGATAGTCCCCGGCGATCTCGAGCTGCTTCCTGGCCTCCAGGCCGATGACGGTCTGGTGCATGCAGACATGGTTCAGCACCGAGCCGAGGGCGTAGTTGGTGTCATTGTGCGTGGCCGCGTCCTCCACGGCCTCGGAGATGGCGATGCCGAGGCTGCCCGGGCTGTCCGGGTCCGCCTCCAGGACCTTCCTGCCCGCGTTCGTCAGCGTCGACGGGCTGGGATGGACCGTGGCGCCCCAGGTCTCGATCATGATCCGGCGGTAGGGCTTCTGGTTGAAGCTCACCTTCACCATGTAGACCGTCACCTCGAGCCCGAAGAGCGAACCCGCGAGCGCCATGGAGGAGCCCCACTGGCCCGCGCCGGTCTCGGTGGCGATGCGCTTCATGCCCGCCTTCTTGTTGTAGAAGGCCTGGGGGATCGCGGTGTTCGGCTTGTGGCTGCCCGCCGGGCTGACGCCTTCATATTTATAGTAGATCTTTGCCGGCGTGCCGAGCGCCTTCTCGAGGTTGTGCGCCCGGAAGAGCGGCGCCGGACGCCAGAGGGTGTAGATCTCCAGGACCTCCTCGGGGATGGGAATCCACCGGTCCGTGCTCACCTCCTGCAGGATCAGGTCCATGGGAAAGATGGGCTTGAGATCGTCCGGCCCGACCGGCTGTTTCGTCCCCGGATGGAGCGGCGGCTTGGGCTTGTTCGGCATGTCCGCCATGATGTTGTACCACTTGGTGGGGATCTCCTTGTCCGAAAGCACGATCTTGGTCTGTCTCATTACCTGCCTCCCGCGCAAAGGTAGTACGGCTCCGTGAGAATGGGTAGCATTGTATACCAGTTCAGGAAGTTGCACAATGGGATTTTATTTAAGGCGCAGGCGGGCAGAACTGAGCACGAAAAAACAGGAACAACGCTTGGGACACGGATGCACACGGATACTTCAACGCAAGTTCAGAACCATGATGAATCTGACGTTATCATCGGAAAATCCGCCGTTATCCGTGTCAAAAGTCTTGAACCATTTTTTGGACGCGGATCAAGG
>CAZTXN010000198.1:0-4359 GCA_964617655.1 uncultured Nitrospiraceae bacterium | reverse complement strand
CCAGGACGAATCGACGAAGGTGTCCATGGTGTCCGTCTCGCGCCGCCCGGCGCCGCCGCACTTCGGACAGGCCGCCTCGCGGAAGGACGGGGACTCGGCGAGGGGCGATGCGCCGGCGCCGGTGAGCGCCACGTCCGTGGGCAGCAGCACCGGCAGGTCCTTCTCCGGCACAGGCACCGTGCCGCAGGACGGGCAGTAGACGACCGGGATGGGCGTGCCCCAGTAGCGCTGGCGCGACACGCCCCAGTCGCGGAGCCGCCAGTTCACCGTGCGCCTGCCGCAGCCCTTCTCCTCCACATGGAGCGCCACTTTCTCCCTGCCCTCGGCGCTCGGCATGCCGTCAAAGGGCCCTGAGCCCGCCATGGCGCCCTCGGCGATGAACGCCTCCCGCATGGCGCCGGGATCGAGGTCCTGCGCCGCGTTCTGGATCACCACCTTGATGGGGATGCCGTACTTCTTCGCGAACTCGAAGTCCCGCTGGTCATGGGCCGGCACGGACATGACGGCGCCGGCGCCGTACTCCAGCAGCACGAAGTTGCCGACCCAGACCGGCACGCGGTCGTTGTTGAGCGGATTGACCGCGTAGGCGCCGGTGAAGATGCCTTCCTTCTCCCGGGACTCGTCGGTCCGGGCGGCCTTGTCCTCGCGCATGACGCGCTGGCAGAACCCGCGGACCGCTTCGGCCTCGGGACGGCCGGCGATAAGCGTCTCGACCATGGGGTGCTCCGGCGCGATGCTCATGAAGGTGACGCCGTAAAGCGTGTCCGGACGGGTGGTGAAGATCGGCAGCTTCGCGCCGCCGCCCTCGACGGTGAACTCCACCTCCACGCCCACGGACCGGCCGATCCAGTTCCGCTGCATGGTCAGCACGCGCTCCGGCCATCCCGGCAGCCGGTCGCAGTGCGCCAGCAGCTCCTCGGCGTAGGCCGTGATCCGGAAGAACCACTGTTCCAGCTCCTTGTGGGCCACCACGGAGCTGCAGCGCCAGCACGCTCCGTCCTCCACCTGCTCATTGGCCAGCACGGTCGCGCAGGAGGGGCACCAGTTCACGTAGGAGAGCTTCTTGTAGGCCAGCCCCTTCTCGTACATCTTCAGGAAGAGCCACTGGTTCCAGCGGTAGTACTCCGGCAGGCAGGTGGCCACCTCGCGGTCCCAGTCGTAGGACAGGCCCATCCGTTTGAGCTGCCGGTCGCGCATGAACGCGATATTCTCGAAGGTCCAGGCGGAGGGATGGGTGCCGTGCTTGATGGCCGCGTTCTCGGCCGGCAGGCCGAAGGCGTCCCAGCCCATGGGATGGAGGACATTGAACCCCCGCATCCGCTTGTACCGGGAGACCACGTCGCCGATGGAATAGTTCCGCACGTGGCCCATATGGATGCGGCCCGAGGGATAGGGGAACATCTCGAGGCAGTAGTACTTCGGCTTCGCCGGGTCCTCGGTCACCGCGAAGGTCCGGTTCTCGGCCCAGTACCGCTGCCACCGCTGCTCTACCGTTCTTGCATCATACCGCTCTTCCAAACAGTCCTCCGTAGCAATATTGAAGTTCCCGCGGACGGGATAGATGCTCCTTCCGGCGGGACGATCGCGTCATTCCCCGCCCGCGGCGGAAGCGCCGCCTTTTACCCGGCTCTTGACATACTGTTCGATCACGACCAGCGCCCGCGTCGGGGGGTTCAGGAACCGCACCCCGTACCGGCGCCTGCCCGAGCCGGACCGCTCGGCCCGCATGACCACGCCGTCGACCTTCACCTCGCTGTGGCCTATGAAGAAGGTGCAGAGGATCCGGTCCTGCTCCTTGAACCGGTAGTTGGACTCGAGCAGCATGCCCGAGATGCTGATGTTCTCCGAGGTGGCGAAGAAGGACTCCCCGCCGGCCCCGCCCGTCACCGCGACGCGCAGCAGCGCGCGCATGTCCTTGCGCTGCGGCACCACGAGCAGCTCGAACATCTTGGTGAAGAGGCCGAGCGCGTCCACCGGCGTCGGAATGACGGCATTGGCCCCGGCGGCGCGGAGGGCGGGGAGGTCCGCCTGGGCGGTCTCGCAGGCAAGGATGATCGAGACGCCTCGCAGCGCCTCGTCCGCCCGGATCGCTTCGCAGAGCCGGACCCCGCCCATGGCGGGCATGGCGTGGTCGGCGATGATGAGGTCCGCGCACTTCTCCCGGTGCAGGGCCAGCGCGTCTTCGGCCGTCCGGGCCGGATGGAGCGCTATGCCGCCCCTGCCGAAGACCGTGCTGTCCCTGCCGACGGCGCTCAGGATGGTCTCGGCGATGATGATGGTCTTCATGGGATGTACGAACAGCGCGATGCCCGCTGGGGAAGGTCTACCGGAGCCAGCCCGGCAGGGCCTCGGCCTTCCGCGCCTCATCGGGCAGTTCCACCTCGAGCTCGTGCTTCAGCCGGGCGATCTTCCCGGCGATCTTCTCCTGCTTCTTCTTCCGGGCCGCGGCGGCCTTCTTCCCCTTCGCCGTGGACGGCCTGCCTGCCCGCTCCTCCTCGCGGTCCTGCTGCACCAGGAGGTCATGGGCGGTCTGCTGCTCCCGGAGCTTCCGGCGCAGGTCTCCGGCGCGCTTGCGCCAGTGCTCCTCGCCCCTGCCGTTGCGGTCCGTCTGCTTCCGCGGCCGCTGCGCCGCCGGAGGCCGGTCCTCTCCGCCGGGCGCAGGCGCCACGGTCACCCGCTCGTCGCGCACCTCCACCGGCCGCGCCGAATCGCGGTACTCGGCGGGGATCTTCTCCCGGTCGTTGGTGTAGAACTCGCGCCCGTCGCGTTCCTTCCAGGTATAGAACTCCGCCCGTGCGGCGGCGCCGCAGAGCAGCAGGGTCAGCAACAGCAGCAGGGATGCGCGCATCCGTTCCTCCGGCCGAAGAATGGTATTAAATAGCACACTTGTCCGGGACGCGCAAGGTTTTTTATTGAACTCCCGCGGCCGGACATGCTATAGTTCGGCCCACGTTCACCTACTGCGGCCCTCCGGCCGCCCGGATGCTCCATGCCCAGACCCATTGTCGCCA
The DNA here is from genome assembly GCA_964617655.1 of uncultured Nitrospiraceae bacterium. Taxonomy (GTDB): domain Bacteria; phylum Nitrospirota; class UBA9217; order UBA9217; family UBA9217; genus JAKAHZ01. The sequence goes on along the minus strand of CAZTXN010000198.1, from coordinate 1,348 downwards.
TCGTCGGACGGCCGAACGTCGGCAAGTCCACGCTCTTCAACCGCATCGTCGGCAGATACCTCGCCATCGTCGAGGACCAGCCGGGCGTGACGCGGGACCGGAACTATGCCGAGGCCGAGTGGGAGGGAAGGCGGTTCCTGCTCGTGGACACCGGCGGGTTCGAGCCCGAGACGGTCGATGCCATGTACGTCAAGATGCGCGAGCAGACCACGCTGGCCATCGAGGAGGCGGACATCGTCATCTTCCTCATGGACGGCCGGCAGGGGCTCCTGCCGTCGGACACCGAGGTCGCCCAGCGCCTCCGTGCGGCGGGCAAGCCGGTGCTCTACGCGGTGAACAAGGTGGACGGCGAGCGGCACGAGGCGCTCCTGACCGAGTTCTACCGCCTCGGCGTGGACCGGCTGCTGCCCCTCTCGGCGAAGCACGGCCAGGGGCTCTCCGACCTCCTGGACGCCCTGGCCGGCCTGCTGCCCCCTCCCTCCCCCGCCGCCGCGGACGCCCGGCGGAAGCCGCCGCGCATCGCGGTCATCGGACGGCCGAACGTGGGCAAGTCGTCCTTCGTGAACGCCCTCATCGGCGAGGACCGCATGATCGTCAGCCCGGTCTCGGGCACGACCCGGGACTCGGTGGACAGCGTCTACCGCTACTACGGCCGGGAGTACGTGCTCGTGGACACCGCCGGCATCCGGAGCCGCGGCCGCATCAGCCAGGGCGTGGAGAAATACAGCGTCGTGCGCGCCATGAAGAGCGTGGGCCGCTGCGACGTGGCCCTGGTGCTGATCGACGCCTCGGAAGGCATCACGGAGCAGGACGAGCGGGTGGTCGGCCTGGCGCACGAGGAGGGCAAGGGGGTCATCCTCGTGCTGAACAAGTGGGACCTGGTGGAGGAGAAGGAGAAGGCCTACAAGCGCTTCCAGGACGAGGCCCGGCAGCGGCTCAAGTTCGCGGACTACGCCCCGCTGCTCACCATCTCGGCGGCCACGCGCCAGCGCATCACGAACGTCTTCAAGGAGATCGACCGCGTCGTGGAGGAGCGCGAGAAGCGCGTGCCCACGGCGGAGCTGAACCGCCTCTGCGAGCGGCTCACCGCGGCCCACGAGCCGCCGCTCTACCGCGGCCGGCGGGTAAAGTACTACTACCTGACCCAGGTCAGCGCCAAGCCGCCCACCTTCGTGGCCTTCGTGAACTATCCCGCCGGGGTCCACTTCTCCTACCTGCGGTACCTCGAGAACGGCCTCCGCGGGGCCTTCGGGTTCTACGGCACGCCCATCCGCATCCATACGCGGCGGCGCGGGGAGGAGCGGCAGGAGGGGAAGAAAGGAACCGGAACAAGGACGGGGAAACGGGC
>CAZTXN010000197.1:0-4426 GCA_964617655.1 uncultured Nitrospiraceae bacterium | reverse complement strand
CCGCGGAGCGGCCGCTATTTCGCCTTCGTCTCTTCCTTCGCCTCCGCCGCCTTCGCCAGGGGAAGGTCCTTGAAGATGTCCCCGGACTTCAGGAGCGCGATGGCCTTCTGGAGCTGCGTGTCGTCCTTCTCGTCCTTGGGCACCGACTCCATCACGAAGTCGTCCCCGCCGCCGGGACCCTTCTGCCCGTCGCCGTCCTTCTCCTCGACCGTGTCGTTCCTGAGGTGCCGGTCCAGGTCCTTCTCGCGCACCACCACGTGCGCCCCGCCCTGTCCGTCCGCGGGCTTCGGGAGCTTCACCACCATGTCGGGCGTGATGCCCACGTTCTGGATGGAACGGCCGCTCGGGGTGTAGTACTTGGCCGTGGTGAGCCGGATGCCCGTGCCGCCGTCCAGGGGGTAGACGGTCTGGACCGAGCCCTTGCCGAAGGTCTGGGTGCCGATGACCACGGCGCGGCGCGAGTCCTGGAGCGCGCCCGCGACGATCTCCGACGCGCTGGCCGACCCGGCGTTCACCAGCACCACCACGGGATAGCCCCGCTCGGTGTAGGCGCCGGTGGCGAAGAAGTCCTTCCGGTCGTCCTTCTTCCTGCCCTGGATATAGACGACCAGCTGGTCCTTGGGCAGGAAGAGGCTGCTCACCTCGACCGAGGCGTCGAGCAGGCCGCCGGGGTTGTTCCGCATGTCGAGCACCAGCCGCTTCATGCCCTTCTCCTCGAGCTTCGCCAGCGCCTTCTCCACGTCCTTCACGGTCTGGCCCTGGAACTGGATGAGCTTGATATATCCGATGTCGCCCTCGAGCATCCGCGACTTGACGCTCGCCACCTTGATCACGTCCCGGACGATCTTGAACTCCCGCGGCTTCTCCCAGCCCTCGCGGAAGATCAGGAGCCGCACCTCGGTGCCCTTCGGCCCGCGCATGCGGTCCACGGCCTCCTCGATCGTCATGTCCTTGGTCCACTCATCGTTGATCTTCATGATCTTGTCGCCCGCGCCGAGGCCGGCGCGGTCGGCCGGGGTGTCCTCGATGGGCGAGATGATCGTGAGCTGCTGGTTCTTGATGCCGATCTGGATGCCCACGCCCTGGAACTCGCCCTTGATGTCCATGTTGATCTCTTTGAAGGCCCGCTCGGACATGAAGGAGGAATGGGGGTCGAGGCTCGAGAGCATGCCGCGGATGGCGCCCTCCACCAGCTCCCGGGTGTCGGGGTTCTCCACGTAGTTGCTCCGGATCAGCTCGAGGGCCCGGGTGAAGAGGCGCAGGTCCTCGTAGGCGTCCGTCTTGGCGTAGGCCGTCCGGTGGCCCACCACGAAGCCGGTGAAGAACAGCGTCCCGGTCCCGACCACCAGCAGGACCAGCGCCGTGAGAATGAACTTCTTTTTGTTGATCTTGATCATGCCGTGCTCCTCCGTGAACAGCCCCATATCCGCGCTCCCTCGTGAGATCTCACGGTATCGGTAGCCTGCATAGTACCACACTCGCCCGCCGCCGCGCCACCCCCGGCCGGGACCGGCTCACCGCTGGGCCGAATGCCGCGGCACGAGCCACGCCAGCGGGTCCTCGGCCTCGCCGTTCCTGCGCAGCTCGAAGTAGAGCTTCGTGCCCGCCAGGCTGCCGGTCTCCCCGGCCAGCCCGATCTCCTGGCCCTGCTCCACCCCCTCGCCGCCCCGCACCCCGAGGCGAGAAAGATGGCCGTAGAGGGTGTACATGCCCGCCCCGTGGTCGATGATCACCAGCCTGCCGTACCCCCGGTACCAGTCTGCGTAGGCCACCTGGCCGTTCTTCACGGCGAGCACCGGGTCGCCCTCGCGCGCCGCGATCTCGATGCCCCGGCGGAAGACCATGGTCCCGAACTGGGGATGCTGCTGCCTGCCGAAGTTCGTCACGACGCGGCCCTTCACCGGCCAGGGCAGCCGCTGGCCCCCCTGCTCGGTCTCGCCGTCGCCGGACCGCCGGGACCGCTCCGCCAGCCGGATCATGGCCCAGAGGTTCGTCGAGGACTCCTCGAGCTCCTTCAGCGTGGCCTCGTAGACGCTCTTCTCCTGCTTCAGCGACGCCAGGATCTCGGCCTTCTGCCGCCGCTGGGCGGTGAGGGACTCCCGCTTCTCCCGGGCCGACCGCCGGTCCTCCTGGAGCGAGCGCCGCAGGGCCGTGAGGAGCTGCTCCTGCTCGGCAAGGGCGCGGAGCGTCTCGCCGTACTCCGCGATCAGCTGCCGGTCCTGCTCCGCGATCGCGCCGAGGGCCCGCGTCCGGCGGTAGGCCGCTGCAAAGCTGTCCGCCGAGAGGATGGCCAGGGAATAGCCCCCGCTCCGGCTCATCTTGTAGAGCGCACGGAGCCTCCGGCCGTAGGCCGCCTGCAGCCGGGGCAGCTCCGCGCGCACCTCCCGGGCCTGCTGCTCCACCTCGGCCAGGGCCGCCTCAGTCTCCCGGGTCCGGCGGCTCATGTCCTGGAGGTCCTCGCCCTCCGTCTGGATCGCGCGGTCGATCCGCTCGAGGGACCAGAGGACGGACCGCTCCTTGCGCGCCGCGCGCTGGATCTGGAGCTGCTTCTCCTCCATCTCCTGCTTGATGCGCTGCAGCTCCTGCTGCTTCTTCGTGAGGCCCTGGGCCGCGGCCGTCGTGGCGGCGGCGAGCAGCAGGAAGACGAGTATGAGGGTCCGTCGTGCCATCGGCGAGAGGGGAACGGGGACGCCCGGGGTGCGCAGCTCCCCGGTCTAACACGATCTCGATACATACTGTTCCATCAGAACGACATCCCCCTCACCCAACCCTCTCCCCCGGGGGGGATACAAGGTGAGGGGCTGGGAAGCAACCGATCCAGCTGCGGTTGTATCAGTCCAGGAACTGGTTGACCGAGACCAGGCTGCCGGCCAGGCCCAGCGCGCCGCCGCCCGCGATCAGGTAGGCGACCATCGGCGCGGAGAGGAACTGGAGCCCGCCCGGCCCGGCCAGGAAGAGCGCGGCCTCCCGGGGCAGGGCATGGAAGAACCCCGCCAGCACGCCCACGGCGAGCGCGGTACCGAGCACGGAGACGAGCATGCCCTCGACCAGGAAGGGTCCCATGATGAACCCCTTCGTGGCGCCGATCCACTGCATCAGCTCGATCTCCGGTCCGCGGGAATAGAGCGCCAGCCGCACCGAGTTGGAGATGATGAAGATCACGCTCACGCCGAGCAGCACCGCCAGCGCGAAGCCGCCGTAGGTAACGAGCGAGAGCAGCCGGCCGAGCATCTCCACGCCCTGCCTGCCGTAGGAGACGTCCTCCACGCCGGCGTACCGTCCGATCCGCTTCGCCAGGATGTCCATCTTCCCGGCGTCGGCGTAGAGGCGGTCGACGGTCAGCTCATAGGAGTCCGGCAGCGGGTTCTCCTCCAGTCCCTCCAGCAGAAGCTCCTGTCCCTTCAGCTCCTTCCGGAGCAGGACCAGGGCCTCGCCCTTCGGGAGCAGGACCGCCTGCCGCACGCCCGGCTCGGCCTTGAGCCGGTCGGCCAGCGCGCCGCGCTCCTGCTCCGTCAGCCCCTCCTTGAGGTAGACCGAGAGCTCGAGCCGCTCGCCCATGGCGCTGACCGAAGACTGGAGGTTCAGGAAGACGACGACGAAGAAGCCGACGATCAGCATGGCCATGCTGATGGTGCCCATGGCCAGCAGGTTCACCAGGCTGTTGGCGCGCAGGCCGCGGTAGGCCTCGACGATATAGAAGAGCGGTCCGTACCCGCGCATGGCCTCAGCGCCCCTCCCCGCCGGTCCGGGAGCGGTCCAGGACCGGCTCCTTCGAGTCGCTCATGATCTTCCCCCGCTCCATGGCCACGATGCGCCGCTGGGTCTTGCGCACCGTCTCCCAGTCGTGCGTGGCCACCACCACCGAGGTGCCCTTCATGTTGATCTCCCGGAAGAGCCGGAAGATCTCCTGGCCGCTCTGGGGGTCCAGGTTGCCCGTGGGCTCGTCGGCCAGCAGGATCTGGGGCTCGTTCACCAGCGCCCGCGCGATGGCCACCCGCTGCTGCTCGCCGCCCGAGAGCTTGGGCGGGATCAGATGCTCCTTGTTGCCCATGCCGACCTTTTTGAGCGCCAGCAGGGCCCGCCGCTCGATATCGCCGTAGGGCGTCCCGACGACCTTCAGGGCCAGCGCGATGTTCTCGTAGACGGTCTTGTGCGGGAGCAGCTTGTAGTCCTGGAAGACGAAGCCCATGTTCCGGCGGAGGTAGGGGATGCTGGCGGTGCTCAGGCGGAAGGTGTTCATCCCCTGGATGATGATCTGGCCCTCGTCGGCCCGCTCGGCGCAGAAGAGGATCTTGAGGAGGGTGGTCTTGCCCGCGCCGCTCGGCCCCGTGAGGAAGAGGAACTCGCCCTTGTCCACGGTGAAGGTGATCTCGCGCAGGGCGGGTACGCCTTCGTAGTATTTGCTCACCCGGTAGAGATGGATCAT
>CAZTXN010000196.1:0-4431 GCA_964617655.1 uncultured Nitrospiraceae bacterium | reverse complement strand
GCCGTTGTTTCAGGTCTTCTCGCGCCTTCGCGGTACGGACTATTCTTTTCTGCGCAATCTGCGAAATCTGCGGATGACCCGCCTTACCCCCGCTTCACGGGCTTGACGTTCCAGATCCTCTCGGCATACTCCCGGATGGACCGGTCGCTCGAGAATTTCCCCATCCCCGCGATGTTCAGGATGGCGCGGCGGCTCCAGGCCTCGTAGTCCCGGTAGAGCGCGTCCACGCGCTCCTGGCAGGCGACATAGGCCTCGTAGTCCGCCAGCAGCAGGAAGTGGTCGCCCCCGCCGGTCAGCGCGTCCACGACCGGCCGGAACCGGTGGGGGTCGCCGGGCGAGAAGTACCCGCTCCCGATCATCTCGAGCGCCAGCCGGAGACCGGCGTTGTTGTTGTAGAAGTACCAGGGATCGTAGCCCTGGGCGCGCGTCTCGGCCACCTGCTCCGCGGTGAGGCCGAAGATGAAGATGTTCTCGTCGCCCACCTCCTCGCGCATCTCGATGTTCGCGCCGTCCAGGGTGCCGATGGTCATGGCCCCGTTCAGGGCGAACTTCATGTTGCCCGTGCCCGAGGCCTCGGTCCCGGCCGTGGAGATCTGCTCCGACAGGTCGCAGGCCGGGATGAGCTTCTCGGCGTTCGAGACATTGTAGTTCGGCAGGAAGACGACCCGCAGCAGGCCGTTCACCGCGGGGTCGTGGTTCACCACGTCCGCGACGCCCGTGATCAGCTTGATGATGAGCTTGGCCATGAAATACCCCGGCGCGGCCTTGCCGCCGAAGATGACCGTGCGCGGCACGAGGCCCTCGGTCCGGCCGGACCGGATGCGGTTGTACCGGGTCACGATATGCAGCACGTTCAGGAGCTGCCGCTTGTACTCGTGCATGCGCTTCGCCTGGACGTCGAAGAGCGAGTCCGGGTCCGTATCGATCCGGATGTCCTCCCGGATGCCGGCGGACAGGAGGCGCTTGTTCTCCCGCTTCACCTGCCGGAACTCCGCGCGGAACTCCGGATCGTCCGCCAGGGGCCGGAGCTGGACGAGGCAGGAGAGGTCCTTGAGCCAGCACTCGCCGATGCGGGAGGTGATGAGCTTCGAGAGGCCGGGATTGGCCTGGTGGAGCCAGCGGCGGGGAGTGATGCCGTTCGTGATGTTGATGATGCGGTCGGGATAGAGGCGGTGGAAGTCCGCGAAGATCGTCTCCTGCATCAACTCGGTATGGATGCGGGAGACGCCGTTCACCGTGTGGCTTCCCACGATCGAGAGGTTCGCCATCCGGACCCGCCTGCCCCCCCGCTCGTCGATGAGCGAGACGCGGCGCACCAGGTCCAGGTCGCCCGGGTGCTGATGGCGCACATCCTCCAGGAACCGCCGGTTGATCTCATAGATGATCTGGAGATGGCGCGGCAGCACCTCGCCGAGCAGCCGTATGGGCCAGGACTCGAGCGCCTCGGGCATCAGGGTGTGGTTGGTGTACGATATCGTCCGGCGCGTGATCTCCCAGGCGCGCTCCCAGGGAAGATGGTGGATGTCCACCAGCACCCGCATCAGCTCCGGCACGGCGATGGATGGATGGGTGTCGTTCAGCTGGATCGCCACCTCGTCCGGCAGGTCCTCGATCCGCTCATGGTACTTCATGAAGCGCCGCAGGATGTCCTGGAGCGAGGCGCTCACGAAGAAGTACTGCTGCTTCAGCCGTAGCTCCCGGCCCATCTGGGTCGTGTCGTCCGGGTAGAGCACCTTCGAGAGGTTCTCCGACTCGTTCTTTTCGGCCACGGCCTTGATGTAGTTCCCCTCGTTGAAGTACTTGAGGTTGAAGTCCCGCGACGCCTTGGCGGACCAGAGCCGCATGTTGTTCACCGTGTCCGTGCCGAAGCCCGGCACGGGCGTGTCGAAGGCCATGGCCATCACGTCCTCGGTGTCAACCCAGTGGTGGCGCAGGCGGCCGTACTCGTCGCGGAACTCGACCACCCGTCCGCCGAAGTGGACCGGGTAGAGCACCTCGGGCCGCGGGAACTCCCAGGGGTTGCCGTAGCGCAGCCAGTTGTCCGGATGCTCCACCTGCCAGCCGTGCTCGATGCGCTGGGTGAACATGCCGTACTCGTACCGGATGCCGTAGCCGTACCCCGGCAGGTCCAGGGTGGCCATGGAGTCGAGGAAGCAGGCCGCCAGCCGGCCGAGGCCGCCGTTCCCGAGCGCCGCGTCGCTCTCCATCTCTTCGAGCCGGTGGATGTCCAGGTCGAGCTCGGCAAGGGCCTGGCAGCAGGCCTCGTGGAACCCGAGGTTCAGGAGGCTGTTCGTGAGCAGGCGGCCGGTCAGGAACTCGAGCGAGAGATAGTAGACCCGCTTGGCATCGGCGCGGTAGTAGCTCCGCATGGTCTCCATCCAGCGCTCGATCAGCCGCTCCCGCACCGCCAGGGCCGTGGTGTAGAGCCAGTCGCGATGCGTCGCGGTAATACGGTCCTTGCCCATGGCATAGACCAGGAGGTTCTCGAGCGAGCGCCGGATGGACTCGCGGTCCAGGCCGCGGTAGCTGTTCCGGTTGTCAGGGGGAATGGGCGGCATCATGCGTGTCCTCCTGCAGGGCGTGGAGCATATGATATGGAACGATTATTTCATAAAGACGCGGTCATCGCAAGGCGATTCTCGCGGGGAGGCGCGCGGGGCAGAGCGGCGCGCCGCTGCTCCTCTCTGCTGATGCAGCAGCAGCTACCACGGAGGCACAGAGACACGGAGAACAGCGCTTGACGATAGTGAGGCGGATCTTCTCCGTGCCCTCCGTGCCTCTGTGGTAACTATCGTGTTTTTTCGACTGCATCGGGCCGGAACGGCCGGGAGCCGGGTCAGACCTGGACCACGATCTTGCCGAAGACCTGGCGGGAGAGCAGCTTCTCATAGGCCCGGGGCGCCTCGGCGAAGGGAAAGACCGAGTCCACCACCGTCCGGAGGCGGTGCGGGAAGAAACGGAGGCACTGGCAGAAGGCGGAGCGGGGGCCCACGTAGATGCCGTGAATGGTGAGGTTCTTGCCGAAGACATGGCGCAGGCTGACCGGCACGTCATCGCCGCTCGTGGCGCCGAAGGTGACGACCCGGCCGCCGCGCTTCACCGCCGCGAGGGAGCCGGAGAAGGTCGCCGCGCCCACGTGGTCCACCACGATATCCGCGAGCTCGCCCGCGGTGATGCGCTTGACCGCCTCCACGACGTTCTCGGTGCGGTAGTTGACCGCGTGGTCCGCGCCGAGCTCCAGCGCCCGCCGGCCCTTCCAGGCGTCGCCCACGGTGGTGATGATGGTGGAGCCGAAGAGCTTCGCCACCTGGACCAGCGCCGTGCCGGTGCCGCTGCCGGCGGCATGCACCAGCACCGTGTCCCCGTACTGGATGTTCGCCCGCAGCACCAGGGAGGTCCAGGAGGTGGTATAGGTGATCCCGATGCCGGCCGCCTCCTCGAAGGAGAGGCCTTCGGGCTTCCGGAAGACGTTCCTCCCCGGCACGCGGACGAACTCGGCCGAGACGCCGTCGGTCATCACGCCGAGGAGCGAGAACTCCCGGCACTCGTTGTCCTTGCCCGCCAGGCAGCGGGCGCAGCGCCCGCAGGAAAGACCGGGATAGAGCACCACCTCGTCGCCCGGGGCCACATGACGGACATACTTGCCCGCGCGCTCGACCACGCCGGCCGCGTCGGACGCGAAGATGCGCGGCAGCGGGACATCGAGGGGATACTTGCCCTCCATGATCCAGACATCGAGATGGTTGAGCGAGAAGGCCTTGACCCGCACCAGGACCTCGGTCTCCGAGATCTCCGGCACCGGCAGGTCGCCCGTCTTGATCGCCCGATAGCCCTTCTGCTCGTCGTAGAACAGCGCGCGCATGGCCCCCCCTGGGCGCTGAATGTTGACGAATATTACGGAGCCGCGTGAACGATTGTAAAGAAGAATGTGCCGGGAAGGCGTTACGAAAGGTACCAAATACCCGAAAAATACCCTGCTTTTTAGCGCGAACCAGGGCGGTTCACGCGTTCCCGATGAGCCGGGAAGCGATGAGCAGGATGCAGATGTCAATGGTCATCTAAAAGGGTACCAGTTCTGGTCATGGAAAAGTGTACCAGTCTGAGGCATTGCTCTTAGGTGTTGTTCTCCTTGAATCCTTTCATTCTGTAGCTGTTGCCTTTGATGTTGATGACCCGGCAGTGGTGCAGCAGCCGGTCGAGCATGGCCGAGGCGATCACCGGGTCCCCGAACATCTCTTCCCATTCCGTAAAGCTCTTGTTCGATGTGATGATGGTGCTGGCCCGCTCGTACCGCCGGGAGATGAATTGGAAGAACCTTCCAGATTCAGGGTCCCCAGCGGACCGAGAAGAGGTTCGATGGAGAGAAATTTCTTCATTTCAATACAACCCCCCGAACTTCCTCTCATCTATCTCGCCTCCAAGGAAAGCCTC
>CAZTXN010000195.1:0-4470 GCA_964617655.1 uncultured Nitrospiraceae bacterium | reverse complement strand
AGATCGACAAGATCAGCCGCAAGTCCGAGAACCCTTCGATCACCCGCGACGTCTCGGGCGAAGGCGTGCAGCAGGCGCTCCTGAAGCTCATCGAGGGCACGGTCGCGGCGGTGCCGCCCCAGGGCGGCCGCAAGCATCCCCACCAGGAGTTCATCCAGGTGGACACGTCCAACATCCTCTTCATCTGCGGCGGCGCCTTCGTGGGCATCGATTCCATCGTGGAGCAGCGCATCGGGAAGAAGGCCATGGGCTTCGGCGCCGAGGTGCGGAGCAGGCATGAGAAGCGGTTCAGCGAGGTGCTCGCCAGCCTCCAGCCGGAGGACCTCCTGAAGTACGGCCTGATCCCCGAGTTCGTGGGGCGCATGCCCGTGGTCGCGACGCTGGAGGAGCTCGATGAGTCCGCGCTGGTGGACATTCTGACGCGGCCGCGGAACGCGCTGGTCAAGCAGTACCAGAAGCTGCTCTCCCTCGAGGGATGCAAGCTGCGGTTCACCGACGACGCCCTGGCGGCCATCGCGAAGAAGGCCATCAGCCGCAAGACCGGCGCCCGGGGGCTGCGGGCCATCCTCGAGGACGTGATGCTCGACGTGATGTACGACGTTCCCTCCCAGGCGGGCATCAAGGAGTGCGTCATCAGCGCCGAGGTGATCAGCGACAACGCCGACCCGCTCCTGATCTACGAGAAGATAGCGTAGAGAAGCAGGAGTCAGGAGACAGAATTCAGGAGCCAGGAGAACGCCGGTGCTTATCCTGACCTCTGGCTCCTGGCTTCTGACTCCTTGTTTCTCATCATGAAGATCCTCACCGCCGAATTCGTGACGAGCGCCGCGCGGCCGCCGCAGTTCCCCGCGGACGGAAGGCCGCAGGTGGCCTTCGCGGGAAGGTCGAACGTCGGCAAGTCCTCCCTCATCAACGCGGTCCTGAACCGGAAGAGCCTGGTCAAGACCAGCGCCACGCCCGGCAAGACCCAGCTCATCAACTTCTTCCTCGTGAACGGCCGGTTCTACTGCGTGGACCTTCCGGGCTACGGGTATGCCCGCGCGCCGCGGGCCGTGGTGGACGCCTGGGCGCCCATGATCGAGGGCTATCTCCGGGATGCGCCGGGCCTGCGGGGTGTGGTGGTGCTGCTTGACGTCCGGCGGGAGCCTGACGACCGGGACCGACGGCTGGCCGAATGGCTCCGGCAGTACGGGCTGCCCGCGCTCTTCGTCCTGACCAAGCTGGACAAGGTAAAGCGCCAGGAGGCGGCGCTGGCCCAGCGGCGCATCACCGCGGCGCTGGGGCTCGCTCAACCGCCGCTCCGCACCTCGGCCAGGAGCGGGGAGGGCATCAGCCGGCTCCGCTCGACCATCGGGGAGCTGCTGGACCGGGAGGCGACGGGCGGCCGGTCATCGGGCGCCTGAAATATGCTACAATAGCGGGCGTCCGCAGCGCGGTCCCTGCTCCGTGTCTCCTGGGAGGTTCCCATGCTCGACCTGCTCAAGGACCTTGCCGGCTCCCTCTTCTGGGCAACGGTCATCAGCGCAGCGCTCTTTGCCGGCGGCAGCATCGCCACCGGCTTTCTGGCGCGGAAGTCCAGGCTCCTGAAGCCCGTGGGCTCGGGCCTGAAGCTGATCGTGCTCTTCGTCGCGGTCCAGGCCTTTCTCTTCCTGGGAGCGCGGGAGCACTCCCCCCGCCTGGCCCTGCACCTCAATTTCTGGGCATGGGTGATCTTCTCCTTTGCCGTCCTGCGACTGACGCTCTACCTCTACGGCGACCTCTTCGTGGTGCGCTGGCGCCAGGGCAGCTTTCCCGCGGCCTTCAAGAACATCATCACCCTCGTGGTCCTGGTCGTGGCGGTCCTGGTCCTGCTGAAGGAGATCCTGAACATCAATGTCACCTCCCTCATCGCCACGACCACGGTCCTGACCGCCACCATCGGCCTGGCCTTCCAGAACACGCTGGCCAACATGCTCGCCGGTCTCACGATCCATCTCGAGAAGCCGCTGAAGCAGGGCGACTGGGTCTCCGCGTCCGGACATGAGGGGCAGGTGCTGGACATCACGCTCCGCTCCACGCGCATCAGGACGATCGAGAACAACGAGATCTATATCCCGAACAGCAAGGTGCTCTCCGAGGCGGTGGTGAACTACAGCCTGCCGGAGCCGGTCAGCGTCCGGACGCTCTCCGTGGGGGTGAACTACCAGGTGCAACCCAACCGGGTGCGCCAGGCCCTGGAAGAGGTGCTGACGACCGTTTCCGGGGTGCTCAGACAGCCCGCACCGCTGGTGCGGGTGCTGCGGTTCGGGGAGTACGCGATCGAGTACGAGGTCCGGTACGCCATCGGTGACTTCCGCCGGCATCTCGAGATCGAGGCCGAGGTCATGCACCTCGTCTGGTACCGGTTCAAGCGGGACGGCATCGAGATCCCCTTCCCGATCCGGACGGTCCATCTCACCGAGATCACGGCCGAGAGCCGGCGGGCCGAGCAGGAGCGTCATGTCGCAGAGGTCCTCGCCATCATGGAGAAGGCGGAGATCCTGGCGCCCCTCTCGGCGGAGGAGCGGCGGCGGCTGGCCGGGGTCGTCGGCGTCAAGACCTATGCTTCCGGCGAGCTGGCGGTGCGGCAGGGCGAGCCGGGCGATTCGTTCTACCTCATCAAGCGGGGCTCCGTGGACGTGGTGGTGGAGAAGGCGGGAGGGGAAGAAGCGGTGGTCGCCACGCTGGGCAGCGGGAACTTCTTCGGCGAGATGAGCCTCCTGACCGGCGCCGCGCGGACGGCCGGCATCCGTGTGCGGGAGGACGCCGAATTCGTGGTGATCGACCGGGAGAGCTTCCGCGCCGTACTGGTGAACAATCCGTCGATCGCCGAGTCGCTGAGCCACATCCTGGCCGAGCGGCAGGCAGGTCTGGAGGCCCAGCGGGAGCGGCTGGACGCCGCGGCCGCGGAGCGGCGGAAGAAGGACGTGAAGGGCAGGATGCTGAAGAACATCCGGGAGTTCTTCGGCCTCAGGCAGCACTAGCAGCGGAACCGGAGACCGGCGTACGTCCGAAGCGGCGGGACGAAGGGGGCATGATGCGGGAACTGGCGCGGGGAGAGGAGTTCTACGACGGCACGGCGCTGCTGGGCGATCCGGTCCACGGCTACATCTCGTTCACCACGCCGCGGCCGCACGTGGACGAGCGGACCGAGAAGGACCTCATCGATACGCCATGGATGCAGCGGCTGCGCCAGATCTACCAGCTCCAGAGCGCGCGCTGGGTCTATCCCTCGGCGGAGCACAGCAGGTTCCAGCACTCCCTGGGCGCCATGCACCTGGCAGGACGGTTCGCCCGCCATCTCTATCCCTCGCTCAGGGCCACGGTCCCGGACTGCCCCTCGGAGAACTACATCGAGGAGCTGCTTCGCACCGCGGCGCTCCTGCACGACATCGGCCACGGCCCTTTCGGCCACTTCTTCGACGACAACTTCCTCGAGCGGTTCGGCCTCACCCACGAGAAGCTCGGTCAGCTCATCATCCGGAACGAGCTGGCTGAGATCATCCGGGGCATCCGGCGCAGCCCCTCGGGCGAGTTCGCCAAGCGGGAGCGGCTGGACCCCGACCAGATCGCCTTTCTCATCGGCAAGGGCGCGCAGGCCGCGTCGCGCCAGCCCCGGTGGCTCACCTTCCTCCAGCCTTTGCTCTCCGGCATCTATACCGCCGACAACCTCGATTACGTTCTGCGGGACGCCTACATGTGCGGGGTCGCCGTGGGGCCGGTGGACATCGACCGGCTGATGTACTACACCTTCTGCACCGACAAGGGGCTGACGCTCCACAAGGCCGGGCTCACGGCGCTGAACATGTTCCTGAACGCACGGCTCTACATGTACACCAATGTCTACTACCACCGAACCACGCGGGCCATCGACCAGCATCTCAAGGAGCTCTTTACGGAGACCATGGCCGCGCTCTTTCCCTACGACCCCGCCGGGAACCTCGCGGCCTACCTGGACCTGACGGACTGGTCGCTCCTCGAGGCGGTGCGGCGCTGGGGCAGGGAGACGGAGGGCCCGACCGCGGGGCTCGGCAGGGAATGGGCAGCGGTCCTGGCCCGCGAGGTGAAGTGGAAGATGGCCTACGATGTGACGCTCTCGATGCGCCAGTTCGAGAAGGGCAAGACGCTGATCGACGCGCCGGAGCTGGCCCGGCGCATCCGGAGGAGCCTGCCGCAGAAGATCAAGGAGCTGCCGTTCTGCGTGGACATGGCGAGCCAGGACCCGCGGCCGATCAACCCGCTGATGATGGGCGAGCGCCAGATCTACGTCTTCAACCCCTCCACCCGGAAGGTGGAGAAGGAGCCGCTCAAGGACTTCTTCGACTACATCCCCGCGCGGGTGGTCCAGTGCCGGGTCTTCACCCTGAACCACGACCATGATACGCTCCTGGCCGAGATCGTGGAGCAGGTGCTCGGCATCCAGGAGGACAGCATCAAGACGAACGTGTAGCG
>CAZTXN010000194.1:0-4546 GCA_964617655.1 uncultured Nitrospiraceae bacterium | reverse complement strand
TCCCGCTTGAACTCCGAGGTGTAGTGGAACCGGATGGCCGGGTAGTCGGCCTGGAGGCTCCTGATGATCCAGGCGGACTCGGCCAGGTAGACGAAGTTCCCGTCCTTGTCCGCCATGATCCGCTCGGCGCGGTACCGGCAGAAGTCCTCCAGGGCCCTGGGGTCCTCGGCGGTGATCCAGCAGGCCTTGTGCACGTCCAGCCGGTGGAACCGGCACTTGGCGCCGTACTCGTGCTCGAGGCGGTACTGGATCACGTCGAACTGGAGCTCGCCCACGGTGCCCACGATCTTCCGGTTGCCCTGCTGCTGCGTGAAGAGCTGGGCCACTCCCTCGTCGGTCAGCTGCTCCACGCCCTTGGCGAGCTGCTTGGACTTCCCCGGATCGAGGTTCACCAGCTCCTTGAAGATCTCGGGCGAGAAGCTCGGGATGCCCTGGAACTCGAGGACCTCGCCCTCGGTCAGGGTGTCGCCGATCTTGAAGTTCCCGGTGTCATAGAGCCCGATGACGTCGCCCGGGAAGGCCTCGTCGATGATGCTCTTGCGCTGGCCCAGGAAGCTGGCCGGGGTCGAGAACCGGATGTTCCTGCCGAGCCGCACGTGGTGGACCATCTTGTTCCGCTCGAACCGGCCGGAGCAGATGCGGAGGAAGGCGATGCGGTCGCGGTGGCGGGGATCGAGGTTCGCGTGGATCTTGAAGACAAAGCCGGTGAAGGCCTTCTCGTCCGGTTCCACCCTGCGGACCGTGGACGGCCTGCCGCGCGGCGGGGGCGCGATGCGGATGAAGGTCTCGAGCAGCTCCTTCACGCCGAAGTTGTTCACCGCGCTGCCGAAGAAGACCGGCGCCAGTTCGCCCCGCAGGTACCGCTCCTCGCTGAAGGGCTGGCCGGCCGTCTCGATCAGCTCCACGTCCTCCCGGAGCCTCGCCGCCGCCTCGCCGAGCTGCTGGTCCAGCACGGGATCGTCCAGACCCCGGATGGCCAGCAGGTCCTCGGCAACGGTGGCGCCGCCGGGGCGGAAGAGGTTCAGGCTGGTCGAGAAGAGGTTGTAGACGCCCTTGAAGGACGCGCCCATGCCCACGGGCCAGGAGAGGGGCCGCACCTTGATGTCGAGCTTGGCCTCGAGCTCGTCCAGGAGCTCGAAGGGGTCCCGGCCCTCGCGGTCCAGCTTGTTGATGAAGATGATGACCGGCGTGGCGCGCATGCGGCAGACCTGCATGAGCTTCTCGGTCTGCTCCTCCACGCCCTTGACGCAGTCCACCACGAGAATGACGCTGTCCACGGCCGTGAGCGTGCGGTAGGTGTCCTCGGAGAAGTCCTTGTGGCCCGGCGTGTCCAGGAGATTGATCTTGATGGCTCCGTAGTCGAACCCCATGACCGACGTGGCCACCGAGATGCCGCGCTGACGCTCGATGTCCATGAAGTCCGATGACGTGCTCTTCCGGATCTTGTTCGACTTCACCGCCCCGGCGGTCTGGATGGCGCCGCCGAAGAGCAGCAGTTTCTCGGTCAGCGTTGTCTTGCCCGCGTCCGGATGGCTTATGACGGCGAAGGTCCGCCGCTTCCGTATCTCTTCCGTATAGTTCATCGCGTGTGTTCCGTTCCGGTTCTCATTCTCCGGCCTGGAGAACCCTGCATCCGGAACGGTCAGCGGTTCTGTTCTTCATAAAGCCCGGTAACATAACAACTTGCCTCGTTGATGTCAAGGCGAGACTTTTTGTTACGTTCCGGCGCTGCGGACGTAACATTTCGATACTCGACAATAACAACCATAACGAAAACCTTTGCGCTCATTTATATAATTTATAGGCAAAATCCTTGACTTTGCTGGGGGGGTATGATACTTTTCACACGCTTCGCGCTTTCCAGCCCTTCCCAGGTGAAGAGGCTTTTTCTTCTTCTCGCGAAACGAGGCGGTCTCTGCTATGGTCGATATCAACAGCTCGCTGCTCATCCAGGTCGTCAACTTCCTCGTCCTTCTTGTCGCGTTGAATTTCATTCTCTTCAAGCCGGTCCTGGGCATCATGCGGGAACGGCAGCAGAACATCAGCGGCGCCTTCACTGATGCCAAGACCGCGCAGGAGAAGGTCCAGTCGCTGCTCGCCCAGTACAACGCATCCCTCGCCGGGTCGAAGCAGAAGGCAACAGCGGCCTACAATGCGCTCTACCAGCAGGGGCTCGATGCCCAGCGGGACATGATCTCCGCGGAGCGGAGCAAAGCGGCCGAGCTGCTCGACAGGGCGCGCAAGGAGATCGATTCCGCGTCCCTGTCCGCCCGCGCCGAGATCCGGAAGGAGGCCGAGCAGCTCTCGAAGGATATCTCGGCAAAGCTGCTCGGCAGGGCGGTGTAATAGAACCACAGAATATAGAAGTCAGAATTCTGGATCCAGAAGAGAGACGATAGAAAAAAGCCAGAAGCCAGAAGACGGAAGACAGGGCAACCTCCTGATGATCACGAAAAAGAACCATAGAGCGATCCTCGTCGGCGCAATGGCCGCCCTCTGGACGACCGCAGCGATGGCGGCGTCCGGCGGCGGCGGCAACGCGGACATCACCTTCATGGGCGACTGGTTCCCCCGGCTGGTGAACTTCGCCATCATCGCCATCGTGCTGGTCTACTTCCTGCGCAAGCCCACGCGCGACTTCTTCAAGAACCGGACGCTCGAGATCGAGCGGTCCATGCGCGAGTCCCAGGAGGCCCGCGACAAGGCGATGGCCGCGCTGAACGAGATGGAGCGCAAGGTCCGGGAGCTCGAGGCCGAGACGAAGGGGATGATCGCCGATGCCCGGGCCCGGGGCGAGAAGGACAAACAGGCGCTCGTGGAGGAAGGGAAGCGGGCCGCGAAGGAGATCGCCGAGCAGGTGAAGACGGGCATCGAGATCGAGGTCGCGAAGGCCAAGGCCGAGCTGGCCGTGGAGGCGTCGCACCTGGCCGTGGAGCTCGCCGAGGGCAGGATCAAGGCCTCCATCGGCGCGCAGGACCATGAGCGGATCGTGAAGGACTACATCTCCCGCGTCGGAGGCAGGGGTTGATCCAGGTCATCGCAAAACGGTATGCCAAGGCCCTCGTGGAGCTGAGCGACCAGCAGAAGGCCCTGGACCGGACCAGAACGGACCTCGCGGCCTTCAGCGCAACGGTCGAGGGCCAGGAGGTCCTGCAGAAGCTCTTCGCCAGCCCGGCGGTCACGCCCGCTGCCAAGCAGGCGGTGATCGGGGAGCTGGCCGCGAAGCTGGACCTCCAGCAGGCGACCACGCGGTTCCTGTCGCACCTGGCCGAGGCGGGCAGGCTGCGCCATGTCCGCGAGGTGCGCCAGGCCTTCGACGCGATCCTGGCGGACCGCCAGAACCGCGCCTTGGCAAAGGTCACGACCGCGGCGCCGCTCGCCGCAGGCGACCTGGCCGAGCTCAGGAAGAAGCTCGAGGCCGTGACCGGCAAGAAGGTGGAGATCGAGGCGGCCGTGGACGCTGCGGTCATCGGCGGCGCCCGGGCCCAGATCGGGAGCGTGGTCTTCGACGGCACGATCCGGAACCAGCTGGACAAGATGCGCGAGCGGTTGGTGAAGCAATAAACTTCAGGAGACAGGAGACAGAAGCCAGAAGCCAGAAGAAAAGCCAAGCGTTTTTCTCCTGACTCCTGACTTCTGACTTCCGGCTTCTGCTTATCACGAGGTGTTTCCGATGCAGATCAAGGCGCAAGAGATCAGCGAGATCATCAAGAAGAAGATCACGGACTTCGAGAAGACCGTCGAGGTCGCCGAGGTCGGGACGGTCATCACCGTCGGCGACGGCATCGCCAAGGTCTTCGGCCTGGACAACGTCATGGCGGGCGAGCTCCTGGAGTTTCCGGGCGGCGTCATGGGCATGGCGCTGAACCTCGAGGAGGAGAGCGTCGGCGTGGTGCTCATGGGCGACGACTCGCAGATCCGCGAGGGCGACATCGTGAAGCGCACGAAGCGCATCGCCGAGGTGCCCGTCGGTGACGCCATCGTGGGCCGCGTGGTGGACGGCATCGGCCAGCCCATCGACGGCAAGGGCCCGATCGCCTCGAAGGAGTTCCGGAAAATCGAGGTGATCGCGCCGGGCATCGTGAAGCGCCAGTCGGTGCGGGAGCCCCTCCAGACCGGCCTCAAGGCCATTGACGGCATGATCCCGATCGGCCGCGGCCAGCGCGAGCTGATCATCGGCGACCGCCAGACCGGCAAGACCGCCGTCGCGCTCGACACCATCATCAACCAGAAGGGCCAGAACGTCATCTGCATCTACGTGGCCATCGGCCAGAAGCGCTCGACCGTGGCGCAGGTCATGAAGACCCTGCAGGAGCACGGGGCCATGGAGTATACGATCATCGTCTCGGCCACGGCCTCGGACCCGGCGCCGCTCCAGTTCATCGCTCCCTACACGGGCTGCACCATCGGCGAGTACTTCCGCGACGGCGGCAAGCACGCCCTGATCATCTATGACGACCTGTCGAAGCAGGCCGCGGCCTACCGGCAGCTCTCGCTTCTGCTCCGCCGGCCCCCGGGCCGCGAAGCCTATCCGGGCGACGTCTTC
>CAZTXN010000193.1:0-4569 GCA_964617655.1 uncultured Nitrospiraceae bacterium | reverse complement strand
GCAGCGCAACTGCCGCAAAAGGGCGGGGCGGCAAAGGCCTTTGACAATAAACAAGAAAAGTGGTATATTTTAAAAATATTTGCCTGTGCGGGCCGAAGGATCGTCTGCATCAGGCCATCGAATGGGCTGCTTCAAGACCAGCGGTAAGGAGACGCGAAAAATGTTTCGGAAAACAGTTCAGCACAGGCATCATGCACAAATTCTGCTCATCGAGCTCATCCTCTGCTGCTTCGCTGCGCCGGGAACAGCCGCCTGGGCATCGGGACCGGAGCCGGAAACGGCACCTGCGGCCGCGGCCCACAGGGGAAGCAGCCGCGACCTTGCCGATCTCAGCATTGAAGATCTCATGAACATCGAGATAACCTCCACGGCGCGCAAACCGGTCAGGCTTTCCGACGCCACCTCGGCCATCTTCGTGATCACTGCCGAGGACATCCGCCGTTCCGGCGCCCAGGCTGTTCCCGAGGTGCTGCGCATGGTGCCGGGGCTGGAGGTCGCCCGCATCTCTGCGAACCAGTGGGCCGTCTCGGCCCGCGGCTTCAACGGCCGCTTTGCGAACAAGCTCCTGGTGCTCATCGACGGCCGCAGCGTGTATACTCCCTCCTTCTCCGGCGTCTATTGGGAGGTCCAGGACCTCATGCTGGAGGACGTTCAGCGCATCGAGGTGGTGCGCGGTCCCGGCGCGGCGCTCTGGGGAGCGAACGCCGTCAACGGCGTCATCAACATCATCACGAAGACCGCAAAGAGCACCCAGGGCGGCCTGGCAACGGTCAGCGCCGGCACGGAGGAGCGGGAATCCCTGGCCGTCCGCTACGGCGGGGCCGCCGGGGACAACGTGCGCTACCGCGTTTACACGAAGCACTTTGAACGCGACGGGTCCGTTTCTCCCGCGGGGAGATCCTACGCCGACGACGGGGAGATGGTGCGCGGCGGGTTCCGCCTCGACTGGACCGCATCAGCAAAGGACAGCGTGACGCTCCAGGGCGATGCATACAGCGGCATTGTCGGCCAGGTCCTGAGCCTCCCTGACGTGACAACAGCTCCCTATGCTATCCTTGTTGAGGACCAGCCGCGCGTCTCAGGCGGGAATGTACTGGCCCGTTGGCAGCGTGCCATAAGCTCTTCGTCGGAGTTCAAGCTGCAGTTCTACCATGACCGCACGGACCGCAGGGAAGTGACCTATCAGGAGCGTCACGACACGACGGACCTGGAGTTCGATCACCGCTTCAGGCTCGGGAAAAGGCAGGAGATCGTCTGGGGAATGGGCTACCGCTTCATTGCCGACCATATCCGGGGGACCTACTACGTCAGCACCTCGCCGGAGCACCGTCGGGAAGAGATCGTCAGCGCCTTCCTCCAGGACGAGATCACTGCCATTACGGACCGGCTGACCTTCACGCTGGGCACAAAGGTCGAGCATAACGAATATACAGGCTACGAGGTCCAGCCGAGCGCCCGCATGCTCTGGACGCCCGGCGAGCGCCACAGCATCTGGTCAGCAGCGTCCCGCGCGGTGCGAACGCCGTCACGCATCGATCAGGACGGCCTGGCTAATACTTATGTATATCCGACTTTACCCCTGCCAACGCTCATCAGGATCAATGGGAATCCCGATTTTAAATCAGAAGAGCTTCTTGCCTACGAAGCAGGATATCGTTTCCAGCCCGTTGAGACGCTTTTTCTGGACCTTGCAGCGTTCTATAATATTTACGATAACCTGCGGAGCGGTGAGCCTGGAACCCCCTTCGCTGATGGGCCACCTCCTCATCTCGTGCTGCCTTTCACCACCGACAACAAGCTGAATGCCAGGGTCTATGGATTCGAGCTTGCCGCCGAATGGCGAGTGAAGCCCTGGTGGTCGCTGAACGGGGCCTATACCTTCCTCGAGATGGACCTGTACCGCGACGAGGGCGGCCAGGACGACCTGCTGCTCCATGCCGGCGGCCAGAGCCCCCGTCACCAGGCCTCGCTCCGCTCGTCCCTCAACGTGACGAAGAACGTGGAGTTCGATGCCTGGCTGCGCTACGTTGACGAGCTTCCCTATCTGGCGGTGAAACAGTATCTCAATCTGGACCTCCGCCTCGGCTGGAAGGCGCGCAAGGACCTGGAGCTGGTGCTGGCAGGCCAGAACCTGCTCGATGACCGGCGGCAGGAGTTCGCCCGGGAGATATTCACGGTCCCGGCCGAGATCCAGCGAAGCGTTTACGCCAGGCTCGTCTGGACATTCTGAGCAGCTGGTGCAAACACGGCAACAGGGCAGCCTATGACACGAATGCCCCATAAGGCGATCACAAGTATACAGGTTTGCGTCCTGTCAGCTCTGCTGATTGCGGCGCTCTCCGGGTGGGTAGCGGCCTCGGGCCCGGCAACGCTCGAATATCGCGTCAAGGCGGCCTTTCTCATCAACTTCGCCAAGTTCGTTTCCTGGCCCGAGCGCGCCTTTCCCGGCCCCACCGCCCCCCTGGTATTTCTGATCGCCGGTGATGACCCCTTCGGGGACGCTTTTGATGCTTTCCGCGGAAAGACCGTGGCGAACCGCCCTGTCGTGGTGCGGCAGCTCAGGAGCCTCGACGACATTGCTGCCTGCCATATCCTGTTCATCCCGCGCGCGACCGACAGGGACAGCCGGTACTCGGCGCTTCTGCAGAGGGCAGGCCAGGTCCCGGTCCTGATCATCACAGACGGTGATGATCGTGCCAGTGACGGGGTCATGATAACGATGTTCCTGGAGAACAACAAGGTCGCCTTCTCCATCAACAATGGGCTCGCCAAGCGTTCCGGGCTCCTGATCAGCGCAAAGCTTCTGACCCTTGCCGCCCATGTTGTGAACTGAGGATCCGGTGATGAGACAAGGCATGTTACTGCAGTTCGAAGATAAAACGCCTCGCGCGTGCAGCAGCGCTCCCTGTGCGGGACTGCGCGGCGCCTTCGGGAGCCCGCCATGAAGTGGCCCTATCCGCTTACGCTCAGAAAGAACCTCATCTTCATTACGCTGATCACGACGGGCCTCGCCCTGCTGCTGGCCACGGCGGTCATGTTCTGGGCAGCGCTCACGTCCTTCCACCAGAACATCATCAGGGACATCACCATCAAAGCGGACATCGCCGGCGAACAGTGCACGGCGGCACTGATGTTCAACTCGCCGCGCGACGCCGAAGAGACGCTGCGCGCCCTCCGGGCGGATCCGCATATCGAGTATGCCGCCGTCTATGCCCGGTCGGGCGCCCTCTTTGCCTTGTATCGGCTCCTGTCACGCGAAGGCCCGCTCCCTCCCGCGTCGCCGCCGCCCGAGGGGCATCTCTTCGGCTTCAATCACCTCGTCCTGACCAAGCCGGTCCTGCTCCACGGAGAGCGGATCGGGACCATCACCATCCGTTCCGACCTGCGGAACCTCTATGCGCTGCTGGTCCGCTACGCCAGTGCGGCCCTGGTAGTACTCACGGCATCGCTGCTGATCGCCTATGTTCTCGCGGACAAGCTGCAGAAGGTCGTGACCGGGCCTGTTTCAGGGCTCCTGACGCTGATGGAAGACGTTGCGCGAAACAAGGATTTCAGGGTCCGCGCCAAAGGGGCCGGACCGGAAGAGCTGGTCTCCCTGGGCAAGGGGTTTAACGAGATGCTCGCCACGATCGAGGACCGGGACCGCGAACTCGCCCGGCAGCGAGGCGACCTTGAAGACACCGTTAAAAACCTGAAACGCTCTTCGAACGAACTGCGGGAGGCGAACAAGAAGCTCAAAACGCTCGACAAGCTCAAGTCGGATTTCGTGTCCACCGTATCCCACGAGTTCCGCACCCCCCTCACGTCCATCAAGGCCTTTGCCGAGCTGCTCCTTATGAAGCCGGGCATGCAGCCCGATCGTAAGTTGAAGCTCCTGCGCACCATCGACGAAGAGAGCGACCGCCTCGGCCGGCTCATCAATGACCTGCTCGACCTGTCCCGCATCGAAGCAGGCACCATGCAGTGGCGCTTTGAAGCGCTGGCCCTGGATGACATCATCAGGACGTCCGTGGCCGCTGTCCTTCCGCTCGCCCGGAACAAGGGGCAGCGCCTCACCTGGTCGGGCCGCAACTCGCTGCCGCGGGTGCGCGGCGACCGGGACCGCCTGGTCCAGGTCGTGAACAACATCCTGTCGAATGCCGTCAAGTTCACGCCTGAAGGCGGCAGCATCCGCGTCGAGGCGCGCGAGGAGCCCGGACCGAGGCCGCAGATCATCATGGAGGTCATCGACAGCGGCATCGGCATCCCGCCCGAGGACATCGAGCTGATCTTCGACAAGTTCCACCGTTCCGGGGACGCGCTCACGAGCGGGATCGAGGGAACGGGTCTCGGCCTTTCCATATCGCGCCAGATCGTCGAGCATCACGGCGGCAGTATCCGGGCGCGGAACAACGAGGACGGCGGCAGCACCTTCGTCCTGAGCCTGCCGACGCAGAATAACGCCGGCTGAACAGCTCAGACGCGCGCTGCGATCTCTCCTTACGGAAGTTTCCCCTCTCGCGACCTATCGCACCCTCTGGGCACAGAAGAAGCATGGTATACTGTGATCATGGAACTCCCGAAACGAAC